>JBBQMC010000021.1:0-20400 GCA_038328565.1 Candidatus Limnocylindria bacterium
CAGCTCGGCCAGGTCGAGCGGATCCTCGGGATCGCCCCCGGCCTCGAGCAGATGGCTGGCCGCTTCCCCGCGGATCCGCTTCGCGATGACATCGCCGATATGTGGACCGCCGCTCGGCGATGGACGAACCCGCAGCGTAACCGTCTGGTCGTCGAGACCGTCTGGACGGCCGACGGCCTGGTAGGCACGGGAGCGGAGATCGAGGATCGGTCCGGTGCCAGCCGCATCGCTGAGCACAGCCGGCAGGACCGTCCGCCAGGTCGGCTCCAATCGGTCCATCTCGACGAGCCGCGAACAGACGTGCAGCCGGTACGGCGGGATGCGGTCGCCCGGACGGAGGGCGCCCCAGAGGGCCGACACGATGACGACCTCGTCCGCCGACCGCCGCAGGGCATCCGGCGACCAGCCCCCCGGATCGAGGCCGCCGTAGAGCGGCCCGGCGTACGTGTCGATCGCCGGCCTGGCCGGCAGCTCGCGCAGGTGTTCGTTGCGCGCCACCTCCTCGGCGAGCGAGGGGCCGACCAGCAGGCGACGGCGCGCGTCACGCTCCGCGCTCGTCGCGATGAGGGCGTCGAGCACGCGCGCCCGCACTGCGTTGAGCGCCGGAAACGAGAGCTGGTCCAGCGAAACCGGGGGGCCGATGTCGGGCGGCGGGCGTTTGGTCTCCGAGGGCGGCAGGATGACGAGCACCGCCGCATCCTACGGCTCGGCTAGACTCCGCCGATGGCCGAGCGGTACGACGCGATCGTCATCGGTCTCGGCGGGATGGGGACGGCGACCGCCTTCCACCTCGCGCGCCGCGGCGAGCGGGTGCTCGGGCTCGAGCAGTTCGAGCTCGCCCACGAGCGCGGCTCGTCGCACGGCCTGACGCGGATCATCCGCCTCGCGTATCACGAGGATGCGTCGTACGTCCCCCTCCTCCGGCGCAGCTACGAGCTGTGGCATGAGCTGGAGCGGATCTCCCGCGAGGAGCTGCTCATCACCACCGGCAGCCTCGAGGGCGGCCCCGACGACGGACCGATGTTTCGCGGGGCGCTGGTGGCGGCTGAGCTCCACGACCTGCCGCACGAGGTGCTGACGCGGGCCAAGCTCGAGGCACGCCACCCCGGCTGGCGCAACCTCGACCCGGGCACGACCGCCGTCTACCAGCCCGATGGAGGCTTCCTCCTCTCGGAGGCGACGATGCGCGCCCACGCGGAGGCGGCCACCTCCCACGGCGCCGAGCTCCGTTTCGAGGAGCCGGTCCTGGGCTGGGAGGCGACGCCCGAAGGGGCGGTGCGGGTGCGGACCGCGGCTGCCACGTACGAGGCGGAGCGGCTCGTCATCTGTGCCGGCGCCTGGGCGCGTCAGCTGGTGCCGCGCCTCGCGGCCCTCGCCGTCCCGGAGCGCCAGGTGCTCGGCTGGTTCACGCCCCGCGACCCGGCACCGTTCGGCGTTGAGCGCTTCCCGGTGTTCATCCTCGACGTCGAGAGCGGGAGCTGGTACGGCTTCCCCGCCCATGGCGGGCACGGCGTGAAGGTTGGCTGGTACCACCACTTCCGCGAGCCGATCGACCCCGACGATCCGGACCGATCGACCACGCCACGCGACGAGGCGGCGCTGCGCGGCTTCGTCGAGCGCTACCTGCCGGCGGCCGCGGGCGCGACGGAGATGCTCAAGGCCTGCATGTTCACGAACTCACCGGACGAGCACTTCATCATCGACCGCCTGCCGGAGGCGCCGCAGGTCACGATCGCGGCCGGCTTCTCCGGCCACGGCTACAAGTTCTGCAGCGTGGTCGGCGAGATCTGCGCCGACCTCGCGATCGATGGCGCGACGAGCCACGATATCGGTCTGTTTCGGCTTGACCGCTTTGCGGACGGCCGACCCTGAGAGCCCGGAAACGGGCGGAATTCCACCGTTTCGGGTTGCGGTGCGGGGTGGTGTCCACCGATCCCGTCGCTGTGGAAAGGAATGTGGACAACTTGGTGGATGAACCCCCTTCCGGGCGACGCGGAAGCCCTCTACCATGGCCCGCCGGTGCCCCATCATTCGCACCTGCGAAACCGAGCAACCGCATCTGGACTCATCCATTGCCCAATCCCTTCGGAGGCCCGCCGCATATGTCCGAGCGGTCCGGCACGCCCAGCGTGCGCCCGCCCTCCGCGCCGGCCCGGCGCGAGGTCCCACCGGCCGACGTGGCCGAGTTCATCCGCTTCTGCCATCACCGGCGCCCCATCGGCTGGCCCGAGCTCTACGACGAAATGTGCTCAGTTGCCGCACGCCGTGAGTTCCACGGCTGGGGCCACGACCAGCTCGCCGCGCACGGGATCACGTTCTCGCTGCCCGAGATGCCGCGTCTCGCGGCGTGGGTACGGGCGGTGGTTCCGCCGCCCGCCGAGCCGGCCAGTGAGCCGGTGCTGGGCCTCGCCCCGGCCTGATCGGACGGCGCTCGGCGGGTCGATCCCGCCGCAGCGCCTCAGCCTCGACATTCGTCATTCGCGCCCTGGCGCGCTCACGCGGGGACACCGTGGGGTTTTCCACATTGGTGCGCCCGCACACCGGGCGATGTCCACATTCCGGGGCCCGGGACCCCTGGCGGCGCCGGCCTAGTACGAGTGGCGGCGCGCCATCTCCCGCTCGATCATCCGCTCCATGACGAGGTACTTCTCGATCCGCCGACGCAGCTCGTTCGCCTCCGGGGTGTAGAGGTGGACGTACTGCTGGAGCTGGAGCGACAGCTTGCGGCTCCCGATGCGGGCGTGGTCGAGGTTGCGGCGCAGGAGGACCTGGTCCATGCGACGCAGGTGCTCCTCGTTGAGGAGGTCCTCGTCGCGAATGAGCTCGCGATCGGACTCGATCTGCGGCGTCTGCAGCTGGGTGCGGGTGATGATGCGGTCGTCGTCAGCCATCGGTCGAGCGAGTCTAGACGGTCGGTGCGAGCGTCGCTCCGGCGGGGACGCGCTCGACGAGGGCCGTGAGATCGTCGATGCCGAAGCGACGAGGCATACCGATGTCGGAGAACTGTCGGACGGGGCGGTCTCGGACAAATTTGCGTGGCACGCGCGTTAGGCGGTGAAAACGGGGCGCTGGAGGGGCGCGGGCGCCGGCTTCACGCTTGGAGGACGCCCCGTGCCGGCCTCCGTGACGGGCTAACGTGCCCGGGACGCACATTTGACCGAGATTCGCGCGGAATCGCTCGATACCGTGCGCAGGACGCACATTTGACCGTGATCGGCCGCTTGTTGGACCGATCAGGGCGCGGGAGCGGCCGGGATCTCGAGCCAGCCCTCGCGGAGGGCGCGGGTCGCGAGCTCGGTGCGGCTCGCGAGGCCCAGGCGCTCGAAGAGCCGGCGGAGGTGCGACTCCACGGTCTTCGGCGCGATTCCCAGCCGGGACGCGATCTCGTCGTTCGAGAGGCCGTCGACGACCGCGGCGACGACCTCTCGCTCCCGGGGAGAGAGACGAGTCCCGGGCGCGCCGGGTCGGACGCCGAACGCGAGGCGACCCGCGGCCGCCCCGCGGATCGCGTCGAGCAGCTCCGTGATGGGGGCGGTCTTCAGGACGTAGCCCGCGGCGCCGAGACGCAGGGCCGCGTCGACGTATTGCGGGTAGTCGTACGAGGTCACGATGACGACCGCCGGCAGGTTCGCGCTGCGCTCCTGGAGGGCGCGCAAGCCGAAATCGGTCCCGAGGCGGAGGTCGAGGAGCAGCACGTCGACGGCGGAGGCATCGAGGAGCGGGACGGCCTCCTCAAGGTCGCCGGCGGTGCCGACGAGCTCGAGGTCAGGCGCAGCGTCGACGATCGCGGCGGTTCCCTCGCGGACAACGGGATGGTCGTCGACGACGGCGACCCGGATCGGTAGGGTCGGATCGGTCATTGCGGGCGCCACTCGAGCCCCACGTGCGTGCCACCGGTCGGCCAGGCGCGGACGTTGAGGAGCGCACCGATCTGCTCCGCCCGCTGCTGCATGTTCGCCATTCCGAGGTGGCCGCTGGCGAGCGCGCCCTCCGCGGCCTTGAGGTCGATCCCCGGACCCGCGTCGTCCACGGTGAGCGACACGTGGCCGGCCTCGTCGACGTGATACCGCACCGTGATGGGTGCCTTGCCATGCTTCATCGCGTTCGCAAGCGCCTCCTGCGCGACGCGGAAGACGGCGAGCTCCACCGCGCTGGGCGGCCGCGACGGATCCGAACGCTCGAGGCGAACCTCGCCGCCGGCCATGGGTCGGACGCGCGCGACGAGCCATTCGAGCGCGGGACCGGCCCCGAGATCGTCGAGGAGGGGGAGCCGCAGGTCGGAGGTGATGCCGCGCAGCCGCTCGGCAACCCCGCGCGCCATCTCGGCGCTCTCCGCGTCGCCGGCCGCATCGAGGCGTCGCACGAGGCCGGTCAGCTCCTGGAGCGCGTCGTCGTGGAGGTCCGCCGCGAGGCGGGCGCGCTCCTGCTCAGCGGCCGCGACGGCCAGGTCGAGCTGCTGCTGAGTGCGCTGCGCGATGCCGAGCAGCGGGGCGAGCGTGAAGCGACGCCAGACCAGGACGGCCGCGAACCAGGCGAGAAGGATGAGGACGCCGGGGCCGTTGACCATGGCGAGCATCGCGATGCCGGGCGTTGCGGCAACGAGGAGCGTCTCGAGTCGGCCGACGCTAGCCGATCCGCTCGGGCCGTCCGACGTGGCGAGGAGGCCAATGGCGGGCACGAGCGGCACGATGCCGATGAAGATGAGCCCCGGCTCGCCCCCCTCGAAGCGCGCCTGGAGGAGCGCGAACCCGGCGAGGAGCACGGCGCCGACGAAGAGCCGGCCGCGCCAGGTCGGATCTGGATGCCGCCACGCGATGAGATGCGCGACCACGAGCGCGGCGAGGGCGGCGAGGACCGCCGCCGTCCGACCGTCGAACGCGGGGAAACCCGGAGGGAGCATGAAGATCGGGATCGCGATCGCGACGCCGATCGGCGCCGCGGCATCGGTCCAGCCCTCGCCGAGGAAACCGCGACGGAGGGCGTAGGCCGCCAGGCCCCCGAAGAAGAGCCCGAAGAGGAGCGCCCATGCGTTCTCCTGTGCCGCACCGACGACCACCGCCAGCGCGCCGATGAGGAGGGCGACGATGTCGCGCCGCTCGGTCATCGCGCGGTCCGGCGGCGCGAGCAGCTCTCCGCTCGCGACGGCAGGTCGAGCTGGCGCGAAAGGAGCCACCATCGTCGCCAATCGGCGGATCGGGAGGAGCTGCCAGCCAAGGAGGGCGGCCACCACGAGCAGGGGAAGCAGGTTGATACCGCTGATGGCGATGACCGACCCGACGACGCCGGGCAGCAGGCCGAGCGAGACGAGCGATGCTCGATCCCGGAGCTGGCTCGCCGCCCCGGCCGCGATGAGCGCCGGCACCAGCCCGGTCGCGGTGACGAGCGCCGCGATCTGGCCGCGCATGTCGACCGACAGAGCGGGCGCGGAGAGATAGCGGACGACGAGGAGCGCGGTCAGCGCCAGCAGGATCACGGCGGAGATCCGACCCGTCCGCTGCCATCCGCGCTCCGGATGGTGGCCGGCGAGCGCGGAGCCCACGACGAGGGCGGCGGCGCCAGCGGCGAGGTAGCCGCCGGCGATGCCCTGGGCCGTGCCCGCGATGACGGCGGGCATGATGACGAGCGGGGTGGCCACTGCCATACCCATGACCGACGCCTCTGCCCGCCCGACGTCTCCCGCCGCCCCACGTGAGAGCGCGAACCACGTGACCGCGCCGACGGCGAGGCCCACCACGATGAGCCAACTCGCCTCCAGGAGCGTCCGCACCCACTCGTCCCGGGCCAGCTGCATGCCGCTGAAGACCTGGCTGCCGTCGTCGTAGCCCAGCTCGATCACCGAGATCGCCTGCTCGTCGACCGCCTCGTCCGGCAGGCGGATCGTCGTGCTGAGCGGCTCGCCGCTGTCGATCGTCTCGCCGGTGATCTCGTGGCGAACCTGGCTACCGCTGACCTGGACGCCGTCCACGGTCTGGAGGAAGACGGCGACTTGGCCGGGGAGCACGCCGGCTCGCGCGGCGATGCCGTCCGGCGTCACGTCCGCGACCCGCACCACGCCATCGCTCGCCTCGAGCCGCAGGCCGAGATCCACGCGGCCGTTCGTCCACACCGCGATCCCGGCCACGGTGGCGACCGCGGCAACGAGGAGGGCCACGAGGGCGTGGCGCGAGAGCGACATGGACCGAAGGTAGCAGAGGCATCGGTGCGTCCGGTATGCGGGGAATCCCGCAATCCGGCTGCGGGAGGTGACCGATGGTGCGCGCGGCCGGGCGCCCGGAGCATCCACCCCACACGCATCGAGGCACTCCGGCCATGCATACGCTCCGCGCATCCGCCATCGCGCTGCCGTTCCTCGGCCTCGCGGCGCTGGTGTGGGCGCTCTCCATGCTCATCGGTCCGGTCAGGTGACGGTTCTCGAGGCGCTCGTGCTCGGCTACCTGGCGTCGGGTCGTGGCGCCGGCGAGGTAGCGGCGTGAGGGCCGTCCTGGCCTGGGCGCGCGTCTCGTACCGCCAGCAACGCTGGGAGCTCATCCTCGTGGTGCTGGGCACGGCGCTCACCGCCGCGGCGATGCTCTGGTTCGCCGCCGAGCTGCGCGGTCTCGCGACGGCGCATCCGGGCTGTCTCGACGGCAGCGCAAGCGGCTGCGAGGCGATCGCCGACCGCGTCGACGACCTCCAGACGATGGGGGCGCGCCTGCTCATCCTGTCGTTCGCCGCGCCGTTCGGCATGGGGGTGCTCCTCGGTGCGCCACTCGTGGCCCGCGAGATCGACGGCCGCACCGCCCAGCTTGCCTGGACGCTGTCCCGCTCGCGCACCGGGTGGCTGCTGCGGCGCATTGCGTTCATGGTGCTACTGACGGTCGTGCTCCTCGGCGCGCTCGCGATCACGAGCGAGATCCTCGCCGCTGCCCTCCAGCCGGGCGCCGACATGGGGCACGACTTCACGTGGATCGGCCGGCGCGGCTGGCTGATCGTGGCGCGCGGGCTGGGGGCGCTCATGATCGGTCTGCTGGTTGGCTCGCTCATCGGCCGGGTGCTGCCCGCCATCCTGGCCACTGCACTCGTCGTGGCGCTGACCTTCACCGGCGCCAGCCTCCTCCAGGACCGATGGCTCGCCGGCGAGGCGCAGGTCGCGCGCTTCGGCGTCGACGGGCCGGTCCAGGGGTTGCCGGCCGGCTCCCTGGTGCTCGACACCGGGCTCCAGACCCCCGACGGCACGAGCTACACGTGGCAGGAGGCCCAGGACCGCGGATTCGCGGTCACCGTCATCGACGAGCAGGGGCGCCAGTACGCCTCCGACGCCGACATGCGGGCGGGACGGGTCCTCGGGGTCGACATCGAGTTCTTCGTCCAGGGCACGCGCTACCCGGAGGTCGTGACGCGTGCCGCGGTGGTGGCGTTGGGCATCGGTGCGGCCGCCCTGCTGCTCGCGATCCTCGTTGTCCGACGGCGGCGGCCGGTGTGACGGGCACGTGCGACGATGGCACCGATGGCCGACCGATGGGACCCCGACGTACTCGACCTCCTGGCGCGGGGTGCGAGAGGTCACGATCGAGACCGAACGGCTCGGCGGCGAGCGACGGCGGACGATCATCTGGATCGTCGTCGTGGAGGGCGACGCGTATGTCCGCTCGGTGCGTGGCGCGCGCGGCGCATGGTTCCGCGAGCTGACCCGCCAGGGCGCGGCGACGCTCCGGGCGGCTGGCCGATCCGTGGCGATCCGCGCCGAGCCAGCGACCGACGCCGCGACCGTCGAGGCGGTGAGCGCTGCGCTCATCGCGAAGTACGGGACCGGCGCCTCGACCGTCTCGATGCTCCAACCAGACACGCTCGGCACGACGGTGCGCCTCCTCCCGGACCGATGATCGTCTTCCTCACCGGTGGCGGCGGGTTCATCGGCACCGCGGTCGCGCGGCAGCTCCGCGCGCGGGGCGACATGGTGCGCGCGCTCGTCCGGCACCCGGCACGCGCGTCCATCTTGCGTGACATCGGCTGCGAGCTCGTTCCCGGCGATCTCTCCGACGTTGCCCGCCTCACCGCAGCGATGGCAGGCGCGGACCTCGTCGTTCATCTCGCCGGCGTGTACCGCGTCGGGATCACCGATCGCGAGCGGCCGGCGATGTACGCGGCGAACGTGACCGGCACCGAGCACGCGCTCGATGCCGCGATCGCCGCCGGTGCGACGCGCATCGTGGACGTCTCGACGATCAACGCCTTCGGCAACACGGGCGGGCAGGTCGTCGACGAGGCCTACCGCCGGCCGAAGCCATATCGGTACGTCAGCTACTACGACGAGACAAAGCACCTCGCCCATCTCGCGGCCGAGGAGCGGCAGCGCCAGGGAGCACCGATCGTCATTGTCCAGCCGGGCGGCGTTTACGGGCCAGGCGACCCGTCGCAGCTCGGCGGTGAGCTGCGGCGCGCGATGACCGGCACGCTGACGAGCATCACCTTCGGGAGCCTCGGCCTGAACCTCGTCCATGTCGACGACGTGGCGGCGGGGATCCTGCTCGCCGCAGCGCGCGGCGCGGTGGGGGAGTCGTACGTGCTGGGCGGCGAGCTGGTCCGCATGGCTGATGCCATCCGGCGCGCGGCTCGGGCGGGCGGGGCGAAGCCGCCGCGACTGACGACGCCGACCTGGCTCCTCCGCGCGGTGGCGCCGCTGGCATCGGGCCGCTTCGGGCTGACGCCGAACCTCCCGGAGCTCATCGCCGCCTCGGACGGCGTCACGTACTGGGCGACCGATGCCAAGTCGCGGCGCGAGCTCGGCTACGCGCCGCGAGGCCTCGACCAGGGCCTCGCCGACCTCGCCGCGAGCCTGCGCGGCTAGGCTGGCGCGCCTGGAAGTCGGCTGCTACCTTCTCGACGAGTCCCCGTAGCTCAGTGGATCAGAGCAGCGGTTTTCTAAACCGCCGGTCGCAGGTTCGAATCCTGCCGGGGACGCCATCCCCCAACCGACCCGCACTCCCACGGAGAAGGTCCGTGTCGCTTGCGAACAACGTGGACACGGTCGTCATCGGTGCCGGCCAGGCGGGGCTCACGATGAGCTGGCACCTCACCCAGGGGGCTCGCGACCACGTCATCCTCGACCGCCGGCCCACACTCGGCGGCGGCTGGCAGGACCGATGGGATGCCTTCCGCCTTGTGACCCCGAACTGGTCGGCGTCATTCCCGAGGGACCCATACGAAGGCCCCGATCCGGACGGCTTCATGCCTCGCGACGAGCTCGTCGCGCGCGTCGCGGGCTACGCGGAGAAGATCGGTGCGCCGGTCGCGCTCAACACAGAGGTGCGTCGGGTCACGCCGCGCTCCGGTGCGGGGTTCGAGGTCGAAACGACCGACGGGATGATCACAGCACGGAACGTGGTGGTGGCGACGGGCGGCTTCCACGCGCCGCGGATCCCACCGCTCGGCTCGTCGCTCCCGGCGCGCGTGCACCAGGTCCACTCCCACGCCTACCGCCGGCCCGACGACCTGCCCTCGGGCGCCGTGCTCGTCGTCGGCACGGGGCAGTCAGGGGTACAGCTCGCCGAGGAGCTGCGCGATGCCGACGTCGCGTCTTTCTGTCGGTCGGCACGGCGGGGCGCATCCCGCGTCGCTATCGCGGCCGCGACTTCTTCCGCTGGATGCACGCGCTCCTGACCGATGGACCGCGCCACGGGATCCGCCTGCCGGCGGCAGAGGAGCTGCCGGACCCGCGGATGCGGCTCATGGCGAACCCGCACCTCTCGGGCCATGGCGGCGGGCACGACACGAACCTGCGCGCCTTCGCGGCCGATGGGTCGATGACGCTCATCGGGCGTATCGAGGGTGCCGATGGCGAGCGGCTGGCGCTGTCAGACGACCTGCCGGCCAAGCTCGCCTTTGCCGACGCGTTCTTCGCGGAGCGCTTCCAGCCGCAGTTCGACGCCTTCATCGAGCGCGCCGGCATCGATGCGCCTCCCGACGAGCGGGAGCCGGTCACCTACGAGCCATCGGTGCCGCGGCAGCTCGACATGGCGGCCGAGGGAATCGCCAGCGTGCTCTGGACGACCGGCTACGTGCGCGACTACAGCTGGATCGAGGCGCCGATCACCGATGAGCTGGGCTTCCCGAGTCAGCGGGCCGGCGTCGCGGAGCTGCCCGGCCTCTACTTCATCGGCTCGCTCTGGCAGCGCAACCAGGGATCCGCGACCCTGTTCGGGGCCGGGGAGGACGCGCGTCAGCTGGCGCGCGGGATGGGGATCCCGGACGCCGAGTAACCGCGGGCGCCGCTAGGCGTACTCCTCCTTATGCTCCCCTCGGTCCTTCGCGACCGTGCGGTCAACGATGTCGAGCGTCTCGGCCACGGTGCGGCCGTTCTCGTCTGCTGCCTTCTTGATGTCGTCGTAGGTGATGTTGGCCTCGCCCATCTCCAGATGGGCATCCATGCAGCCACAGGTCAAACACATGCCAGCCCACCCTGCATCGCGCGTGCCGAATGGGAGGACGAACGACGTAGGGCGTCGCGTCGTCTCGGCCGACGCGGCCTCCTCGACGCGCCCGCATGGTGACGGTGCACGAAGGGCCGCCTTGGTCGGCACTGCAAGCACCCGAGGCTTCACCGAGATGACCAGTTCCAGCGCCACCCCCGTCAGCGTCTCCGTTTCCGGCAGCGACCGCCTCTCCAACGCCGCCGCGATCGTGGCCGCGATCAGCTTCTCGCTGATGGGCCTGCTCTTCGTCGCGGTCGGCATGGCCTTCCCGCTGGCCCTGTCCGTGGTGGCGGAGCAGCACCTCCCGGTCTCGGCGAGCGACCTCGCCCTGGCCCAGCAGCTCTCGCCCTTCTGGCCGGTCTTCATCGCCGCCGGCGTGCTCAGCTTCGTCGCCGCGCTCGCCGTCCTCGACGGCGGTCGCTGGGGCAAGCGCATCGCGATCGTCGTCGCGGGCACGGCCACGCTGCTGGCAACCGCGGTCGGCATCATGCTCGTCATCGGCGGCGGATCGCGGGACGCGCTCGACGGCGCGAACGGCGCCGGGGTGGTCTACCTGATCGCGCTGGCGACGACGGTCGCTGTCCAGGTGCGCCAAACCGCCTGACCGATGCAGGGCCGGCCAGCGGGCCGGCCTCGCACTCCCTTCAGCCCAGCCGCCCGGCGGCCACGAGGGTTGCCGCGAGCGCCGCGAACGGTCGCGCGTCACCGGTGGTGCCCGCGGTCGCCAGGACGATGCGCATCGGTCTCTTCGTCGCCTAGATGGCCCGGATGTCGCCGGGTGTCATGCGCGGCCCGCGGCGTGGCATGCCGATGCCGCTCACCTCGATGAGCCGCTGGACCCGGCCACGCTGGCCCGCGTATGGAGCGAGCAGCTCCAGCATCCGAGCGTCGTCGGCCCGGGCCTCACCCGCCAGCGCCCACGCGACGAGCGAGGGAAGATGGAAGTCGCCCACGCTGACGGCGTCGGGATCCCCCCACGCCACGCGGGCGACCTCCGCGATCGTCCACAGGCCGATGCCAGGGATGGCTCGCAGGCGCGCGGTCGCACGCTCGGGCGTCTCGGTCTCCAGGCGGTCGGCATGCCGCGCGGCCCGGCCGATGATGCTCGCGCGGCGGCGCTCGACGCCGAGACGATGCCAGGTGAACGACGGGATCGCGGCCAGCGTGGCGCCGTCCGGGAGCAACCGCATGCCGGCCGCGCCCGCCGGCCCCGGCGCCGGCTCGCCGTGCTCGCGGAGGAGGGCACGCCACGTTCGCCGCGCCTCGATGCCGGTCACCTTCTGCTCGAGGATGGCCGGCACGAGCGCGCCCATCACGCTGCCCGAGGCCGGGAGTCGCAGCCCGGGGAACCGATGCACGAGGTCGGCCAGCACGCGGTTCGTCGGCGCGAACGCCTCCGGGGCGTCCGACAGGCCGATGAGGCGTCCACTGTTCTCGACCGCCACGCCGGCGCCCGGTCCCCACGCGCGCGCCTGCACGACGCGGCCGGCGATACGAATGCGGAGCGTGGCCGGACCCGCGGAGGTCCGCCAGGCGCGCCACACCTCGTGCGCCCCGATGCGGATCGTCGGGTCACCATGGCCATGCACCACCGGGCCCAGGGTCCGGGCGAGATCGAGCGGCACCGTGAGGGGGAGGGTCGTCTCGGCGTCCCCCGAGGTTCCGTCGAGTGGAAGCGGGAGGCGCGTGCGTCGCAGGACGGCAGGCGGCACGACCGGGCGGTCAGCGGCGGATGCTGAGGACGACGGGATCGCTCGTCTGCGCGCGCTCGAAGTCGGCGCGGGTCCGGATCCCGCGGTAGCCCTCCGCGACGATCGCCTGGCCGCAGAGCGCGCTGAGCCCGGTGCCGGGTCCGCCAACCACGAGGAGGTCCGGCGCCTCCTCGCGCAGCCCGACGCGGAGGGCGGTGGCGAAGCGGTAGGGGGTCGTGAGGAACGCACCGAGCGCGTAGGCGGCGATGGCCGACGGATCGGTCGACCACGGCGTCCAGCGGTGCCCGGCGCCGTCGATGAGCGTGACCTGCGGTCGCTCCCAGCCCGTGCGCGCCATGCGGGCGGCAAGCTCCGGCACGAGATGCGTGGCCAGCGGCGTGTGATCCGGCGCCTGCAACGGAAGGCGCAGTGGATAGCGCCGCTCGCCGACACGGACCGGTGCGAGGTGGCGGAGCAGGCGCTCGACCCCGGCGTCATCTCCGGCAAGGACGTCAAAGCCACCGAGCTCGACGCTTGCGTAGACCGCCCCGCGCCCGTTGCCGCCCGCCGCGGTCAGGGTCGCCGCCACGCTCGCCGCGAGCGCCTCGTCCGGCCGCCACGCCTGGTCCGTGCGCGGGTAGATGACCTGCCCGCCATGGCCGCCGCCAGGCAGCGGACGCTGCTGGAGGCGACCGAGCTCCTGGACGTAGGCGAAGCCGTCGTCGAAGCCGATGACGCCGGTGGCCGTCAGGGCGGTGATGAACCCCATGCCGTTGCCGAGCACGGCTGCGATGCCGTGGTCCAGCGCTGCGCGCTCCGCGTCGAGCATCCCCGTCAGCCAGGCCAGCGGCAGGGCATGGATCGGCTGCAGGTGGACGCGCGGGTCGAAGGGGGCGGCGTCGAGCGAGGCGAGGCCCGGCAGGCCGAGCCGCGCACGCAGCTCGTCGGTGTGCCGGACCCAGTCGTGCTCCGCGGGCAGCGTCCCCCGGCTCGCCGCCGTGGACGGGCCGCGACCGGGCAGGACGAGGATGCCGCGCGTGGCCCTCATGCCGGCGTGGCCACGCCGCTCCGCGCCCCGGCGACGAGGGCGACCGCGGCGGCGATGATCTGGTCGGTGCCGACGAGGACGGCGCTCGTCGCGGTCCCCAGGGGCACGAAGCTGTCCACCGCCCGCACCGAGCCGATGCCACCGTGGCGCCCGGCGTACTCGGCGAGGTCGGCAATCACCGCGTCGGCGATCCCGGCACCGGTGGCTCGGCACTCGTCGACGACGAGGACCGCTCCGCACGTCGCCGCGTGCTGTCGAATCGCCTCCACGGGGAGCGGGTTCAGCCAGCGCAGGTCGATGACGCGGGCCCGCACCCCGTGCTCGTCGGCAAGCCGCCGGGCAGCCTGGAGCGAGAGGCGCAGCCCGTTCGCGTAGCTGACGATGAGCAGGTCGCTCGCATCGGGCGAGTAGACGCCGACCTCGCCGGGCAGCAGGGTCGCGGGTGGCGCGGGATACGCGGTCAGCCAGCCGCCGTCGCCATCGGTATGGAGGTCCTTCTCGTGGTAGAGCGCGATCGGCTCCAGGAAGACGACGACCCGCCCGTCCTCCTGCGCCATGGCGACCGCGCCACGCAGCATGCGCGCCGCGTCATCCCCGCGCGCCGGGACCGCCAGCACGAGGCCGGGGATGTCGCGCAGCGCGCCGACGCTGTTGTCGTTGTGGAAGTGGCCGCCGAAGCCCTTCTGGTACGCGAGCCCGGCCACGCGGACGACCATCGGGTTGCGGAACTGGCCGCTGCTGAAGAACTGGAGCGAGGCCGCCTCGCCGCGCAACTGGTCGAGCGCGTTGTGCAGGTAGGCGAGGTACTGGATCTCGGGCAGGGGGAGCAGTCCGAGATGGGCGGCGCCCTGCGCGATGCCGAGGATCGAGGTCTCGTCAAGCAGCGTGTCGAAGACGCGGGCCGCTCCGAACCGGCGCTGGAGGCCGCTCGTCACGTTGTAGACCCCACCCTTGCGCGCGACGTCCTCGCCGAAGAGCAGCAGGTCCGGGCGGCGGGCCATCTCGTCGGTCAGGGCCGCGTTGAGGCATCCCGCCAGCGTCCGCGCGTTCGGGTTCGTCGCCTCTTCCGGCAGCGCGCCGCCGAAGAGGTCGCGCCGCGCCTCCGCCGCGAGGCTGCCGCTGGCCGCACGCTCCGCGACACGGTCCGGATGCGAGGGCGCGAGCGGCGCGATCACCTCGGCCGTCGTGGCGAGCCGCGGCCGATGGGTCGCCTCCTCGGCGGCGCGCATGACCCGATCGCGCGTGTCGGCGACGATCGCCCGCAGCTCCTCCGGTCGAGCGGCGCCGCGCGCGACGAGACGGCGCGCGGTGCGGACGATCGGATCGCGCGCCTCGATCTCGGCGATCTCGGCTGCCGTGCGGTAGACCTGCTCGGCGTCCGAGCCGGCGTGGCCCCAGAGGCGGATCGTCGGCAGGTGGAGGAATGCCGGCTGCCGGGTGCGCCGGACGTGGCCGATCGCCTCCGCGGCCGTCGCCCAGATCTCGTCGATCTCCCCATCGGCCAGCAGGTAGCGGAGGTGGGGGAGCGAGCCGAAGCTCTCCGCGATCCAGCCCGCCGGGGTCGGCACGCTGATGCCGATGCCGTTGTCCTCGCACACGAAGAGGATCGGGCACGGCAGGCCGAGCCGGGCCGCGTAGCGCGCCGTGTTGATGCCCGCCAGGGCGGTGGCGTGGTTCGCGCTGGCATCACCGAACGAGGCGAGCACGAGAGCGTCGCTCGGCAGCTCGTTCGCGACCCCCATCCGGCGCGCACGAGCGAGGCTGAACGCGGTTCCGGTCGCCTTCGGCAGGTGGCTGGCGATCGTCGACGTCTGGGGCGGGACCCACAGCGCGCGACTACCCCACACCTTGTGCCGTCCGCCGGAGATCGGGTCCTCCGACGAGGCGACGATGCCGAGCAGCGTGTCGAATGCCGGCGTGGCTCCGGGCAGCTGGCGGGCGCGCGCCATCATCAGCGCCCCGGAGCGGTAGTGGAGGAACGCGGGATCGCTCAGGCGCAGCTGCGCGCCGAGCACGACGTTTGCCTCGTGGCCCGCCGACGCGATCGTGTAGAAGCTGCGATTCGTCTTCTTCAGCTCGCGCGCCGCGACGTCCAGCGCGCGGCTGAGCACCTGGTCCTCGAACAGGCCGATCGCCGTTGCGGCGCTCAGCGCGGAGCCGGGCGCCACGGGCTCGGCGGGCTCAAGCCGGCGCGCGGGCGCGGCGAGCGCCGCCAGGGCGGCGTCGAGGGCGTGCTCGACGATCGGGACGCGATCGAACGTCATGAGTCGGCGGTGCTCGAGGCTCTGCGAGGGGGCGGAATGGGTATCGGCATGATACCCGTCGGGCCGCCGCCGGCCGGGGGCTGATCAATGCGGGAACCCGCCGCCGGTCGTGCATGCGAAGAAGCCGACGAGCAGCCACGGCGTCGCGCGGCATGCCCATCGGCGCAGGAATGAGCGCACGGCTTGCACCTCCACCACTGCGCCCCGGCATCCCGCGCCGGGGCTGGGCGGACAGGGAATCGCACGAGCCCTTATCGGCCGCTTACCGGCCGCTTATCGGGCGGACGGCGATGGCGCCACGTGGGCACGGACTCAGCCGAGCGAGATGAGCGCGACGGCGCCGATTCCCAGCCCCACCGCCACGAGCCCGAGCGGCGGGAGCGCCTCCCTCAGCACGACGCGGGCGAGCAGCATCGTCGCCAGCGGGTAAAGCCCGGTCAGCGCGGCGGCGAGGCCAACCGGGATCTGCGAGCGTCCCACGACGAAGAGGACATTGCCGCCCACGTCGAGCAGGCCGGCAAGCAGGACGAGGCCCAGCACCGGTCGAAGCCCGGCAGCGCGGCCGCCCACCAGCGCGATGGAGCCGATGAGGACCGCCGAGGTGGCACGACTAACGACGAGCCCCCACAGGGGGTCGGCCGTCCGCGCCGCCAGGTCGAGGAGCACGTACCACGAGCCGAACCCGAGCGCGGCCACTCCTGCCAGCACGAGGGCTCGGCCGCTCACGCCTTCACGCGACGCGCCCCCGGCGGCCATCGCCGCCAGCCCGGCCATCCCCACCCCGAGGAGCTGGAACGGGCCGAGGACCACGCCGGCCAGGGCGCCCACGACGACCGGCACGGTCACTGAGCCGAGGCCGGAGAGCGCGGCCACCAGGCCCATGGCGCCGATCGCGAGGCCAACGTAGAGCGCCGCGAGGCCGACGCCGCCGGCCACGCCGGCCGCCAGGCCGATGAGGAGGCCATCCGGCCCGGGAACGGGTGGCCGAACTGCCACGAGGCCCACGAGAAGTGCGCTCAGCCCCACGACCTGTGCGGCTGCCGCTACCGCAAGGCCGCCCGCCCGCCGCGAGGCGGAGCCACCCGCGAAATCACCCGCGCCGAAGCTCGCGGCGCCGGCGAGGCTGGCAACGATGCTGAGCAATCCACCCATCGGCGGCGAGCCTACCAGCCACGGTGCGTGACCGCGTCGTCGCTGAATCGCGCCCTGCGGGACTGATTTCCCGCGGATCTCGCAGGCGTCGCCCCCGCTCGTGGCGGAACCTGCAGGAATCGGCTTGACACGAACATCGGCGCCGGTCTACCTCGCCCAGCGGCGGCAGGCGGCGGGCTCGCCAGGGCGCGCACGCACCGCAATCGCACGATCGGGGGATGGCGGAACCGCCGTGAGAGGCCTATCCTCCGGCCACCTCAACCCGAGCACCCGAGGGGAACCGAACCGATGATCGTCGAGACGGGCGACCTCCGCCCGATCGCCCGCACGCCGCGTCGCGGCTGGATGCGGCCGCTCATGGCCGCCGTCGCCGCGCTCACCATCGCCATGGGCGGAGTCGTGGGCGCCTACCTGCTCGGCGGTCGTGCCGGCGTGGGTGCCGGCCGTCTCGCCGCCTGGGCGCCCGCCGACGCGGCGATGTACGCCGAGGTCGACGTCTCGCTTCCCGGCGATCAACGCGCGAACTTCGAGGCGCTCCTCTCGCGCTGGCCGGCGCTCGACCCGGACGTCGTGCTCGGGGACGCCTTCGCCGACTGGGTCGACGGCCTGCTCGCCGATGGGAACGCCCCGTTCACGTACCGCGACGGCATCGCCACCTGGATGTCGGGGACCGCTGCGATGATCATGCCCACCTGGCCGGACCTCGCGGCCCTCGATGGCACGACGATGCCGTCGGCCGTGCCCGAGATGGCGATCGTCGTGGGCAGCCGCGACCGGAGCGCCGCGATCGCCTTCACCGATCACCTCCGGCAGCTGGGGGCGGACCAGGGCATGACGTTCACCTCCTCCTCCGCTGATGGGACGACCGTCTGGTCGCTCGACATCCCGCCGGGGACGACCGACTCGATCGACAACGCGGAGATGGCCTACGCGGTCGCGGACGACGCGATCGTCGTCGGCACCGGCACCGACGTCGTCGGCTCGCTCCTCGCCACGCACCGCGGCTCGAGGTCGCTCGCCAGCGACGCCGAGGTCGGCCGGCTCGTTGCCGCGCTTCCGAGCCCGCGGGTCGCGCTGGCGGTCATCGACGCGGGGCCGCTCCTCGCAGCGCTGCGGGAGCAGTTCGGGACCCTCTACGACAACCTGCCCGGGATGACGACGACCGGCCACGTGGTCGAGGCGCTCTCGCTCGAGGCGGACCGCGTCGTCGCCAGCACCGCGAGCCTGGCGCCCAACGGCGCACCGACGCCGCTCGCCGAGCCGCTGGCCGAGCGCATCCCCGGCGACGCCCTCGCCTACGCGACGCTGCCGCAGGTCGGGACGACGCTCGGCGCCGGTATCGAGGCGATGCTCGCCACCCTTGGCGCGGACCCCATGACCGCGACGCCCATGGCTGACTGGCCCGCGGCGTTTCAGGACGCGGTCGGCTTCCCGCTTGCCGACCTCTTCAACTGGGCGGACGACGGGGCGGCGTACCTCATCTGGGGCACCGGCGGGCCGTCTGGCGGCCTCGTCCTGCTGACCGCCGATCCGGCGGCCGCGACCAACCAGCTCGACAAGTTGACCGATGCGGTCGTGCGACTCGCCCACGATGCGGGAACGCAGCTCGTGGTGTCCCACCGCGACGCCGGCGGCATCCCCATCACGACGCTCGCCGCCCCGGCAATGATGAGCGACAGCCCGACGGTCGCGTTCGCCGTCGTCGACGACGCGGTGATCATCACCGTCGGCGAGGGTTCCGCGCCTGACCGGCTGCTCGGGCTCGAGGCCGGATCCTCGCTCGCCACCTCGTCCCGCTTCATGACCGCGGTCGCCGCGGTCGGCGGCGGCGATCGGGCACCCACGGCCTATGTCGACCTCGCTGGCCTCGTGTCCGCCATCGCGGCGCAGATCCCGGCCGAGGCGCGATCGGACTTCGACATGTTCATCCGACCGAACGTCGCCGCGCTCGACCATGTTGCCGCAGGCTCGCGCGTCGACGCCGGCGTGCTCGTACAGCGGATGGAGCTCGTCCTCCGGTGAGCGAGGGGGAGAGGCCGCTCGCGCCGCTCGACCTGCCTGCCGGAGCTGCGGTCACGGTCGAGACGGCCGCGGCGTACCTGCGCGATCTCGGCGTCACGCCGAGCGCGTGGTCGAACGGTCCCCGCGATCGCTATGCCCCGCACGCCCACGCGACGACGAAACTCCTCGTCTGCACCGCCGGGAGCATCACGTTCGAGCTCGATGATCGGCCGGTCGTGCTTCGTCCCGGTGAGGGCTTCGTCCTCCCGCCGGGGACGCGCCACGCGGCGGTCGTGGGGGCGGATGGCGTCACGTGCGTCGAGGGCCATCGCGGCTAGCGGTCGAGGATCTCCTCGGCGGCACGCGCCGCCGCCTCGAACGCGTTTCCTCGGTACCAGCCCGTGCCGGCGCGCCAGGATCGGGCCGATGCGCGCAGGTAGCGAACGGCGAAGGTCACGCCGTAGCGACGCCATTGCCGCACGTGCTCGAGCTCGTGGCGCAGCTCTCGCTCGTCGAGCGCGCGCCAGGTCCAGATGTCGCGCCCGAACGTGATTGCGAGCCAGTTCGGGAGCAGGACCCGCCCCGGGCGCTGCAGGGCGCGCAGGACGTGGACGCGGTGCGGAGGCCTTTGTCGCGATGCGGCATCAGGCATGGTCGTGGTGCCCGTCTGGGCCGGGCTCGAGGAGCAGGTCGCGGCGGTCCCCCCACCGCCGAAGGAACCGATAGAAGTTCCGCTTCGACAGCCGTGCCCGCTCGGCTTCGTCGTGCAGCACGTAGCCCCGGTGCTCGTGGCGCTCGATCGCGAGCGGCGGGGTCCGGACCGCATGCCAGCTGGCATCGCGCGCCTGGAAGCTGAAGTCGAGATCGGCATTCCGGTACCAGCGGAACCGGCGATCGAATGGTCCCACGTCGCGGAGCACCTCGCGTCGCACGGCGAGGCAGTAGCCCTCGACCGCGTCGACCTCGCCGGGTGGCGCGTCCTCGAACTCGCGTCCGTCGCGGCTGCGAACGCCCCAGCCACCGGCAATCCCGACCGCCGGGTCCTCGAACGCGGCAACGAGCGCGACAGCCCAGTCACCGACCGGCTCGAGGCTGGTGTCCATCAACACGATCACGCGGCCCATGGCGCGCCGCATGCCGAGGTTCACCGCGTCCGCCCAACCGAGGCGCTCGGTCGTGGCGATCAGAGTCGGCCTCACCGGCAGTCCGGCCGCGGCGACGAGCTCGTCGACCGGCCCAGCGGCGGCGTTCGCGACGACGACCACGCCCCACGCGACCTCGGGCGGATATGCGGCAAGCCCGCCGAGCAGGCGGACGAGGTCCAAAGGATGGTCGTCGACGACGGCGACCACGGTCAGCTCCTCGGTCGGCTCCTCGGCGAGCCGGCTCTCGAGCTCCTCGGGGCGCGCATAGCCGGTCCCCACCGGCGAGGGAGTCCTGGACCTCCCAGCCGAGCGCGTGGATCGCGCCGCGCAGCTCGTCGGCCCGGGCGAAGTCCCGCCCGGCCCGAGCCGCGGTGCGCTCCGCCACGAGTCGCCGCACCTCGTCGGGAGCGCCCGTGTCCCTCATCGGTCCTCGCCGTCCGGTGCGTGGCCGCCGGCACTCGGCCAGGGCGTGGTGCGGCCCGCCGGTCGTCCGTCGGGGTCGCGCTTCAGCTTGTGCGGCCCACCTTCGATGGGGCGGTAGCGGAGCCGCTCGATCGGCAATCCGCCGACGCGGTGGCGCGCGTCGATCTCGTCAGCGGCGGCCCGGGTGACGGGTTCATACCAGACGACGTCGGGGTTGACGACGAC
>JBBQMC010000022.1:0-20115 GCA_038328565.1 Candidatus Limnocylindria bacterium
GCGCGGGCGAGGATCCGGGCGTTCCGGACGTGCGCGGCAAGGCTCGCCGCCACGGCCTCGAGGAAGGTGTGGTCGACCGGGCGCGAGTCGGTCGGATCCACGGTGACGAGCAGCGCCCCGACGTTGCTGCCGGCGGCGCGCAGGGGGAGGAGCCGCTCGCCGGGGCCGAGCGGCGCGGAGAGCGTGACCGTGGGCGGCGGGGCGGTGCGATAGCCGGCGTGCGTCTCGAGCGCGAGGTCGCTCTGCTCGTCGCCTCGTGCCAGGTAGATCGCGGCGCGGCTGATCCCGAGGTAGGCGCCCAGCGCCTCCACCACGACACGGCAGACGGCCGTCGCGGAGGTGATGCCGATCGTGCCCTGCGTCAGTCGGGCGAGGACCGCGAGCTGCGGGTCGTGGGCGTCGGCAAGCGGCTGGCGGTCGGGCTCCGCACTCGCCCCCTCCACGAGGAGGCGCTCGACGTCGCCGCGCCGGTAGCGGCGGTCGCCGCGGGCGTTGATGCGGTAGGCGCGCAGCCGGCCGGCCTCCGTCCAGCTCCGAATCGTGTTCGGATGGACGCCCAGGAGCGCGGCGGCGTGGGCGACCCCGATAAGGGTGTCGCCGTCTGCGGCTCGGTCGCGGGAGGTGTTCGGCACGGTGGGCTCCGACGGATGGAACTTCTGGTAAGTCCCGTGCATCGGATGCTAGAGATGGAGGGCCGTTTCGCCGATGCCCCGTTGGTACCGGATTGGCCGGTACGGTTGCACGGCGTCCATGTGTCGGCGGCTGGTCAGCGGGCGAGGGCGGTCGCGAGCGCGAAGATGATGCCCACCGTCACCAACAGGAGGCCGCCGGCGACGGCGACGGCCGCCACCGCGAGCAGACCGCGCCGGCGGCCACCGAGCAGGCGGAGCGCGTCGTCCAGCTCGAGGGTGGAGATCACATAGCCACCCATCGGCGGGGCAAGCCTCACCTGGCCGGCCGCATCGCGCTCAACGCTGGCGAGGATGAGGAGGCGATCGACGACGCTGACCATCCGCGTGGTAGCTCGTGCCTCGACCGGCTCCCGACCCTCGGCGGCGAGGCGCGCGACCGATGCGGCGTGCGGGCCTTCGAGCTGGTCGGGTTGGCCCTGCCACACGTGGGGGATCGTCACGAGTGGCTCGGCCGCCTGCGATGGATCGAGCGGCAGCGATCCGTCGTGGTCCCAGAGGTCGAAGGCGCGCGTCTCGCGCAGCCGCTCGACGGTCCGCCAGCCGCCCCGTGGCAGGCGCACGTCAACGTCCCGGTGAACGGCGACGAGGCGGTCATCACGATCGGTGACCATGGGATCCGGGCACCGAACGCGACCCGTGACGCGCACCGGGCGAGGCGGCAGCTCGTCGAGCGCGAGCACCTCGCCGACCGTCATGCCGCGTGCCCCGGCCAGCCGCCGCCCCAAGCCGAACTGCGCCCCGGAGCCCCGAAGCGCGGCGAGCCCCAGGGCGACGAGGACGGCGCCGAGGAGCGTGACGCCGATGGCGAGCGGCATCGATCAGGCGCCCGCGCTCGCGTTGGCCTCAGGTCGCTCTGCGACGTCCGCGACGTGGCCGTCGCTCACCCGAACGAGGTCATTGGGCGCGATCGAAAACGTGGCGTCGGGCAGGCCGGCCGCGGCGTGGACGACGCTGAACGCGGTCAGGTCGCGATCCACGACCACCGGCAGCCGGGTCGCATGGCCAAACGGCGGCACGCCGCCGATCGCGTAGCCGGTGGCCTCGCGCGCCTCGTCGGCGGTCGCGCGGCGCACCTCACTCGCACCCATCGCATCGGCGAGGCGACGTGGATCGAGGCGGTTGCCGCCCGAGACGAGCACGACGACCGGGGCGCCGTCGGCGACGAAGACGAGCGACTTCACGATCTGAGCCACCTCGCAGCCGATGGCGCGCGCCGCATCGACCGCGGTCCGGGTCTCGGTCGGGAAGCGCTGCGGCCGGATCGTGACCCCGGCTGCGGCGGCGGCCGCAATCACGCGGTCGAGGTTCGGGTGGCCGCCCGCGGCCGCATCGGTCTGGCTCATGCGCTCGACCGATGATAGCGGCCGTGCTAGGCTCGCCGGACCGAACCGACAGGGGAGCGCGCGAGCGCTGAGAGTGCGGACCACCGCAGACCCTCGAACCTGATCTGGATCATGCCAGCGAAGGGAGTCATACCTCGCCCGTGCGAGCCATCGTCGTGGCCGGCGGATCGACCGATCCGACCGATGCCCGCCTCCTGACCGATGCCGACCTCGTCGTCGCCGCCGACGGCGGCGCGACCTGGCTCGCGACGCTCGGGCGGCAGCCGGACCTCCTCGTTGGCGACCTCGACAGCGTCGACGCGGCGCTCGTCGCCGAGCTCGAGCGGGACGGCGTGCCCGTCGAGCGCCACCCGGTCGACAAGGACGCCTCCGACCTCGAGCTTGCGCTCCTCGCCGCACGGGAACGCGGCGCCACGTCGATCACGATCCTCGGCGGGCTCGGCGGCGCACGCTTCGATCACGAGCTCGCCAACGTCCTCCTTCTCGCCGATCCGCGCCGCGACGTGCGGGCGGTGTCGGTCGAGATGCGACAGGGCGGAACGCACGTGGTCGCGCTCCGGGGACCCGCGCAGGGCACCCTCGACGGGCGTCCGGGCGACCTCGTCTCGCTGCTGGCGGTGGGTGGCGACGTCGCCGGTGTGACGACCACCGACCTGCGCTATCCACTCCGCGACGAGCCGCTCGCGCTCGGACCGGGGCGTGGGCTTTCGAACGTCGTGGTCGGGACGCATCCGGCACTCAGCCTTCGCAGCGGGACGCTGCTCATCGTCGAATCAGCGGGAGCATCCGAATGACAACCATCCAGTCCCCCTGGCCGGGGTGGCGTCTCGTCGACATCGTGGTCGCCGCCGTCGTGGCGGTCGGATTCGGTGTCGTCTTCCTGGCGTGGAACGCCCTCTACGGCCTGGCTACACCTGCGTTCGCCGCGGTGCCGGCGGCGCAGGCGATTCTCTACGGCGTCTGGCTCCTGCCGGGCGTCCTCGTCGCGCTCATCGTCCGCAGGCCGGGAGCGGCCCTCTTCGGTGGCCTCGTGTCGGCGGCCGTGTCCGTGTTCCTTGGTTCGCCCTACGGGCTCGACGCGGTCATCTCCGGCCTCATCCAGGGCCTGGGCGCGGAGCTCGCCTTCGCGGTCTTCCTGTACCGCGTTTGGACGCTGCCGGCGGCGATGCTGGGCGGCGGCCTCGCCGGGATCGGGGCGGCGATCCACGACATCGTCGTCTACTACCCCGACGTGGGGACGGACTTCAAGCTCGTCTACGGCGTCGCGGCGGCCCTGAGCGGCATCGTCATCGCAGGGCTCGGGTCGTGGCTGCTTCTGCGCGCGCTGGTGCGGACCGGCGTGCTGGCCGGCTTCGAAGCGGGACGCGACCAGCGCCGGATCTGATCCCAGTCGGTCTGGTTTGATGGACCGATGAGGATCGAGGCCCACGGCTGGGGCTGGCGGCATGCCGGCCGTGCCGCATGGGCGCTGCGCGGCCTCGACCTCGTGATCGGCGACGGCGAGCGGGTCCTCCTGCTCGGCGCGTCAGGTGCGGGGAAGTCGACGTTCCTCGCCGCGCTGGCCGGCCTGCTCGACCCATCGGGCGGAGGCGAGGCGGAGGGCTCGCTGCTCGTCGACGGGCGGAGCCCGCGGTCGGCGCGCGACGCGACCGGGCTGCTCCTCCAGGACCCCGAGTCGCAGCTCGTCATGGGGCGTGCCGGCGACGACGTGGCGTTCGGCCTCGAGAACCGATGCGTCCCGGCCGGCGAGATCTGGTCGCGCGTCGATGCCGCGCTCGCCGCCGTCGGCTTCCCGTACGGCCGCGACCACCCGACCCACGCCCTCTCCGGCGGGGAGCAGCAGCGGCTCGCGCTCGCCGGCACGCTGGCCCTGTGGCCGTCCCTCCTCCTCCTCGACGAGCCGACCGCGAACCTGGATCCCGGCGGCGCGGCGCTCGTCGTCGACGTCCTGCGCCGCGTGCTCGACCGGATCGGGGCGACGATGGTCCTCGTCGAGCATCGCGTCGATGCGATCGTCGACCTCGTCGACCGGGTCGTCGTCCTCGAGGCCGGCGGGGCGGTGATCGCTGACGCGGCCCCATGGCAGGTCTTCGCCCGCCATGGCGACGAGCTCCTGGCGGCGGGGATCTGGGTGCCCGACCGTCCCGTGGCCGCGCTGCCAGCACGGCCGCGTCCGGCGCCGCGCGACACGCTCGTCCTCGCCGACGGCGCGACGTTCACGTTCCCGGGCGCCGAGCGGCCCGCCCTGCCGCCGACTGCCGTCCAGCTGCGCTCGTCCGAAGCGCTGGCGATCACCGGGCCGAACGGCGCCGGAAAGTCGACGCTGGCCCAGCTCCTCGGTGGCCTGCTGCGACCGACCGGTGGCGCGGTGGTCGCCGGCGAGGCACTCGCGACGGGCCACGGGCGGGAGCCGCTGTGGCGCTGGGACGCGCGCCGACTCGTCCGATCGATCGGCAGCGTCTTCCAGGATCCTGAGCACCAGTTCCTCGCGGGGTCGGTGGCCGAGGAGCTGGCGCTTGGCCCGCTCCAGGCGGGTGTCGCGCCGGCGGCCGCGCGAGAGCGCGCGGAGGAGCTCCTCCAGCGGCTTCACCTCGCGCACCTCGCCGAGGCGAACCCGTTCACGCTGTCGGGCGGAGAGCAGCGACGGCTGTCGGTCGCGACCGCGCTGGCGGCCGCGCCATCGGTCCTCGTGCTCGACGAGCCGACCTTCGGGCAGGACCGCCGCACGTGGGTGGAGCTGCTCGACCTCCTCGCCGCGCTGCGCGACGAGGGGCGCGCGGTGTGCGTCGTGACCCACGACCTGCCGTTCGCCGCCCTCCTCGCCGACCGCACGCTCGAGCTCGGGGCGCCCCCATGAGGCTTTTCCGGCCGGTGGTGCCGCGGGCCGACGCACCGCTTGCGCGGGCGAACCCCCTCGCGAAGCTCGCGGCCGCTGCGATCGTCATGGCGGTGCTCTTCGTGTCGATCGACGGCGTCACCGCTGCGATCGTGCTGGTGGGCCTCCTCGCGGCGACGGCAGCGAGCGGGGTCCCGGCTCGCGCCCTCATCGGCCGCACCTGGCTCGTCGGCTTCGCGGCGGTCATGGTCGCGCTTCTCAACACGCTCTTTGCGCCGGCGCAGATCGGGCCGACGCTGCTCGAGGTCGGACCGATCCGGATCGGTGCCGACACGGCGCTGAGCGGGCTCGGGCTCGGGGTGCGGCTGCTCGGAATCGCGCTCGCCGGACTGCTGGCCACGATGACCACCGAGCCCGTCGACCTCGCCGACGCACTCGTCCAGCAGCTCCGCGTCTCGCCGCGCTTCGCGATCGGGACCCTCGCCGCCATGCGGCTCGTGCCGCTCCTCGCCCGCGAGTGGCAGACGATCGGCCTGGCGCGACGGGCGCGGGGGGTTGCGGCGGGCTCCCCGCTCGGTGCGGCCCGCCTCTTCGGCGGCCGCCTGCTCACCCTGCTCGTAGGGTCGGTACGGAGGGGCTCGCGGATGGCGATCGCGATGGAGTCGCGCGGCCTCGGCGCCCGACCCTGCCGGACCGCCGCGCGTCCCCAGCGGCTGCGGCTCGCCGACGCCGGCTGGGTGGTGGGAGCGGCCCTGCTCGCCGGCAGTGCGGTGGCGGCGAGCGCGGCGCTCGGGACCTGGCGCTTCCTCTTCGGTGGCTGAGGGCGTCTGCCGCCCCCGGCGCTCCGCGTCAGACGGGGACGTGGCCCTGGAACGGCCCGAGCCACGTCGGCGCCAGGGTGCGGCCGGCATAGCGACGTGGGTCAAAGGGCGTGAGCGGCAGCGTCCGCGCCTCGCCCTCGGCGATGAGCTCGGCGAGGAGCAGGCCGAGGATCGGCGCGTAGGGCAGGCCGTGGCCGGTGAGCCCGCAGGCGAGGAAGGCGCCGGGCACGGTCGTGCCATCATCGGTGCAGAGCGGGCCGGCGATCGGGATCTCGAGGGCCGCGAAGTCGAGCAGCCCGGTCCAGGCACGGATGACGCGGGCGTTGCGCATCGACGGGTGGAGCTCGCCGAGGAGCCGTGCGAGGAGTGGCGGCAGCTGCGGCCGCACGGCGGTGTCGTAGGTACCGATCCCCATCCCGTCGTCGGCGACGGCGAATCCGCCGATGAGCACCTCGCCGGTCTTCATCTGGCGCCAGTACTCGTTGCACTGGTTCGTCTCCAGCCCGGGACCGATGAGGGGCGGCACCGGCTCGGTCACGATGACGTGCTCGCGGATGGGAGTCACCGCGTCGCGGACCCATGGCACGAGCGACGGCGTCCAGGCGTTCGTCGCGAGCAGGACCGATGACGCGGCGACGTCGCCGTGCGAGGTCCGCACGCCGGCGACCCGCCCTGAGCGCACCTGGAGCTCCTCCACCCGCACCCCGGTCACCACCTGCGCGCCGAGCGCCTGCGCCGCCTCGAGCTGGCGGTAGACGAGCCGGAACGGGTTGACCTTCCCGTCACCGGCGGTCACCTTCGCGCTGCGCGCCGCTCCGGGCGCCAGGAAGGGAGCGAGCTCGCCGACCTCGTCCGCCTCGACGATCCGCACGTCGAGACCCTCGCCGGCCTGCAAGGCCGCCATGCGCCGGATGTGGCCATCCTCCGCCTCGGTCATGGCCAGGTCGACCGATCCGACGCCCTCCCACTCGACGCCGCCCCGCATCCGCTCCTCGAGCTCGGCGAGGATGCCGAGCGACCGGGTTGTGTAGTCGAGGATCGTGCGTCCCCCGGCCTCCTGGACGAGGCGGGTCACGCGCGGGAAGTGGCCGCCGAGCCCGGCGAGCGCCATCCCGGCCAGCCGGCCGGAGGCGCCGAAGGCGGGTGCGTTCGCCTCGATGACGAGCGGCTGCATGCCCGCCTCGGCGAGGCGCAGCGCGGCCGAGGCACCGAGCATCCCGGCCCCCACCACGATGACCTCCGCCCCGGATGGGAGCTCGGCGGCCGGGTCGGGCGTGAACGGGACGGGCTGCGGCGGCGGGTCGAAACGGAGGGCGGGGACGCGGCTGGCCATCGTGGTCGCGAGTGTACCCTCGGAGGCGTGGCGCACCCGATCGAGCTCCCGTTCCGCGCCGGCGAGGTCACGCTCACCGGGGAGCTCCTCCTCCCCGATCGCGCCGCAGCGACCGATACGACGAATGCGCGCGCGCCGTGGGTGCTCCTCATCCCGTCGTTTCTCCCTCGGACCCGGGACGGCGCGTTCGACATGATCCGCCACCCCGGCTGGTTCGACGCACGGACCGATGCCGGCGCGGGCCTCCTGGGGCGGCTCGCGCACGCGCTGGCGGCGGCCGGCGTGGCCTCGTTCCGGTATGACTCGCGCGGCTGCGGCGCGTCGGGCGGCAGCTGGGAGGAGAGCGGGCTGTTCGCTCGCATCGACGACGCGCGTGACGCCATCGGCGCGCTGCGAGCTCGCGACGAGCTCGACCTGCGGCGCTGCGGGATCCTCGGTCACGGCGAGGGCGCGCTGCTGGCGATGTCGGTCGTGATCGGCGATCCGGTCGTGTCGGCCCTCACGCTCGTCGAACCGCCGGCGCGCTCGTTCCGCGATCTCCTCCGCCGCGGCGCGACCCTGCGCCCGGGAACGATCGCGGGACGCCATCCGTTCGTTGCCGCGCTCGACCGGGCGGCGGAGGAGCTCATCGAGCGCGTGGACCGTCACGAGCGGGCGATGACGCTTCCGCTCGCCGGCGGCGAGGCCACGCTTGCGCTCGGCGGCTGGCGCGAGCTGTTCGACACGCCGGGCAGCGCGCTGGCCACGATGGTCCGTCGCAGCACGACGATCGTCCACGGTACCCATGACGCCTGGGTTCACCCCGATGAGTCGCAGCTTCTCGCGGCCACGCTCGCGGAGGCGGGCAACGCGCCCACCCGGCATCTCGTCGAGGGAGCGGACCATGACCTCGTCGGCGCCGACGAGGCGACGATCGCGCTCATCGCCGACGACCTCGCCGGTCGGCTCGTGCCACGCGAGCTGCCGCCGGTCCTCATCGCCCTCGAGGCCGATCGGCCGAACGGCTAGACTCACCGATCATGACGCGACCCGAGGTGGGCGATCCGGTCCCGCCGTTCGAGATGACCGCCGACGACGGGAGCAGCGTGTCGAGCGACTCCCTTCGCGGGCGACGCTACGTCCTCTATTTCTACCCGAAGGACGACACGCTCGGCTGCACGAAGCAGGCGTGCGGCCTGCGCGACAGCTTCGGCGCCGTCACGGCCGCGGGGATCGACGTCTACGGCGTCTCGCCGGACAGCGTGAGGAGCCACGTGAAGTTCCGGGACAAGTACGCGCTGCCGTTCCGCCTGCTCTCCGATGCCCGCCACGCCGTGGCGGAGGCGTTCGGGGTGTGGATCGAGAAGTCGTTCGCGGGCCGCGACTACATGGGCAACGAGCGAACCAGCTTCATCATCGGTCCCGACGGGAGCGTCGAGCACGTGCTCGCCAAGGTGAAGCCGGACGCACACGTCGGCCTGATCCTCGACGCGGTGGGCGCGTGATCGACGGGGCTCCGCGATCCGCACTGCTCGCCGTGCTCGTGGCCCTCATCGGCCTGGCGGTCGTCGCCGGCGTGCTGGCCCTCGTCGCATTGATCTCGTGATGCGCATGACCTGGGTCGCCATCGCCGTCCTGCTCGTCGCCTGGCTCGCCGGGCTCCTAATCGTGCGCAACCCGCTCGTCAACCTGCTCCTCGTCGCCGCAGCCGTGCTCCTCGTGGCCGAGGTGATCCGGGAGCGCGAGGCTCGCTGAAGGCGAATCGCTTGCTCGGCGACCGATCTGGCACGCGGCATGCGGAAGGGTTTGTGCCCCCGTGGGGCCACATTCGAGGGAATTGCTGAGACAGGAGCTCACATTCAATGCTTTGGACCATCCTCGTCATCCTGCTCGTCCTCTGGCTGCTCGGCTTCCTGACGAGCGTCGGCGGCGGCTTCATCCACCTGCTGCTCGTCATCGCGGCGATCGTGCTCGTCGTGCAGCTGCTCAGTGGTCGCCGCGTAGCCTGACCGGCTGCGGGGGCACCACAGCGACCTGACGCCCGCCCTGGACCTTCCGGGCGGGCGTTGGCATGCCCACGGCTAGGCCGCGGCCCACAGCCGCGGCCTCGCGACGGCCGAGGTGTCGCGACCCATCGGCTAGGCTTGCCGGGCCGTGCCAGCCATCCAGCCGTTCCGGTTTCTCCACACCGGCGACCTGCACCTTGACTCGCCGGTCACCGGGCTCAGCACCGACGCGAGCCCGGAGATCCTCGCGCTCCTGCGGGATGCCACGAGCGCCGCATGGCGCAACGTTGTCCGGCTCGCGCTCGAGGAGCGCGTCGACTTCATCGTCGTGGCGGGCGACGTCTTCGAGCGTCGCAGTCCCACCCTGCTCGGGCAGAGCCGCTTTCGCGACGGGCTCGCCGAGCTCAGGGCAGCGGGCATCGACAGCTTCGTCGTCCACGGCAACCACGATCCGCTCGACGGCGTGTCGTGGGCACCGTCGCTGACGTTCGCGCCGAGCGTCCATCGGTTCGGGACCGCGGCCGGCGAGTCCGCGCCCGCTCATCGCGACGGCCTCGAGATCGCCCGGATCCACGGCCGCTCCTACTGGACCGCGGCGGTCAGCGACAACCTCGCCGCCGGGATGCGCCGCGGGGTCGACGAGCCGTACTCGATCGGTCTCCTGCACGCGAACGTCGGGGACCGTCCGGACCACGGCAACTACGCGCCGTGCTCGCTCGACGACCTCCGTGCCGGCGGGATCGACTACTGGGCGCTCGGGCACGTCCATCAGCCCGGGGTGCTCACCACAGCCGGCACGACCGCCGTCTATTGCGGGAATCCGCAGGGGCGTGATCCCGGAGAGCTTGGCGCGCGGGGAGCCTGGCTCGTGAACGTGGACGAGGCGAGCCATGCAACCCCCGAGTTCCGGGCGTGTGACGTCGTGCGCTGGGTTGTGGACGACCTCGCGATCGACCGACTCGCCGATGACGAAGCGCTCACGAGCGCCGTCCGGTCCCGCCTGGCCGATGCGATGGACGCCGCCGACGGCCGATCCGTGCTCCTCCGCCTGCGCCTCACCGGTCGTGGCGCGGTCCACGACCAGCTGCGTCGCACCGGATACCTCGACGACCTGCGGCAGCTGGCGAACGACGACCTCGCGGCGGCGCCGCCGTTCGCCTGGCTCGAATCCCTGGTCGACGTCACCCGACCCGCCGTCGACGTCACGGCGCGGCGCGAGGTCCCGGACTTCACCGGCGACTTCCTGCGCGTTGTGGAGGCTGCCCGTCGGGCGGATCGCGGCACGGATCCAGAGGCCCACGAGCGATGGCTCGGCGTCCTCCGTGATGCCGTGGCGCCCCTGTTCGACGACTGGCCGCGCGGCCGGCGCTTCCTCCGCGGGGCGCGCCCGGGCGACGACGCCCTCTTCGGCGAGCTGCTCGACGAGGCAGAACGCATCGGCCTCGACCTCCTGCTTGCCGCGGAGGATGCATAGCGGTGCGGATCGAGCGGCTCGACCTCGACGGCTTCGGTCGGTTCGCCTCGAGAAGCTGGGATCTCCCCTCCGGCCTGACCGTCCTCCTCGGCCCGAACGAGGCCGGCAAGACGACGCTGCTCAATGCCCTCCGCGCGCTGCTGTTCGGGTTCGAGCCGACGCGCGATGGGCGCGCGTGGTATCCGGCGCTTGCCGGCGGACGACGCGGCGGCCGGCTCCAGCTGACCACCGCGAGCGGCGAGCGCTGGACGGTCGAGCGCCACGGCGAGCGCGGCGGCGCCGGCTCCCTCATCGTCCGCGCGCCGAACGGCAATACTGGCGGCCAGGAGACGCTCGACCGCATCCTCGGCGGCGCGGACCGCGAGCTGTTCACGAACATCTTCGCCTTCGGCCTCGGGGAGCTGCAGTCGATCCACTCGCTCTCCGGCGAGGGAGTCCGCAGCCGCATCTACGGGGCAGGCACCGGCCTCGGCGGCATGAGCGCCGCCGATCTCGAACGCCAGGTGCGCACCGTGCAGGAGGCCACGTTCCGGCCACAGGGCCGGAACCAGGAGCTGAACCGCCTCGTGGCCCGCATCGACGAGCTGGGCGCCGAGATCGCCGGACTCGAACGCGACCCCGTGCGCTTCGAGGCGCTGCACCGCGAGCTCGCCGCGCTCGACGCGGAGCGGCAGCGGCTCGTCGGCGCCCGCGACGCCGCGGCCGCGCGCTCGGCCCGTGCCGGCCAGCTCGTCGACGCGGCGACTCCGGCGGCCCGGCTGACCGCGCTGGAGGCGGAGCTCGCGGCCGACGACTCCTCGCTCGACACGCTGCCGCCGGAGCTCGACCGCCTGCTCGCTGAACGCCTCGCTGAGCGAGCCGCGGCGCGCGAGGTCGTCGACGCCAGTCGAACCGAGGTGGAGGAGATCGACGCGCGGCTGGCGGACATCCGCCACGACGAGCCGGCGCTCGCCGCCGCGGCAGAGATCACCGCCCTCGCCGACGAGCGGGCGCTGCATGCCACCCGGGCGGAGGCGCATGCCGAGGCCGTCGCGGCGGCCGCGGCGGCGGCAGAGGAACTCGCGACGCTGGCCCGCCGGGCCGGTGGCGAGCCGTCATGGCTCATCGGTCTCGACGACTCGGTGGCCACGCTGGAGTCGATCCGAGCGTCAGAGGCGAGGCAGGCGGGTCTGGCCGTGGCGCACGAGCGTCACGTCGTCCGCGCGCAGGCCTCCGTGGACGAGGATGTCGGCCGCGGTGCACAGGACGATCCGGTTCCGGACGCGGCCGCGCTGGGGGACCGGGCACACGCGCTGCGCCGTCTCGTCGAGCTCCGCCTCTCCGGCGCTGCGCCCGCCCCGACGACCGGTCCTGCATGGGCGTTGCCCCTCGCCGGAGCGGGCGTCGTGGCCATCATCGCGTGGCTCGCGACGCTTGCCGTCGCGCCCGCGATCCAGGTCCCCGTCACGCTCCTGGGCGCCCTCGCTGGCGCCGCGCTCGGGTGGCTCGCCGGGCGCGGCGTCCCCGTCCCCCCCGAAACCGCGGATCGCGGCGCGCTGCTCGCGGCGGCCGGCCTGCCCGCGTACGCCACCGATGCCGACGTGGCCGCGGCCGCCGACGAGGTGGCGCTCGCGCGGGCGGCCCTCACCCTTCGCGAGCGCGATGTCGCCGCGGTGACGACCCGCAAAGCTGGGCAGGCCACGCTCGAGCGCGAGCTGGCCGAGGCCGCTTCGGCGCTCCGCTCCGAACGCGAGGCGTGGCTGGCGTGGCTGGCCGAGCATGCCCTTCCCGCAGGCATTGGGCCCCCTGCCGCGCGCCAGGTCGTCGAGCTTGCCGCCACCGCGCGTCGAGCCGAGGCGGCGCGCCGCGGTGCCGCGGAACGCGCCGCCGCCATCGGGGCGGCAAGTACCGCATTCGAGGAGCGGCTCGACGCGCTCCTCGCCCGCCTCGATCGGCCGGCGGTGACCCGTCCCGAGCTGCGGCCCGCGGTCGTCCAGGAGCTCGTCGACCAGCTCGACACCGCACGGAGCGCGGCGCGGCGGGCGGATGACCTGCGGCTCCATCTCGCCGAGGCGACCCGCCGCGCCCGAGCGGCCGCGACCCGGCTCGATAGCGCCGATGGCGCGTTGGCGAGCCTCCTGGCCGACCACGGCGCGGCCGACCCGGCGTCGCTCGAGGCTCGAGTGGGACGTGCCGCCGCGCGCCGCGCCCGACTCGCGGAGGCGCGCGTCCAGCGCGCGGAGCTGGCCGGCGTCGCGGGCGGGGAGGGTCGCGTGGCCGAGCTCCTCGCCGAGGCGGCCACGACCGACCTCGCGGCTGCGGAGGTCGACCGCGATGCGGCGGCGCGCGAGATGGCCGACACAGACGCCGCGCTCCACGAGCTCAGCGCCCGAGCCGGCGAGCTGCGGGCGGAGCTGACAAGGCTCGAGCATGCCGCCGAGCTCGGCGAGCGACGTCAGGAGCTCAGCATCGTCGAAGGCCGCGCCGCGGCCCGCGCCCGGAGCTGGGCGACGCGCGCTGTGGCGCTGCGGCTGCTCGAGGAGACACGGCGACGATACGAGCGCGAGCGCCAGCCACAGGTGATCCAGGACGCGGAGCGGTACCTCGAGCGCATCACCGGCGGCGCATATGCGCGCATCATCGCCACGCCGGGCGAGGCGACCGTGCGCGCCGAGGCGGCCGACGGCACGCTCCGCGAGACGGAGGAGCTGTCGCGGGGGACGGCGGAGCAGCTCTACCTCGCGATGCGGTTCGGCCTCATCGAGCAGTTCTCGCGGGGCGCCGAACCGCTGCCGGTCGTGATGGACGACATCCTCGTCAACTTCGACGCCGGGCGTGCGGACCGCGCCGCCGCGGCCATCCGGTCGCTGGCGGATCGGCACCAGGTGATCTACTTCACCTGCCACCCGTGGACCGCGTCGCTGCTCGACTCCGACGGCGGCCGGACCGTGGTCCTCGACTGAGCCGCCGGTGCTGGTAGCATGGCCATCCGACCCATGCCAAGTGACCGCCTCCCCACCCCCGAACGCGTCCTGGTGGTGGCGGCCCATCCCGACGACATCGAGTTCGGGGCCGCTGGCACGGTGGCACGCTGGGTCCACGAGGGCGCCGAGGTCCACTACCTGCTCGCGACACGCGGCGACAAGGGGTCGGACGACCCGGCGACCGATCCGATCCAGCTCGCCGCCATCCGGGAGCGCGAGCAACGCGCCGCTGCCGCCGCGGTGGGCGTCGTCGGCGTTGACTTCCTCGGCGCGCCTGACGGCCAGGTGGAGCCGACGCTCGCCCTTCGCGAGCGCATCGCGTACGCGATTCGCGCCGTTCGACCCGAGATCGTGATGACCCACGACCCGACGGTGCTGTTCGTGAACAACGAATGGGTGAACCACCCCGATCATCGGGCGGTGGGGCAGGTCACCGTCGACGCCGTATTCCCGACGGCCCGTGACCCGCTCAACTTCCCGGAGCACCGCAGCGCCGGCCTCGGCCCGTGGAAGGTGGCCGAGCTCTTCCTGTGGAGCACGAACGAGGCGAACCAGATCGTCGACATCGGTGACTGCCTGGAGGCCAAGGTCCGTGCGCTCGCGCTGCATGCGAGCCAGTTCCGCAACTTCGACGAGACCGCGCGCTGGGTGCGCCGCCAGGCCGAGGAGCTCGGCGAGCGCGCCGGCTACCAGGCAGCCGAGGGATTCCGGCGGGTGATGCTCGCGCGATGAGGGGGGACGCCATCGGCGCCGCCCGCCGCGGGATCATCGGCCTCGTCGCGGTCGCCTTTTTCCTCGCCGCCTGCGGCCCGTCCGCGCCCGACCCGACGCCCTATCCGACGACCGCCCCGGTGCCCTCGGTCGATGACGGCCGCGCGGTCGTCGACCGCTTCCTCACCGCCTGGGCGGGCGGCGAATATGGCGCGATGTACGCGCTCGTGGCACCGGACGACCGGCAGGCATATCCGGTGGCCGACTTCACGGCCCTTTACCAGTCGCTTCACGACCTGGCGCGGGTCACTGCGGCCGATATGACGATCGGGCGCCCATACCCGGTCGCCCTGGCGGCCGCGCCACGTCCGCTGGACCTCCCGCCACCCGCGGCCGGCTCGCCGGCACCGAATGCGTCGGGACCGATCGCCAGCGCCCCACCGGTCGACACCACGACGGTGCTCGACGGCCCGCGGCCCGCCCTCGCGGTCCCGTTCGCCGTCCGGCTGACGACGGACCGATTCGGGATCATCCGCCTCGACCGCACCGCCTTCCTGACCCGCGGCGCAGACGCCTGGCAGCTGCGATGGAGCCCGGCGATGCTCTTCAGGGAGCTGGGGGCCTCCGGGACCCTCGCCGTGAAGCGGGAGCTCTCGGCCCGCGGACGGATCGTCGGGACCGATGGCACGGTGTGGGCGACCGACACGGATGGGGTGCGCACCTACCCGCGGGAGTGGCTCGCCGGCCAGGCGATCGGCTACGTGAGCGCGGTGACGAAGGATGACCTGACGAAGCTCGCCGCGAAGGGCTACGTCGCGGGCGATGTCGTCGGGCGATCCGGGCTCGAGTACGGGGCGGAGGACCTGCTGCGCGGGACGCCCGGCTGGACGCTGTCGGCCGTCCCGACCGGCGGGGCGCCGGTGGCGGAGCTCCATACCGAGGCGGTGCCCGGGGCGGAGCTCGCGATCACGCTGCGTCCCGGACTCCAGGCGACGGCCGAGCGGGGCCTGGCCGGCCACAACAACGGCGCCACCGCCGTCGTCGATCCGCGCAGCGGCGATGTCTGGGTGCTCGCATCGGCCCCCGCCTTCAACCCGAACGCCATGACGCGGGGCAGCACGCTCGGCGGCGTCCCGCTCGCCACCCCCTCCGCGGCCGCGATCATCGACAAGGCGATCCTCGGTGCGTACCCGTCAGGGTCCTCGTTCAAGCCGTTCACCCTGGGTGCCGCGTTGAAGACCGGCGTCGCCGGCCCCGGCACCCGCGTCGCGTGCCCTGGCACGTGGAGCTACAACGGCTTCACCTTCCACAACTACAAGGACCACACCCTCGGCAGCAACGTGTCGCTTCTCCAGGCCATGGCCTTCAGCTGCAACACGACGTACATGCCGCTCTCGATCCGCGTCTTCGACCAGTCACCGACGGCGTTGACCGATCTGGTCGGCGAGTTCGGCTTCGGGCAGTTCACCGGCATCCGCCACCTTGTCGAGGAGTCCGGGATCCTCCCCGATGCGGCGTACTTCGCGAAGCATCCGCGTGGCGACGGGTCGATCCACGAGTACAACGGCTTCGACCAGGTGCAGCTCGCGATCGGCCAGGGCTCGTATGCCGGGACGATGCTCCAATTGGCGAGCGCCTACGCGGCCATCGGCAACGGCGGCACCCTCTGGACGCCGCGCATCGTCGCCACCGCCACGCTCCCCAACGGGCGGGTCGTGGAGCGCAACGAGCCGAAGGCGACGCGCAGGGTCAGCCTCACCGCGGGCCAGCTCGGCTACATCACCCAGGCGCTGGAGGCTGTCGTCACCCTGCCCTACGGCACCGGCACGGCGGCGTTCGCCGGCTTCGGCCTCCAGATCGCCGGCAAGAGCGGCACCGCCGAGACGGGGACGCCCGACCCGCATGCCCTCTTCCCCGCCTTCGCGCCGGCGGTGAACCCGCGAATCGCGGTCGCCACGATCCTGCTCTACGTGCCGCTCGGCACCGGCGGCTCGGACTCGGCGCCGCTCGTCAGGCAGGTCATGGCACGCTTCTTCAACGGCGGGTGAGCGGCCTCCGCCGGACCCGGCCTTGCGACGCGGCAGCGCGGCGGGTAGCATCGGTCTGCCGCTCGTTCGCCCCGACAAGGTCGTGCTCCACGTTGGCCTCCGCCGGAAACCGCAGGCGATCCACCGCTCGAATGTCCGAATGATCAGTGACAACGCGATCCCGCTCCGCTTCCAGACCGCCGAGGTGGGCGTCGACTGGTTGCAGTGCAACATCGAGTGCCAGGAAGGCTGCCCCGTCAACACGAACTGCCGCGGCTACCTGATGCTCGCCGCCGAGGGGCGGTTCGAGGAGGGGTACATCCTGGCGCGCGACCCGAACCCGGTCGCGGCCATCTGCGGCTACGTGTGCAGCGCCCCGTGCGAGAAGGCCTGCCGCCGCGCGGACATCGACAAGCCGCTCGCCATCCGCGCCATGAAGCGATTCCTCGTCGACTGGCACTACGGCAACAACATGCCGGACACGATCAGCGTCGGCCCCGCGACCGGGAAGAGCGTCGCGGTCATCGGCGCCGGTCCGGCCGGCCTCGCCGCCGCGAAGGACCTCGCCACCGACGGCCACGAGGTGCATGTCTACGAGGCGCTTCCCTCCGGCGGTGGCACGACCCTCATCGGCGTGCCGGCGTTCCGCCTGCCGCGCGACGTGATCGAGCTCGACGTCACCTACGTCGCCCACCATGGGGTGGAGTTCCACTTCAACGTCGAGATCGGCCGCGACATCACGATCGACCAGCTGCGCGAGCGCCATGACGCGGTCGTCGTCGCCACCGGCTGCATGTTCCCGGTCGCGATGAACGTCCCCGGTGAGGAGCAGGACGGCGTCATCTACGGCGTCGACTTCCTGAAGCGCGCGAACCTCGGCCAGGAGCAGTGGGTCGGCGAGCACGTCGTCGTCATCGGTGGCGGCTACACCGCCATGGACTCCTCCCGAACCGCCCTGCGGCTGGGCGCGAAGACGTCGACGATCGCCTACCGCCGCGGCCCGGAGGAGATGGTGGTCGACGAGGAGGAGCAGCACGAGACGCGCTTCGAGGGCGTGCGCTTCGAGTTCTTCGCCAGCCCGGTCGAGGTGCAGACGGATCCGAGCGGCACGGTGACCGGCATGGTCTTCGAGCGCACCCGGCTCGGACCACCCGACGCGACCGGCAGGCGCAGCTCAGAGCCGATCCCGGGAAGCGAGTTCGTCATCCCGTGCGACATGGTCATCCCCTGCACGAGCCAGGCGGCCGACAACAACGTGCTCGGCAACTTCGGCGCGAAGCTCAACCGGCACCTCGGTGTGACCGATTCGCGCGCCATCGTCGAGGGCGGCTCCACCTCGTCGTGGCGGACGCAGCCGCTGAATGGCACCACCCCGAAGCGGCCCGACGGCACGCCGTACAACAGCGTCGAGTTCAACTTCGAGAAGGGCAAGATCACGATCAACGCGGACACGTTCGCGACCAGCGCGGACGGGATCTTCGCCGTCGGCGACTACGTCACCGGGCCGGCCACGATCATCGAGGCCGCCGGACTGGGGCGTCGCTGCGCGCGCGCCGTCGACCGCTGGCTGGCCGGCGTGCGCGGCGAGGAGCTCGAGGAGCTGCCCGTCATCAATCGCGCGACGGTCACCCAGGCGCTCGAGCACGACATGCCATGGGGCTACGAGGGGATCCATCGCCAGGAGATCCCGATGGCGCCGCCGGAGCTGCGCCGCGACTTCACCAGCCTCGTGGAGGTCGGGTACGACACGCGCAGCGCGGTCGCCGAGGGGAGCCGCTGCCTCCAGTGCAACCACAACATCAACATCGACGGCCCGCGCTGTATCCTGTGCGGGCTCTGCGCCGACGTCTGCCCCGAGGGCGTCATCTACATGGTCGACAAGGCGCAGGTCGGCGGTGACGATCCGGAGGTCGAGCTCTTCCAGTCGTGGCCCCGCGGGATCGCCATGATCATCGACGAGGAGCGCTGCATCCGGTGCAACCTCTGCGTCGAGCGGTGCCCCACGAACTGCATCACGATGGACCGCCTGGAGCTGGAACGCTTCACGCCTGACGGGAAGGTGCTGTTGGAAAGCTACAAGGACAACGTGCTGGGTCAGATCGGTCAGCAGGGCGGTCCGGCGGTGCGCCGATGACGATGAACGAGGGCGGCAACCCGGTCGTTCGCTACATCAAGAACTCGCAGGCGTGGCGCTCCCTCTTCCGTCAGCCGTACCCCACCACCAGCCGCACCCGCGCGCTGGCGGTGATGAACAACGTCTTCCTGCACCTGCACCCGGTGCGGGTGAAGAAGCACGCCGTGCGCTACACGTACACGTTCTGCCTCGGCGGGATCAGCTTCTTCATGTTCCTCGCGCTGACGGTGACCGGGCTCTACCTCATGTTCTTCTACGTCCCGTCGGTGGGCCGCGCCTACCAGGACATGGCGACGATCGAGAACAGCGTCGCCTTCGGGCAGCTCGTGCGGAACATGCACCGCTGGGCGGCGCACCTCATGGTGCTCACCGTCTTCCTCCACATGGTGCGGGTCTTCTACCACGGGGCCTACAAGCCGCCGCGCGAGTTCAACTGGGTGGTGGGCGTGGTCCTACTGTTCCTGACCCTGGGGCTGAGCTTCACCGGCTACCTGCTGCCGTGGGACCAGATCGCCTTCTGGGCCATCACGGTTGGTACGCAGATGGCGAACTACGCGCCGCTCATCGGCAGCGAGACCGGCTTCTTCCTGCTCGGCGGCATCGAGGTCGGGCAGAACACGCTCCTGCGCTTCTACGACTTCCACGTCAACTTCCTGCCGCTCGTGGCCGCGATCTTCATGATCGTCCACTTCTGGCGGATCAGGAAGGACGGCGGCATCAGCGGGCCGGTGTGAGGCGGGACCGATGACGATCGAGAAGCGGCCGAACGCGACGGCCGACAAGAACGCCCCGACCCAGGCGCCGCGCGTGCCCGCCGTCGAACGCGGTGGCGGACCAAAGCTCCCGGGCCCGCCCGGCGTGCCGGGCACCGAGCGCTTCCGGCTCCTCGCCTACGTGCGCCAGGAGTCGATGGTCCGCGTCGACAAGCGCCCAGATGAGACGGTGCTCACCTGGCCGCACCTCCTGCGCGCCGAATTCCTCATGTCGATGCTGCTGAGCGGGCTCCTCGTGGTCGCCTCCTTCTTCATCAACGCCCCACTGGAGGAGATGGCGAACGCCGGCGCCACGCCGCACGTCGCGAAGGCGCCGTGGTACTTCCTGGGCCTCCAGGAGATCCTCAGCTACTTCAACGCCACCGTCGCCGGCGTCCTCGTGCCGGGCGTCTACCTCGTCGGGCTGGCGCTCATCCCGTTCATCGACCGCTCGCCGTACAAGGCGGCGCGGGATCGGAAGCTCATCTGGGTCTTCTTCCTGTGCCTGATGATCGGCGGCATCATCGTCACGCTCATCGGCTCGTTCTTCCGCGGCCCCGGCTGGAACTGGGTCTGGCCGTGGCAGGGGATCTTCTTCAGCCTATGACCGGTCAGCAGCCCACCTATGGCGAAGTCCACGGCCCCCGCGTCGGGGAGATGAGCCGGCGCACGTTCATGCGCCGCATGGTCGGTCTGGGCGTTGGCCTGCTCAGCCTCGAGTTCATCGGCGGCTCGATCGCCTTTCTGTGGCCGAACATCCAGGGTGGTCTCGGCGGGCAGATCAACATCGGCACCGCGGCGGACATCGTCGGGAAGTTCCCGGACTGGGCGAAGGGCACGCCGTACATCTACAACCCGGCTCGCCTGTTCATCGTCAACGTGCCGGCCGCGAAGGAGCTCGTCGAGGGGAAGACGCCCGACGTCGCCGATCCGGGCACGAAGCTGGACCCCAATGCGAACCGCACGGATCGGTCCGTGCTCGCGCTGTACCGCAAGTGCCCGCATCTCGGCTGCCAGATCCCAAACCTGTGCGACAAGAGCGAC
>JBBQMC010000023.1:0-19904 GCA_038328565.1 Candidatus Limnocylindria bacterium
AGCATGACCCAGGGCCGCGCGGCCTATTCGATGGAATTCTCCCGCTACGCGGAAGTCCCTACCAACCTCGCCAACGAGCTGATCGCGAAGTCCAAGAGCTAAGCGAACAAAGGAGCCACGAAGGACACATGGCCAAGCAGAAGTTCGACCGCAGCAAGCCGCACGTGAACGTGGGGACGATCGGTCATGTCGACCATGGCAAGACCACGCTGACGGCCGCGATCACGAAGTACCTGTCGCTCAAGGGCGGCGCGGACTTCCGCGCCTTCGACCAGATCGACAATGCGCCGGAAGAGCGCCAGCGTGGCATCACGATCGCGATCAGCCACGTCGAGTACCAGACCGAGAAGCGGCACTACGCGCACGTCGACTGCCCCGGTCACGCCGACTACATCAAGAACATGATCACCGGCGCCGCGCAGATGGACGGGGCGATCCTCGTCGTGTCCGCTGCCGATGGCCCGATGCCCCAGACGCGCGAGCACATCCTGCTCGCCCGCCAGGTCGAGGTGCCGAGCCTCGTCGTCTACCTCAACAAGGTCGACATGGTCGACGACGAGATGCTCATCGACCTTGTCGAGATGGAGGTCCGCGAGCTCCTCAGCAAGCAGGACTTCCCCGGCGACGACATCCCCGTCATCCGTGGCTCGGCGCTCAAGGCGCTCGAGTCGACGAGCACCGATCCCGACGCTCCCGAGTACGCCTCGATCAAGGAGCTGATGGACGCCGTCGACAACTACATCCCGACCCCGGTGCGTGAGACGGACAAGCCGTTCCTCATGCCGATCGAGGACGTGTTCGGCATCAAGGGCCGCGGCACCGTGGCCACCGGCCGCATCGAGCGCGGTATCGTCCACACCGGCGACAACGTCGAGCAGGTCGGCATCCATGCCAAGGCTCGCTCGCTCGTCGTGACCGGCGTCGAGATGTTCAAGAAGACCCTCGACGACGGACAGGCCGGCGACAACGTCGGGCTCCTCCTGCGCGGCATCGAGCGCGAAGAGATCGAGCGCGGTCAGGTGCTCGCCAAGCCGGGCAGCGTGAAGCCGGGCACGAAGTTCAAGGCCGAGGTCTACGTCCTCGGCAAGGACGAGGGTGGGCGCCACACGCCGTTCTACTCGGGGTATCGGCCGCAGTTCTACCTTCGAACGACCGATGTGACCGGCGCGATCGCGCTCCCGCAGGGCGTGGAGATGATCATGCCGGGCGACAACGTCAACATCGACGTCGAGCTCATCACCCCGATCGCCATCGAGCAGGGGCAGCGCTTCGCGATTCGCGAGGGCGGCCACACGGTCGGTGCGGGCGTGATCACCGAGGTCATCGGCTGACCGTCATGGCCAAGCAGCGCATCCGCATCCGTCTCAAGGCCTACGACCACAAGCTGCTCGACGCATCCGCCGAGCAGATCGTGGAGACGGCGCAGCGCACCGGCGCCGACGTGGCCGGCCCGGTGCCGTTGCCGACCCGGATCGAGAAGTACACCGTCATCCGCGGGCCGTTCGTGCACAAGGATGGGCGGGAGCAGTTCGAGATCAGGACCCACAAGCGCCTGATCGACATCATCGATCCGTCGACGAAGACGGTGGATGCGCTCATGCGGCTCAGCCTGGCCGCAGGCGTGGATATTGAGATCAAGATGTGATGCGGGGCGGCCCGTCCGCCCCGCATCCGCCATCGAAAGGGACCATCAGCAGTGCCGGCAGGGTTGATCGGGCGCAAGCTCGGCATGACGCGCATCTTCGGTGACGACGGCAGCGTCGTCCCCGTGAGCGTCATCGAAGCGACGCCCAACACCATTACGCGACTCCGCACCGTCGAGCAGGACGGATACCTCGCCCTGCAGCTCGGGGCGAGGAGCGCGAAGCGCGTCACGAAGCCGGTCGCCGGCCAGTTCAGCGCGCTGCCCAAGGAGCTCCAGCGCCCGCGGCACGTTCGCGAGGTGCGGATCGCCGAGGCCGGCGACTACGCGGCGGGCCAGCTGGTCGACGTGTCGCTCTTCGTGGCCGGCGACCTGGTCGACATCACCGGGACGAGCAAGGGCAAGGGGTTCGCCGGCACCATCAAGCGGCACCACTTCCAGCGCGGTCCCAAGACGCACGGCTCGAACAACTACCGCCAGCCCGGCTCGGTGGGCGCCGGCACGACGCCGGGCCGCGTCTTCAAGAACACCAAGATGGCGGGCCACCTCGGCGACGACCAGGTGACCGTGAAGAAGCTCAAGGTCGTGCGCGTGGATCCCGAGCGGAACCTCATCCTCGTGAAGGGTGCGGTGCCGGGGGCACGCAACGGCGTGCTGCTCGTGCAGAAGGCGAAGTAGACGATGCCCACGACGAAGATCCTCACCGCGGCGGGGAAGGATGGCGACACGGTCGAGCTGGCCGACGCGATCTTCGACGCCCCGGTGAACGAGAGCCTCATCCACCAGGCGGTGATCCGCCAGCTGGCGGCGCGCCACGTCGGCACCTCCGACACGCTCACCCGCGGCGAGGTCGCCGGCGGCGGCAAGAAGCCGTGGCGCCAGAAGGGAACCGGGCGCGCGCGCCAGGGGACCCGGAGCGCGCCGCACTGGAAGGGCGGTGGCGTCGTCTTCGGACCGCACCCGCGCGACCACGAGGTGAAGATGAACGCGAAGATGCGGCGCGCGGCGCTGCGCGGCGTGCTCAGCGCCAAGTCGGCAGAGGGCGCGCTCCGCGTCGTCGCCGGCTTCGACCTCGACGCGATCGGCACGAAGGGGTTCCTCGGTCGCCTCGGCGGCTGGAAGGCGGAGGGCAAGGTCCTCCTCGTCCTCGCCGGCCGCGACGAGATCGTCGAGCGCTCGGCCCGCAACCTGCCCGAGGTGCGCGTCCTCCTGGCCGACAGCCTCAACGTCGTCGACCTCCTCGGCGCCGACACGATCGTCCTCACCCGGGACGCGCTCGATCGGGTCCAGGAGGTGTACGCGTGAGCTCGGTGGCGATGCATGACGTCCTGCTGCGCCCGGTGGTGAGCGAGAAGAGCGTCATCGAGACCGAGCGCAACAACTACACGTTCGCCGTCGCCCGCGACGCGAACAAGTTCCAGATCAAGGCCGCGGTCGAAGCCGAGTTCAAGGTCGACGTGCTCGGCGTCCGGGTCCTCAGCGTGAAGCCGAAGCAGAAGCGGCGCGGCCGCAAGACGCTCGGCATGGTGCCCGGCTGGCGCAAGGCGATCGTCACGATCGCGGCGGGCCAGAAGATCGAGCTCTTCGAGGCGGTATAGACGATGCCATTGCGCAGCTATCGACCGACGAGCCCGGGTCTTCGACAGATGACCCGCTCGACGTTCGACGAGATCACGAAGGACACGCCGCACAAGCCGCTCACCGAGCGGTCGTTCAGCAAGGCCGGGCGCAATGCGCAGGGCAAGCTGACGGTGCGGCATCAGGGGAGCGGCCACAAGCGGCTCTACCGGATCATCGACTGGAAGCGCGACAAGCCCGGCGTGCCGGCGCGGATCGCGACTGTCGAATACGACCCGAACCGCTCGGCGCGGATCGGCCTGCTCCACTACGCCGACGGCGAGAAGCGTTACATGCTCCTGCCGCACGGCCTGGGCGTCGGCGACCGCGTCGTCTCCGGCCCGGAGGCCGAGGCGCGGACCGGCAATGCGCTGCCGTTGTCACGCGTGCCGCTCGGGACCCAGGTCCACAACGTCGAGCTGGTCGCGGGCCGTGGCGGCCAGATCGTGCGCTCCGCCGGCAGCAGCGCCCAGCTCCTCGCCAAGGAGGGTGAGTTCGCGACCCTGCGCCTGCCGTCCGGGGAGGTGCGCCGCGTGCGGATCGACTGCATGGCGACCGTCGGCCAGGTCAGCAACCTCGACCATGAGAACCAGAAGCTCGGCAAGGCCGGCCGCGCCCGCCACATGGGCCAGCGGCCCGAGGTCCGCGGCTCGGTGATGAACCCCCGCGACCACCCGCACGGCGGTGGCGAGGGCAAGTCGCCCACCGGCATGCCGCCGAAGACGCCATGGGGCAAGCCGGCGATGGGCCTTCGGACCCGCGCCCGCAAGAACGCCAGCAACAAGATGATCGTCCGCCGTCGATATGGACGGGGCTAGGAGAGCGCGATGAGTCGTTCCGTCAAGAAGGGACCGTTCGTCGACGCGCGCCTGCTCGGCCGTGTCGACGACATGAACAAGCGCAACGAGCGCAAGGTACTGAAGACCTGGTCGCGCGCGAGCGTGATCTTCCCGCAGATGATCGGGCACACGATCGCCGTCCATGACGGACGTCGCCACGTGCCGGTCTTCGTCACCGAGAACATGGTCGGGCACCGCCTCGGCGAGTTCGCGCCGACCCGCACCTACCGCGGGCACGGCAAGGCGACCGAGCGCAGCTCGGCGTTGAAGTAGGCGAGACCGATGCGAGTGACCGCCACCGCCAAGTACGTGCGCATCAGCCCACGCAAGGTCCGTCTGGTGACGGACCTCATCACCGGCAAGCCGGTGGAGGAGGCCGCCGCCATCCTGCGCTTCCTGCCGAACGGCGCGGCGCGGGACGTGGCGAAGGTGCTGAAGAGCGCCACCGCCAACGCGGAGAACAACTACAACCTCTCGGCTGACGAGCTCACCGTCGTGAGCGCGGTGGCCAACGAGGGGCCGACCCTCAAGCGCGGGCGACCGCGCGCGCAGGGTCGCTACTTCCAGATTCTGAAGCGCACCAGCCACATCACGGTAGCCGTGGCTGACCGAGAGGAGGCCTGATGGGCCACAAGGTTCACCCGTACGGCTTCCGGCTCGGCATCATCAAGCCCTGGCTGGCGAAGTGGTACGCGGATCGCGACTACGCGACCCTGCTGCAGGAGGACATGCGGATCCGGCAGCTCGTCGCCAAGCAGCTGAGCAATGCCAGCGTCAGCCAGGTCGAGATCGAGCGTGGCATCAACCACGTCACCGTCACCGTCCACACCGCCAAGCCGGGGATCGTCATCGGCAAGGGTGGCGCGAACGTCGACGCCCTGCGCAACAACATCGGCAAGCAGACGAACAAGAAGGTCAAGCTCGAGATCAAGGAGATCCTCCAGCCCGAGCTCGACGGCATGCTCGTCGCCCAGAATGTCGCCGGCCAGCTCGAGCGCCGGATCGCGTTCCGGAAGGCGATCAAGCAGTCCATCCAGCGCACGATCAAGGCCGGCGCCAAGGGCGTGAAGGTCCAGGTCTCCGGGCGCCTCGGCGGCTCGGAGATGAGCCGCACCGAGTGGGATCGCGAGGGTCGGATCCCGTTGGGGACGCTCCGCGCGGACATCAGCTACGGCGTTGTCCACGCCCGCACCAGCTATGGCCGGATCGGCGTGAAAGTCTGGGTGTATCGGGGCGAGCAGCTCGGCGACAAGCCGGGCAGCGCGCGCACCGAGCCCCGCGAGCCGCGCCAGCGGCCGACCCGGAGCGGCACCCGCACCCGCAGCCCGCGCACGACCGAGCGCGTCACGGCCGGAGCCGCCACCGCGGCCCCCGCCGAGGCGCCAGCGAGCGAGCCGGTCGCACCGGTCGAGGAGGCGTAGCGATGCTGATGCCAAAGCGGGTCAAGCACCGCAAGGTCCAGCGTGGCCGCCGCGCCGGGATGGCGAAGGGCGGCACCGCCGTGAGCTTCGGCGACTTCGGCCTCATGGCGGAGGAGGTCTGCTGGCTCACGAGCCGCCAGATCGAGGCCGCCCGACGGGCGATGACCCACCACATCAAGCGTGGCGGCCGGGTCTGGATCCGGGTCTTCCCGGACAAGCCGGTCACGAAGAAGCCGGCCGAGGTGCGCATGGGCTCCGGGAAGGGTGCGCCCGACCACTGGGTCGCGGTCGTCAAGCCCGGGCGCGTGATGTTCGAGATGTCCGGGGTGCCGGAGCCGATCGCGCGGGAGGCGATGCGCCTCGCGAGCCACAAGCTGCCGATCAACACCCGGTTCGTGATGAAGGAGGGCCTCGACCATGGACATCAGTGAGATGCGAGGGCTGACCGACACCGATCTCGAGCGGGCGCTCGTCGACGCGAAGCAGGAGCTGTGGAAGATCCGCTTCGATCTCGCGACCCGACAGGAGAAGAACTACAGCAGGCTGCCGGCGACCCGACGACGGATCGCCCGCATCCTCACCGTGATGACCGAACGCCAGCGTTCCGCACCCGCGGCCGCTGACGTGGAAAAGGCCAGTTGATGCAGGGCAAGCGACGAAGCAAGACCGGACGCGTGGTGTCCGACAAGATGGATAAGACGGTCGTAGTGAGCGTTGAGCGGCTCCGGCGGCACCCGATCTACAAGCGGGTGGTGCGCCTCTCGAGCAAGTTCCAGGCACACGACGAGGAGAACGCCGCCAGGGTCGGCGACACCGTGCGCATCGAGGAGAGCCGTCCGCTCTCCCGCGAGAAGCGCTGGCGTGTCGTCGAGGTCATCGCGCGCGGCTCCCACGAGGAGCTGGTGGGCTAGATGATCCGTCAGTACACCAGGCTGCGCGTGGCCGACAACACCGGCGCGCGGACGCTGATGTGCATCACCGTCATCGGCCGCTCGCAGAGCGACACGGCCGAGGTGGGTGACGTCATCGTGGCCAGCGTGAAGCAGGCGCTCCCGAACTCGGGGGTGAAGAAGGGCGACGTCGTGCGCGCCGTCGTCGTGCGCACCGCCAAGGAGTACGGCCGCCCCGATGGCAGCCACATCCGCTTCGACGAGAACGCGGCGGTGCTCATCACCCCGCAGGGCAACCCGCGCGGAACGCGCATCTTCGGGCCGGTCGCCCGGGAGCTGCGCGAGCGCAACTACATGAAGATCGTCTCGCTCGCTCCGGAGGTTCTCTGACCATGGCGAACGTTCGCAAGGGCGACACCGTCGTCGTGCTGGCCGGCAAGGACAGCGGCAAGCGAGGGACCGTCGACCGCGTCGAGCGCACGAAGCGCGGCCTCGGGATCGTGATCCCGGGCATCAACATGGCGCGCAAGCACCAGCGCGCGCGCCAGCGCACCCAGTCCGGCGGGATCCTCGACCTGCCGGTGCCGCTGCACATCAGCAACGTCCAGGTCGTCTGCCCGCGCTGCAACAAGCCGACCCGCGTCGGTCACGCGCAGCTCGAGGACGGACGCCGGGTCCGCGTCTGCAAGCAGTGCGGCGAGCAGATGGAGGTGAGCACGAAGTGAGTCCCGAGACGAAGCCGAAGCCGGCGCCGAAGCCGAGGTCGGCACCGAAGCCGACCCGCCGCAAGACGGGGGACGGCGCTGCCGCGAGCAAGGCGGGCAACGGGGCTGCGCCGAGCAAGGCGGCCTCGACGCCGAAGGGCGCCTTCGCGCCGCCGGTCTACCACGGCCTTCGCCAGCGCTACCACGACGACGTCGCGCCGGCGCTGCGCCGCGAGTTCAGCTACACGAACCCGATGGAGGTCCCGCGCCTCGAGAAGGTCATCGTCAACATTGGCCTGGGCGAGGCGATCGCGAACGCGAAGGCCCTTGACGCGGCGGTCGGCGACCTGACGACGATCACCGGCCAGAAGCCGATCGTCACCCGCGCCAAGCGCAGCATCGCCCAGTTCCGCCTGCGGACGGGGATGCCCATCGGCGCCAAGGTCACGCTCCGCGGGCAGCGTATGTATGACTTCCTCGAGCGCACGCTGTCGCTGGCGCTGCCGCGGATCCGCGATTTCCGCGGCATCCCGACGCGCAGCTTCGACGGGCGCGGCAACTTCAGCCTGGGGCTGCGCGAGCAGCTCGTCTACCCGGAGATCGACTACGACAAGATCGATCGGCTCCGCGGGCTCGAGATCAGCATCGTCACCACGGCGCGCACCGACGAGGAGGGGCGCAAGCTCCTCGAGCTTCTCGGCATGCCGTTCCAGGCGAGTTAGGAGTACCCACACCGACATGGCCAAGAAGTCGATGATCGCGAAGTCCAAGCGCACGCCGCGCTTCGGCGTCCGCCAGCACAATCGCTGTGCTGTCTGTGGGCGTCCGCGTGGCTACATGCGGCGCTTCGCGCTCTGCCGGATCTGCTTCCGGGAGCGAGCCCTCGAGGGCCTGCTGCCGGGAGTGACGAAGTCGAGCTGGTAGCTCACACGAGACCGATGGCCGCCGTGGACGGCGGCCGCATCAGCGGCAGGCGCCACCCGGGTTGGGCCGGGAGCGAACCGCCGCCGAGGAGACAGCACACACACCGATGAACGTAACCGACCCGATCGCGGACATGCTCACGCGCGTCCGCAACGCCAGCGCCGCGCGCCATCACGAGGTGGCGCTCCCGTCGAGCAAGGTGAAGCGCGAGCTCGCCCGGATCCTCGTCGAGGAGGGCTTCATCGACTCGTTCGACACGGCCGTCGACGGCGTACAGGAGATGCTCACCATGCAGCTCAAGTACGTCGAGGGCAAGGCGCCCGTCGTCAGCGGCCTGAAGCGCATCAGCAAGCCGGGCCTGCGCGTCTACGCGCGCAAGACCGAGATCCCACGCGTCCTCGGTGGACTCGGGATCGCCGTCCTCTCCACCTCCCGCGGGATCATGACCGGGTCGCAGGCCCGGAAGCTGAATCTCGGCGGCGAGGTCCTCTGCTACGTCTGGTAAGGAGCGACCGCATGTCCCGAATCGGTCGACTGCCCGTCGCCCTGCCCGACAACGTCGAAATCGTCCAGGAGGGCCGTACGCTGCGCGTCAAGGGCCCGCTCGGCGAGCTCTCGCGTGAGATCCATCCGGAGATGAGCGTGGAGCGCTCGAACGGCGAGCTGCGGGTCGTCCGCCCAAGCGACGAGCCGAAGCACCGCGCCCTCCACGGCCTGACGCGCACGCTCGTTGCCAACATGGTGACCGGCGTGACCACCGGCTTCACCAAGAACCTCGAGATCGCGGGCGTCGGCTACCGCGCGCAGCTCCAGGGCGAGAAGCTCGTCCTGGCGCTCGGCTACTCGCATCCGGTCGAGGTCAACCCGCCGGCCGGCATCCAGTTCCGGGTCGACACCCCGACGCGGCTCGCCGTGTTCGGCGCCGACAAGGAGCTCGTCGGCCAGATCGCCGCCTACATCCGCCAGCAGCGGAAGCCGGAGCCCTACAAGGGCAAGGGCATCCGCTACGCCGGTGAGCAGATCCTCCGCAAGGCCGGCAAGGCCGGCAAGGTCGGGGGTGGGAAGTAACCACATGATCAAGAAGACATCACGCGACGGTCTCCGTCGCAAGCGGCACGAGCGCCTGCGCCTCCGGATCTCCGGCAGCGCCGAGCGCCCGCGCCTCTCCATCTTCCGCAGCGCGAAGTTCATCTACGCCCAGGTCATCGACGACCGTAGCGGCCGCACGCTGGCGGCGGCCTCGAGCCGGGAGGCGGACCTCGCCGCCGGGCTCAAGGTCGACGCCGCACGCGCGGTCGGCAAGGCGCTCGCCTCGCGCGCGAAGGCGGCCGGGGTGAGCACCGTCGTGCTGGATCGGGGCGGGTATCGGTACCACGGGCGGGTCCGCTCGCTCGCCGAGGGCGCCCGCGAGGGCGGCCTCGACCTGTAGGGCGAAAGGAGCACCGCACATGGCACGAATCGATGCGTCGAAGCTGGCGCTCGAAGAGAAGGTCGTCCAGATCAACCGCGTGGCGAAGGTCGTCCGCGGTGGCCGCCGCTTCAGCTTCTCCGCGGTCGTCGTCGTCGGTGACGGCAACGGCGTCGTGGGAGCCGGGCTCGGCAAGGCGAACGAGGTTCCGGAGGCGATCCGCAAGGGCGTCGAGGACGCGAAGAAGCGCCTCGTCCGCGCACCGCTGGTCGGCAGCTCGATCCCGCACGAGGTGACGACGAGCTTCGGCGCCGCCCGCGTCATGCTGAAGCCGGCCTCGCCGGGCACCGGCGTCATCGCCGGTGGCAGCGTGCGCTCGGTGGTCGAGGCGGCCGGGATCCGCGACCTGCTCAGCAAGAGCATGGGCAGCAACAACCCGATCAACGTCGTCCGCGCCACGGTCGAGGCGCTGCGCAGCCTGCGCTCCGCCGACGAGCTGGCCGGCATCCGCGGCAAGACCGCGGAGCAGCTGCTCGGCAAGCGTGGCGCGGAGGCGTCGCGCCGCCCGCACGAGATCCCCGAGCGACCGGCGCAGCCGGCCTTCGGCGGACCGGGAGGTGGCCGTGGCCGCTAAGCGCAGCGCGAAGGCCTCCGGGCCGATGCTCCGCGTGACCTGGGTGCGCTCCACCATCGGTCACAAGGCGGCCGCGCGCGGCACGATCCGCGCGCTCGGCCTCCATCGGCTCCACCAGACCGTCGAGATCGCCGACACCCCGGAGAACCGGGGCATGCTGCGCCGGGTCGCGTTCCTCCTCAGCGTCGAGGAACCGGCCGGCAGCGCGGCAGAGAAGGAGTAGGACCGTCCAGATGAAGATCCACGACCTCCAGCCCACGCCCGGCTCGCACAAGCCGGCGCGGCGCGTGGGGCGCGGACACGGTTCGGGCCGCGGCAAGACCGCGGGCCGGGGCACGAAGGGCCAGAAGGCGCGCGCCGGCGGCGGCATCCCTGCCTGGTTCGAGGGCGGTCAGACCCCGCTCCACGTTCGTACCCCGAAGCTGCACGGCTTCAAGAACCGCTTTCGGGTCGAGTACGCCACCATCAACCTCGCCCAGCTGAGCGAGGCGGAGAAGGGCGTCCTCATCACGCCCGATACGCTCGAGCACGACCAGCTCGTCCGCGCCCAGAAGACGCGGCCGATGCCGATCAAGGTCCTCGGCAATGGCGACGCGCCGAAAGGCGTGACGATCCACGCCCACGCCTTCACGCGGACCGCGCTGGACAAGCTCGCCGCGGCGGGTTCGGCCATCCAGCGCCTGTCGTGGCCGGACAACGCCCCGATCGACGACGAGACCGATGCCGCCGAGGCGGTGGCGACCCACGCCAAGACCAAGGCAGGACGGGCCGAGGCTCGGGCACTCGCATCCGGCGAGGTTCTGGCCGAGGTCGCCGCCCCGGCCACCAAGGAGGAATCGCCGGAGCCGGCGGCATCCGCCACCGAGGCGTCCGCCGACGAGGCCGATGCCGACGCGCCCACCGCCGCCACCGATTCGAGCGAGAGCGAGTCCTAGCCCGTGATCGAGTCGCTCGTCAACGCCTTCCGCGCGCCGGACATCCGGCGCAAGGTGCTGTTCACCCTCTTCATCCTGCTGATCTTCCGGATCCTGACCAACGTCCCGGTGCCGAACGTCAACCAGGCGCAGCTGAAGTCGCTCTTCGACTCGAACCAGCTGCTGAGCCTGATCGACCTCTTCAGCGGCGGTGGCCTGGCCACCGCGTCGATCATCGGTATGGGGGTGAACCCCTACATCAACGCCAGCATCATCATGCAGCTCATGCAGGGGGTCATCCCCAGCCTGGGCGAGCTGGCGCGCGAGGGCGAGTACGGGCGCAACAAGCTCAACCAGTACACCCGCCTGCTGACCGTTCCGCTGGCCTTCGCCCAGGGCTTCGGCTTCAGCATCATCCTCTCGAATGCCGGCGTCATCCCGGCCACGAGCTTCTTCTCGTGGGAGACGTTCTCGCTGCTCCTCAGCTTCACCGCCGGCACGATCCTGCTCATGTGGCTCGGTGAGCTCATCAGCGAGCGCGGCCTCGGGAACGGCATCAGCTTCATCATCTTCGCCGGCATCGTCGGTCGCATCCCGCACCAGGCGGGACCGATCGTCACCGGCCCGGACGGGCTGACCCGCATCATCCCGTTCATCATCCTGGCGGTGATCGTCATCGCCGGCGTCGTGTTCATCAACGAGGGCCAGCGGCGCATCCCGGTGCAGTACGCGAGCCGCGTGCGCGGCCGCCGCATGTATCAGGGCCAGACGCAGTACCTGCCCCTGAAGGTGACGATGGCCGGCGTGATCCCGATCATCTTCGCCATCAGCCTCCTCCTCTTTCCGGCCCAGATCGCGACCTACTTCGCGAGCAGCAGCATCGATTGGGTGAAGGGGGCGGCCTCGTTCATCTCGGCGAACCTGTCGCCCCAGACGAACCCGGCGCTCTACAGCATCCTGTACTTCACGCTCGTCGTGTTCTTCACCTACTTCTACACCGCCTTCCAGTTCAGGCCCGATCAGACCGCCGACTTCCTCCGGAAAAACGGCGGCTTCATCCCGGGCATCCGGCCGGGCCGTCCGACCGAGGAGTTCCTGTCGCGGATCACGAACCGCATTACGCTGGGCGGCGCCGTCTTCCTCGGGGTCCTCGCCGTGCTGCCCACCGTGGTGGCAAACATCATCCCGGGCACGCAGGGCCTCAACCTCGGCGGCACGAGCATCCTCATCGTGGTGACCGTGGTGGTCGAGACGATGAAGCAGCTCGAGGCACAGATGGTGATGCGCCATTACGAGGGCTTCATGCGGTGATCTCCTCCGGCGACGCGACGGGGGCGCGCGGCCGGCAGATCGTCCTGCTGGTCGGGGCCGTCGGTGCCGGCAAGGGCACCCAGGCGGCGATCCTGTCTCGCGAGCTCGGGCTGCCCCACGTCGCGAGCGGCAACCTCTTCCGCGAGGCGCTGCGCGACGGGACCCCGCTCGGCGAGGAGGCGCGCGGCTACATGGCGCGCGGCGAGCTCGTGCCCGACGAGCTCACGATCGCGATGGTGATGGAGCGGCTGGCGCGGCCCGATGCCGCGGGCGGGGCGATCCTGGACGGCTTCCCGCGCACCGTCCGGCAGGCGGAGGCGCTCGATGCCACGCTCGCCCACCACGGCGAGCGGATCGCGCGGGTCGTCTTCATCGAGGTCCCCACCGAGGAGCTGATCCGCCGCGTCAGCGGCCGATGGGTCTGCCCGACCTGCGGGACGCCGTATCACATCGACACCGATCCGCCGCGGACGCACGGCATCTGCGACCGCGAGGGGACGCCACTCGTGCAGCGCGACGACGACCGGCCCGAGGTCGTTCGCGCGCGGATGGAGAAGCAGATTCCGCCGATGGAGGCGGTCGTCAAGCACTACGAGGGGTCGGGCATCGTCACCCGTGTCGACGGTCGCCAGGCGATCCCCGAGGTCACCCGCAGCATCCACGGCGCGCTCGACGCGCGCGCCGCCTCCGCCTGATGGGCATCCCGCTCGGGCGCCGGAGCGCGACCGTCACCATCAAGCGCGCCGACGAGATCGCGACCATGCGTCACGCCGGCGGCCTGCTCGCCGACATCCTCGACGTCCTCGCGGCCGAGCTGCGCCCCGGCGTGACGACCAGCGCGCTCGACGAGATCGCCGAGCGCATGATCCGCGACGGCGGGGCGGTCCCGTCCTTCAAGGGCTACGGCAGCCATCCGCCATTCCCCGGCTCCATCTGCGCGAGCATCAACGACGAGGTGGTGCACGGCATCCCATCGCCGCGGCGCCGCATCGCCGAGGGGGACCTGGTGAGCATCGACATCGGCTGCATCGTCGACGGCTGGCACGCCGACTGCGCGCGGAGCCACCTCGTCGGCGACGCGCCGCGCGAGCTGCGCGAGCTCGTCGACGCCACGCGGCGGGGGATGGAGGCTGGGATCGCGGCCGCGGTGCCTGGCAACCGGCTCGGCGACATCGGTCATGCGATCGAATCGGTCGCCCGCGAGCACGGGTACGGGGTCGTGCGCCCGTTCGTGGGGCACGGCATCGGGACCGCGATGCACGAGGAGCCCCAGGTCCCGAACTACGGGCGCCCGGGCACCGGCCTTCGCATCGAGGCGGGGATGTGCTTCGCGATCGAGCCGATGTTCAACCTCGGCGGCGACGACGTGGCGCTGCTCGACGATGGCTGGACCGTCGTCACGCGCGACGGCCGGCCGTCGGCCCACTTCGAGAACACGATTGCGGTCGGCGACACAGGCCCGGAGGTCCTGACGGCGCATGGATGACCCGTTGTGCGGGCGCGCGCCACTGATGTATACTCCACCTTCCGTGGGTCGCCGAGTGCGGCGGCCTTTTCGTGTGTTCCCCCAAATTCGACTACGAGCCTTGATGGCTTGAACGAGGTCCGCTGACGCTTGGCAAAGAAGGATGCGATCGAGGTCGAGGGCGAGGTGATCCTGCCCCTTCCGAACGCGATGTTCCGGGTGCGGCTCGAGAACGGGCACGAAGTGCTCGCCCACATCTCGGGGAAGCTGCGCCAGAACTTCATCCGCATCCTGCCCGGTGACACGGTCCGCGTCGAGCTGAGTCCCTATGACCTCACCCGGGGTCGGATCACGTACAGGATGAGATGAAGGTTTCCGCATCCGTGAAGCCCCGCTGCGAGCGCTGCAAGGTGATCAAGCGCTCTGGCGTGGTCATGGTCATCTGCGTCATACCCAAGCACAAGCAGCGTCAGGGGTAACGACTTCGTGGCACGTATCGCTGGCGTTGACATCCCGCGCGAGAAGCGGGTTGAGATCGCCCTCACCTACATCCACGGCGTCGGGCCGACCTCGGCCCGCAAGGTGCTGACCGCGACCGGCGTCTCGCCGGAGACGCGCGTCCGGGACCTGTCGGAGGAGGAGGTCAATCGCCTCCGCGAGGTGATCGACAAGGGCTTCAAGGTGGAGGGCGACCTCCGCCGCGAGGTCAGCCTGAACATCAAGCGGCTGATGGAGATCGGCTCCTACCGGGGTGTCCGCCATCGCCGCAACCTGCCGGTCCGCGGACAGCGGACGAAAACGAACGCGCGGCAGCGCCGGGGAGCGCGTCGCACGGTCGGCATCCGACGCAAGAAGTAATCAACGCAACCACCCTCCGATCCCATCGCGGGTCGGCGACACAGGAGTTCCATGGCTGAACGAAAGCGCGCAGCACAGCGCGGGAAGAAGCGTGAGCGGAAGAACGTGCCGGTCGGGCACGCGCACATCCAGACGACGTTCAACAACTCGATAGTGTCGATCACCGAGACGGGCGGCAACGTCATCAGCTGGGGCAGCGCCGGCCTGGTCGGCTTCAAGGGCTCCCGCAAGAGCACGCCGTACGCCGCCGCGCAGACGGCTGAGCTCGCCGCGCGCAAGGCGATGGACAACGGCATGCGCCAGATCGAGGTCTACGTGAAGGGCCCCGGCGCGGGCCGCGAGCAGGCGATCCGCTCGCTCCAGACGGCCGGCCTCGAGGTGACCGCCATCACCGACGTCACCCCCATTCCGCACAACGGCTGCCGCCCGCCAAAGCGGCGTCGGGTCTAGGGAGGGACGACATGGCACGCTACACCGACGCCGTCTGCCGCATCTGCCGTCGCGAGGGGCTGAAGCTCTTCCTGAAGGGCAGCCGCTGCTACACGAAGAAGTGCGCCTTCGAGCGCCGCGCCACGCCACCCGGCATGTACGCCCAGCGCCGCCGCAAGGTCAGCGAGTACGGCATCCAGCTTCGCGAGAAGCAGAAGGTCCGCAAGAGCTACTCGGTCCTCGAGAAGCAGTTCCAGAACTACTTCGAGAAGGCGGAGAAGCGCAAGGGGATGACCGGCGAGAACCTGCTCCGCATGCTGGAGATGCGCCTCGACAACGTCGTCTACCGGATGGGCCTCGCCACCAGCCGCGCCCAGGCGCGCCAGCTGGTGAGCCACGGCCACTTCGCGGTGAACGGCCGGCCCACGAACATCCCGAGCTTCGGGACCCACGTGGGCGACCGGGTCGAGGTTCGCGAGAGCCACCGCGCACGCGAGCTGTTCAAGACGACCACCGAGACGATGAAATCCGCCCAGATCCCCGATTGGGTGAGCTCGGATCCGACCAAGCTGTCGGGCACGATCCTCGCCGAGCCGGCGCGCGAGCAGATGCCGCTCGAGTTCAACGAGCAGCTCGTCGTCGAGTACTACTCGCGCTAGCCCAGAGGAAACGAACGAATCGCTGATGATTGATCTCGAAACCACCCCAACGACCACCCCGACGCCGATCCCGAGCCCTCGCATCGACGAGATCGAGACCGATGGCAACCGCAGCATGTTCGAGGTGCAGCCGCTCCAGGACGGGTACGGCGTCACGCTCGGCAACGCGCTGCGACGCGTCCTCCTCAGCTCGCTCGAGGGAGCGGCCGTGACCGGCATCCAGGTCGCCGGTGTCTTCCACGAGTTCAGCACGATCGACAACGTGAAGGAGGACGTGACCCAGATCGTCCTGAACGTGAAGAAGCTTCGGCTTCGCTCCTTCGCGCGTCACGCGGTCACCCTCAAGCTCATGAAGCGCGGCGCCGGTCCGGTCACCGCGGCAGACATCGCCGAGTCGGCGGATATCGAGATCGTCAACCCGGATCTCATCCTGCTGACCCTCGACTCCGACGACGGCGTCATCGAGATGGACCTCACCGTCGAGACCGGCGTCGGCTATCGGGCCGCAGAGCACACCGAGGAGATGCCGATCGGCATCATCCCGGTCGACGCGATCTTCTCGCCGGTGCGCCGGGTGAACTTCACCGTCAGCGACACGCGCGTCGGGCAGATGACGAACTTCGACCGGCTCACGCTCGAGGTCGAGACGGACGGCACGACCACGCCCCAGGCCGCGGTCGCGCAGGCCGCGCAGATCCTCGTCAACGAGCTGACCCGCTTCGCCGAGATCGGCCGTGCGCCGCGTGCGGCGGGCGAGGAGACCGGCCTCGCGCCGGCCTCCGCGAACCTGCTCGACGCACCGATCGAGGAGCTCGACCTCCCGATGCGCGCCTACAACAGCCTGAAGCGGAACAACATCACGCGCGTCGGCCAGATCCTGGCCCTCAGCGATGACGAGTTCCTCCGTATGCGGAACTTCGGCAAGAAGAGCCTTGACGAGCTGAAGGAGCGCCTCGAGCTTCGCGGCTTCCGGGTGCCCGATTCGGCCTCGGACGGAGCCTCCGACGAGTCCGACCTGCCGGCCTCGGCCGAGCTCGACGAGGCGGCCGCCGCCGAGCTGGACCGCGAGGCCTAGCCGATGCCGCACCAGAATGTTGGCCGCCGGCTCGGTCGCAAGGGCGACCACCGCTCCCACATGCTCGCCAACCTCGCCGTCGCCATCCTCCGCTACGAGAAGGTGAAGACGACGGAGGCAAAGGCCAAGGAGGTCCGCGGCCTCGTCGACGGGATGATCACGACCGCAAAGCAGGGAAACCTGTCGGCTCGTCGCTCGCTGGCGGCCCAGATCCCGCACGAGCCGCTCATCGTTGAGAAGCTCATGGGCGAGATCGCGACGAAATATGCGGATCGCACTTCGGGCTACACGCGCATCATCAAGATCGGCCAGCGCCTCGGCGACGCGGCTCCGATCGTCCAGATCGAGCTCGTCTGACCGGGCGCGATCATTCAACAGACCGATGTCGCCCGCCGCGCAACGGTGTGCACGGGCGGTCATCGCGTATGACGGGACGGCCTTTGCCGGCTCCCAGGTCCAGCCGAACGGTCGGACGGTCCATGGAGTGCTCGAGGCTGCCCAGAACAGACTGACCGGCGAGCGGGTTCGAATCCGTTTCGCCGGGCGAACCGATGCCGGGGTGCAAGCCACCGGCCAGGTGATCGTCTTCTGCCTGTCGTGCGTCGACGGGACCGAGCCGGTGGCATGGCCGGAGCTGCGACGGCGGCTCAACGCCGCGCTCCCGGCGGACCTCGTGGTGCGCTCGCTGCGCGCCGCGTCCGCGGGCTTCGACCCGCGACGCGACGCAACGTGGCGGGTGTACCGATACCGGGTCCGCCAGGGCGGTGCGCGCGCGCCGCTGGATCGGCATCGGACGCTCGAGATCGACGAACGGCTCGACGTCGCCGCCATGCAGGCGGCGGCGGCGCGCCTTCCCGGTCGCCGCGACTTCGCGGCGCTGGGGAGCCACGCGCGGGGTCGTACGGTGCGTAACCTGTCGGAGGTGACGATCCGGCGTCGCGGTGACCTCGTCGAGGTCACGGTGACGGCGAACGCCTTCCTGCGACGGATGGTCCGCAGCCTCGTCGCCATCCTCCTTGAGGTCGGCCGCGGCGGGATCACACCGGAGGCGGTCGATGAGCTGCTCGCCGCCGGCGAGCGTGCCCTCCACGGGCGCGCGGCACCGGCTCGCGGGCTGACGCTCGAGCGGGTGGTCTACGAACCGAAGAACGAAGCTGCTGGTGTCGGTGGTGCCGGGGCCGGACCAGGACCGAACTCAGACCGGAGAACGACGAAACCGTGAAGACGTACGCAGTCAAGGCGAGCGAGATCGAACGCAGCTGGTGGCTGGTCGATGCGAGCGACCAGACGCTCGGCCGGCTGGCGACGCGCATCGCGACCCTGCTCGAGGGCAAGCACAAGCCGATCTACTCGCCGCACCTCGACACCGGCGACCACGTCGTGGTCGTGAACGCGGGGCGCGTGCGGGTGACTGGCAACAAGCTCATCCAGAAGCGCTACTACCGGCACAGCAACTACCCCGGTGGCCTGAAGGAGGAGAGCCTCGAGGCGCTCCTTGAGCGCAAGCCAGAGCTGGTCATCGAGCGAGCCGTAAAGGGGATGCTCCCCCAGAACCGCCTCGGCCGCGCGATGTTCCGCAAGCTGAAGGTCTACAGCGGCGGGGAGCATCCGCACGCCGCCCAACAGCCGACCGCGGTGGAGGGTTAGACATGAGCACGAACTACATCTACGGCACCGGTCGACGCAAGACCTCGATCGCCCGCGTGCGGCTCGTTCCCGGCGACGGGAGCATCGTGGTCAACGGCAAGCCGGCGGACGACTACTTCGGGCGCACGCCCGCTCTCTCCGGGCTCCGGCTGCCGTTCCGCGTGACCGAGACCGAGGGCCGCTACAGCGCGAGCGTCCTCGTCGCGGGTGGCGGCGTCTCCGGCCAGGTCGGCGCGGTGCGCCACGGCATCGCGCGCGCCCTCGTGAGCGCGCACCCCGATGCGCGTCCGGCGCTCCGCGAGGCCGGGCTCCTGACCCGCGACCCGCGCGCCAAGGAGCGGAAGAAGTACGGCCTGAAGCGCGCGCGCAAGGCGCCGCAGTACACGAAGCGCTAGGAAGCGCCGATCGGCGAGATCGAGAGGGCCCCGGCGGGATCGCCGGGGCCCTCTGATATCATCGGCCGCACGATCGCCGCTCCCGGGGACGCCACCGAACCTCGTGCTGGACGCCTTCTCCGAATTCTTCCAGACCTACCTGCGGGGCAGCTGGACGTCGCTGGTCGACATCCTGCTGGTGGCGGTCGTCGTCTACTGGCTCTTCGTCCTCATCCGCGGCACGCGGGCGGTGCGGATCGTCATCGGCCTGTCGTTCCTGTACCTCCTGTACCTCGCCGCGCGCCTCTTTGGGCTCCTGCTCCTCACCCGGCTCCTCGAGGCGGGCGCGGTGGTTGGCCTGTTCGCGATCGTCGTCGTCTTCCAGCCGGAGCTGCGGCGCGTGCTCGAGCAGATCGGTCGGGTCGGGTCGGTGAACCGGTTCTTCGTCTCCCACGACGTGGCGAGCGCCGAACGGGTGGCCGGCGAGATCAGCCGCGCCGCACGGCTCCTCGCCGGCTCGCGGCACGGCGCGCTCATCGCGATCGAGCGCGAGACCGGCCTCGGTGACCTCGTCGCCGACTCGGGCGTCCCGCTCCACGCCGACCTGCGGGCCGAGCTGCTCGTCACGATCTTCTACCGCGGGACCGCGCTCCACGACGGGGCGGTCGTCATCTCCGGCGAGCGGATCATCGCGGCCGGGGTCCTCCTGCCGCTGAGCCAGAATGTGCTCGATAGCGAGCGCTACGGGACGCGGCATCGCGCCGCCATCGGCATCAGCGAGCAGACCGACGCGATCATCATCGTCGTCAGCGAGGAGACCGGCTCGATCAGCCTCGTGCTTCGCGGCCGGATCGAGCGCAATCTCTCCGAGGAGCACCTCCGGCGCCGGATCTTCAACCTCATCCGCCCGCAGGCGGTGCGCCGTCCGGTGCCGTTCCTGCGCCGCACGCTCGAGGGCCGCTGGGGGATCGGCCGCGAGGAGCCGCTTCCGGTGCCGCCGGAGCCGGACCGCGTCCTGCCCTCGAGCCGCGACGGCGCGCTGGATGACGACCGAACCCGCGCCGAGGCGGCGCTCGAGCCGGGGCTGCCCGCC
>JBBQMC010000024.1:0-19903 GCA_038328565.1 Candidatus Limnocylindria bacterium
GCCGCTGCCGAGCACGGCGAACGGCACCTCCGCCTGGCGGAGGAGCTGTGCCATGGCGCGCACGACCTTGCGGTTGCGGTCGTCGAAGGCGCCCGCGCAGCCGACCCAGTAGAGGATCGTGTCACCGCCCGCGATCGCGTCGGGCAACGCATGGCCGCGACCGACGATCGTGCGCCATGGGGCGGCACCGGGCCGGGCCGTCACGGGAGGATTGAGCGGCGCCTCCGCATCGGTCAGGAGCGGCACCTCGAGGCCCTTCGCCCAGTCGAGACGCGCGGAGCGCGGCTGGCCCCAAGGGTTCCCCGCCTGTTCCATGTTGCGGAACGCGGTGTTGAGCTCCTTCGGGTTGCGCCCCTCCTCCAGGACGAGGTTGCGCCGGATCTCGACGATGGAGTCCACGTGCTCGATGAGCACCGGGCAGCCCTCGACGCACCAGCCGCAGGTCGTGCACTGCCAGACCGCCTCCTCTGGGATCGCGTGGTCGACGAGTGGCAGGCTGAGCGCCTCGACTGCCCGCTCTCGTGCCAGGCCGAGCGCCGAGTCCGAGGCCTCGACCCCATTGCCGTAGCCGCTGCGCGACGCACGCTGCGCCGATGCCGCCGCCGCCAGGGCGGTCTCGGCCATCACGATCTGGTCGCGCAGTCCCTCCATGAAGTGCTTCGGGCTGAGCGTCTTGCCAGTCATCGAGGCGGGGCAGAACTCCATGCAGCGCCCGCATTCGGTGCAGCTCATCGGGTCGAGGAGGTGGCGCCAGGTGAGGTCCTTGAGGCCCTTGGCGCCGAAGACCGGGTCCTCGCCATCGGCGTCCGCCTCCGCCTCGAGGTCCATCGTGCGCAGCGCGCCGCGCGGCTCGAGGTTACGAAAGTAGACGTTCGGCTCGCTGGTGAGGATGTGGAGGTGCTTGCTGTAAGGCAGGTACGCCCCGAAGCCGAGCACGAGGAGGATGTGCGCCCAGCCGATGATGCCGTAGCCGGTTGCGCCGGCCTCCGGACCGATGCCGGCGAGCAGCGACGCCAGCGGCCCGGCGAGGATGGCGAAGGGGCGTGACGGCTCGTCGGGGAGTGCGAGGAAGCGGAACGCGTCAGCGAACAGCTCCGTCACGACGATGGCGAAGATGAGCCCGAGGATGATGAACGCGTCGCGGGAGAGCGCCAGGCGCGCGGGCCGGCGCACGATCCGCCGCCACGCGGCATACGCGAGCGACAGGACGATGAGACCGATGAACAGGTTGGCGAAGAAGACGACGATCCCCCACAGCCAGCCAGCCAGCGGCCAGGCGATCACCGCCTCGAGCAGCCCGTTCAGGATGTAGTTGCCCGTCGTCGCGAGCAGGACCAGGAAGCCCCAGAAGATGAAGGCGTGGGTGAGCCCCGGTCCGAGATCGGTCAGCAGCCGCTTCTGGCCGAAGACGAAGACACCCAGGCCCCTGATCCGTTCGAGCGGGCGGTCACTCCGGTCGAGGGGCCGGCCGAAGCGGAGGATCTCCACGTGCCGCCCGGCGCGGCGCCAGAAGAGGGCGATCGCCACCGCCACCGGGATGACGATGAGGAAGTAGAACGGGATGGACGGGTGCATGCGCGGGCCATGGTAGCGGCGGGGCGTTGCGTGCCGGTGGCTCCGGGGGCGCCTACCGGGGTGGGGCTGCCCGGCTGGGACCTGCCCGCGGAGAGCCTAGTGATCACCGCCGGCGAGCTGGTCGAGCGCGTGGGACAGCACCGGCCGCAGCGCCTCGAACGACTCGAGCGCGCCCTTCGGCGACCCGGGCAGGTTGACGATCAGCGTCGTGCCGCGCGTGCCCGCGATCCCGCGCGACAGCGCGGCCATCGGTGTGTGCGCGAGCCCCGCGGCGCGCATGAGGTCGACGAGGCCGGGAGCCTCACGCTCGACGACGCGCCGCGTGGCCTGCGGCGTGACGTCCGACGGCGTCAGGCCGGTCCCGCCGGTGGTGAGGATGAGCCGATGCCCGGCATCGGCCAGGCTGGCCAGCCGCTGCGCAATGACGGCCTCGTCATCGGCCACCACGATCGGTTCGGGTGCGACGTCGATGCCGGCGGCCATCAGGGCTGCCACGAGCGCTGGCCCACTCGTGTCGTCCCGCTCCCCCGCCGCGGATCGGTTCGAACAGGTCACGACGACCGCCTCGTGCGCCGCGCGCGCCATCTCCGGCGCTGCGTCACGCGACCAGCTCCCGCTGCGGCCGCCCTCCTTCGACACGAGCTCGACGTGCTCGATCACGATGTCGCGCTGGAGCGCCTTCCCCATGTCGTAGAGCGTCAGCGCGGCGACCGTGGCCGCGGTGAGCGCCTCCATCTCCACTCCCGTCCGGGCCGTGACGCTGACCTCGGCCGTGATGGTCACGCTCCCCGCCTCCCGGTCCGGGACGAGCTCGACCGCGACGCGGTCCAGGGGCAGCGGATGGCAGAGCGGGATGAGGTCCGGCGTCCGCTTCGCGCCCGCGATGCCCGAGATGCGTGCGACAGCGAGAGCGTCGCCCTTCGGGCCGCCCGCGTCGAGGAGCGTGGCAAGCGTCTCGGGACGCATCCGGACGGTCGCGGTCGCCACCGCCCGCCGGGCGGTCACCGGCTTGTCGCCGACGTCGACCATGCGGGCCTCGCCGCCGGGTCCGAGGTGGCTCGGCTTCATTCGTCGTCTCCCTCACCGATGAGGATCGCTTCGTAGCGCTCCCCGGGGATCGCCGCACGAACGCCCTCCGGCACGACGAGCAGGGCGTCGGTGGCGGCCAGCGGCCGCACCTGCGCCGATCCCTGGCCGCCGGCGCTCCGTGCCTCGAGCCGTGCGTCCACCGCGACGCGAAGAAAGGCGCGCCGCGCCGGGTCCTTCTCCACCGCGTCGTGCATCGTCACGCTCACGTGGCGGCGGCCGTCGCCGGCGAGGCCGAGCGCGGCGCGAATGAAGGGCCGCGCGAACAGCTCGAACGTCACGAGCGCGCTCACCGGGTTGCCCGGCAGGCCGATCACGGTCGTGCCGTCGAGGGTCGCGACGAGCAGCGGCTTCCCCGGCTGCACGGCGATCCGCCAGAAGTCGACAGTCCCGCGTTGCTCGAGCACGGTCCGCACGTGGTCGTGCCGCCCGACGCTGACCCCGCCCGAGGTGACGACGAGATCGGCGTCGCCCGCGGCGCCAATCAGGGCGCGCTCGACGGCAGAGGCGTTGTCCGGGACACTCGGCAGGGAGAGCGGCTCCCCGCCGGCCTCGATCACTGCCGCGGCGAGGGCGGTCGTGTTCGCATCGTGGATCTGACCCGGTCCGAGCGCGGCGCCGGGTTCCGCGAGCTCGTCGCCGGACGAGATGATCGCCACGCGCGGGCGACGCCGAACGTCGACGCTCCCCGCGCCGAGCGTGGCAAGCACCGCCAGCGCGCCGGGCCCGAGCCGGCCGGTGAGGGCGATCTCGGTGCCGCGCGGCGTGTCGCCGCCGGCGGGTCGCACGTACGTGCCCGCCTCGACGGCCGGGAGCCGGACGCGAGATCCCTCCTCCTCGGCGATCTCGAGCTGCACGATCGTGTCGGCGCCCGGTGGCAGCGGTGCTCCGGTCATGATCCGCACCGCCGATCCGGCCCGGACCTCCGGCAGCGTGGCGGCGCCGGCGGCCACCTCGCCGCCGATCTCGAGGCTCCCCGGCAGGTCGGCGGCGCGGACTGCCCATCCGTCCATCGCACTGTTGGCGAACGGCGGTACGTCGTTCCGCGCGGCGACGGATTGGGTCACGAGCACGCGGCCATGGGCGTCGGCGAGCGCGACGCGCTCGCCATCGGTCTGACGAACGCGCGCCAGCAGTCGCGAGCGGGCGTCCTCGAGTGCCAGCACCTGGGCGGGCGAGGCCTACGCGCCGAGCTTGGTGCGGTTGTCGATGAGGCGCAGCACGCCGAGCCGGGTGAGCATGCCGATCACCGTCCGTCCGTCGCCCTCCACGACCGGCAGCTGCCCCACCTCGCGCTGCTGGAGGATCTGCAGGGCGCGGTCGATCGGCAGCTCGGCCTGCACGGTGGCGAGGTCGGCGAAGCGGGTCATCACGTCGGTCACCCGCGCGTCCGCCCACCGGTCGGACGGCAGCCGTCGGACGTCGGACAGGGTCACGATCCCGGCGAGGCCGCCATCGGGGTAGCGCACCAGGAAGGACCGATGCTCGCCGCGCAGCATCCGCTCGTTCACGAGCTCGGCCACGGTCTCGTTCGGCCCGACGCTCGGCGGGTCCGCTTCCATGACGTCCCGGACCGTCACCCCGCGCAAACTGCGCTCGACCGACATCTGGGCCGATGCCGCCTCCGCGGCGGTGGTGATGAACCAGCCGATGAGGGCGATCCACAGGCCGCCGAACAGCGAGCCGCGCTGGAGGGCCAGGAACACGCCGCCGGCGATGAGGATGTAGCCGAAGGCACGTCCCACGAGCGCCGCGTTGCGCGTGGCGGCGAAGCGGTCGCCGCGGATCCGCCAGAGGAGGGCGCGCAGGATGCGGCCACCGTCCATCGGGAAGCCGGGGAGCAGGTTGAACAGGCCGAGCGAGATGTTGATGAAGCCGAGCCAGCCGAACGTGGCCTGAACCTGCGGCTGGGCGAAGACCCCGTCGATGGTCAGGAAGATGAGCCCCAGGATCACGCTCGAGGCCGGCCCCGCGGCGGCGATGAGCGCCTCGTCGCGCGGTCGGCTCGGCTCATCCTCGAGATGGGCCGCGCCGCCGAAGATGAAAAGCGTGATGCTCCTCACGCGCAGCCCGAATCGGCGCGCCACGAGGGCGTGGCTCAGCTCGTGGGCGAGGACGCTGGCGAAGAAGAGGAGGCTGATGCCGGCCGCGATGAGCCAGTAGAGGGACGGCGACCAGGACGGGAACTGGCGCGGCAGCGAGAGGGCCAGCGAGTAGGTGACGAGGAAGAACACGACGAGCCAGCTCGCGTGCACGGCGATCTCGATCCCCGCGATACGCGCGATCCGCAGGCCACCGGTCATGCGCGGAGTGTAGCGGAGCGCGGCTGGGAGTCCGCTGGGAGCCGTGGCCGCGAACGAGGCGCGCTCAGGGCACGTGCTGTCGCACGAGACGCCAGCCTGCCACCGAGACGGCAAGGGCGCTGGCGACGATGAAGATCCCGGCGGTGAGCGAGGCCTCGTACCAGAACCGCTCGGGGAAGAGGCGGATGAGGTTCGATTCCGGGCCGAACAGGTACGTGCCCTGGCGGAAGAAGAGCTCGTGGAAGGCGAGGAATGCGGCGTCGAAGGCGACGGCGAACACCACCGCGACGACGACCGCCACCACGCCGACGATCCCCGCTCCGGCCAGCAGCGCGCCGCCGATCGCGGTCGGACGACCGCGCAGGATGCGGCCCGCCAGGATCGCGACGACGGCCGCGACGACGGTGACGACCCCCAGCAGGCGGACCAGGCCGCTGACATCGACCATGTGGCTGCGCTCGAAGGCATCGAGCAGCGGCGCGCCATCCGGGGTGAGGCGGATGAGGAAGTTGCCGCCCAGCCACAGGTGGGCGAGGATCGTGCCGGTCGCCGCGTCCAGCTGTGCCTGGCTCGCGCCGAGCAGCATGGCGGACTCGGCCCGCTGCTGGAGGAGCGAGACGAACCACGGGTTGAAGAGCACGAGCGGCGCGAGGAGCGCCACGAGGACGGCGGTGGCGACGGCGAGCAGCGGCGTCGCGATCCGCGCCGGATCGGTCATCCGCGAACCCGGGTCAGAAGACCTTGCGGCCGGTGCCGATCACCAGGCTGAGCCCCAGCCCCACCAGCGCGACCACGATGGCACCGAGGAACGCGGCGCCGAAGTCGGCGACCGTGAACCCGAGCCCGAGCTCCTTCGAGATCGCGCCGAGCAGGAGCAGGAGCAGGGCGTTGAGGACGAGGAGGAAGATCCCGAGCGTCATGATCGTGATCGGGAAGGTGAGGATGCGCAGGATCGGCTTCAGGTAGCTGTTGATCAGGCTGAAGACAAGCGCGACGATGAGGAGCTTCCACCATTCGCCGGCCCAGTGCAGGCCCGGTACGATCTGGGTGGCGACCCACAGCGCGGCCGCGTTGACGACGATCTGGACGACGCGATCGATGCCCATGTGCGACAGCGTAGCGGATCGGTCAGGCGGTGAAATGGTCGGGGTGGCCGGACTCGAACCGGCGACCTCTAGTCCCCCAGACTAGTGCGCTAACCAACTGCGCTACACCCCGCCGGACGGATCCGAGTATAGCCGGATGCCGGGGTCAGTCCGAGAGCTCGTCCTTCGTCTCGCGCGACATGAGCGCGGCAACGCCCTCCAGTGGCGCGCGCCCGTCGAACACCACCGCATGGACCTGCTCGGCGATCGGCAGCTCGACGCCATGCTGCGCTCCCAGCTCCAGCGCGCCGGCGACGGTGAACGCGCCCTCCGCCACGCCGGTCAGGCGTGCCTGCGCCTCCGGCCACGGGACGCCGGACGCGATGAGCTCCCCCGCTCGTCGGTTGCGCGACAGTGGCGACGTGCAGGTCGCGATGAGGTCGCCCACCCCGGCGAGACCGGCGAACGTGCCCGGATGCGCGCCGGCCGCAACCCCGAGCCGCGTGATCTCGGCCAGGCCGCGGGTGATGATGCCAGCCTTCGCGCTGTCGCCGAAACCGAGCCCGTCGACCATCCCCGCCGCCAGTGCGACCACGTTCTTCAGCGCCCCGGCAAGTTCGACGCCGATGACGTCGGGGTTCGTGTAGACCCGGAACCGATCACTGCCGAGGACCGATGCCAGCTCGGTCGCCAGCTCGGCGTCATCGGAGGCGATCACCGTGCCGGCCGGCTTGCCGGCCGCAATCTCGCGCGCGAGGTTCGGGCCGGACAGGACGGCGACGAGGCGGCCGGGCAGCTCATCGCTGATCACCTCGCTCATGCGGGCGTGGGTGTGCTCCTCGATGCCCTTCACAACCGACAGAACGGGAACGCCATCGGTCAGGTAGGGTGCGAGGCGTCGCAACGTCTCGCGCAGGTGCGCGGACGGAACCGCGGCGAGGTAGAACCGATACGGCTCGGCGAGGTGCGCGTCATCGGTCGCGATGCGCAGGTTCGGCGGGAACGTGACGCCCGGCAGGTAGTGCGCATTCTCGCGCCGGTGGGCGAGCTGCTCGGCGGCCTCGGTGCTGTGGGTCCAGAGGCTGACGGGACGCTGCGCGTCCGCGAGCATGATCGCGAGCGTCGTCCCCCACGCCCCGGCGCCGATCACCCCGACCTGGTCGCTCATGCCGTTGCGAGCATAGCCCGCGGCAGTGATGCTCCGTCGCTCGCACCGGGGCGATGTTCCACGCCGTGGGGATATTGGCCACGCAGAACCGCTGAAACGACGTCAATCACGGGCTGCATGCCCGATTCCCCAGCCGGCGGCACGTTTGGCCACGTTTCCCGCGTTCGACGGCCGGGTGAAGCGCCTTCCTGGCCGATAGCGCCACCCGCTGGGACAGCCGCCCACTGCTCAACGGCGCTTCGCGGTCCGCCGCCGCGGCTTCGTCGAGCGGCGCGCGTCCTCCACTGACTCGCGCTGCCGGAAGATGAGACGAATGGGAGTGCCGAGGAAGCCCCACTCCTCGCGGATCCGGTTCTCGAGGTAGCGCTTGTAGCTGAAGTGGATGAGCGACGGGTCGTTGACGAAGATGACGAACGTCGGCGGCCCGATCGCCACCTGGGTGGCGTAGAGGATCTTCGGCAGCCGGTTGCGGACGTGGGACGGCGGATGGGCGCGCACCGCGTCCATCACGAGCCGATTCAGCTCGCCGGTCGAGACGCGGCGGAAGCGCTCCTCCGCCACGCGCCGCGCCTCCTGGAGGATGCGCTGCACCCGCTGCCCGCTGAGGGCGGAGGCGAACACGATGTCGGCCCACGCGAGGTATGGCGCATCGCGCCGCAGGCGCTTCAGCCAGCGGTCGGCGGTGAACTCGTCCTTCTCGACCGCGTCCCACTTGTTGATGACGAGCACGATCCCCTTGCCCGCGTCGAGCACGTACCCGACGACGTGGGCGTCCTGGGCGGTGTAGCCCTCGATCGCATCGGTCATGACGACCGCGACGTCGGCGCGGTCGATCGCCTTCAGGCTGCGCAGCACGGAGTAGCGCTCGATGCCGCGGTCGATCGCGCCGCGGCGCCGGATGCCGGCGGTGTCGATGAGCGTCATCGGCTCGCCGTCGAGCGCGATCTCGGTGTCGATCGGGTCGCGGGTCGTGCCCGGGATCTTCGAGACGATCATCCGCTCCTCCCCGAGGACGCGGTTCACGAACGTCGACTTGCCGGTGTTCGGCCGGCCGACGATCGCGACCTTCGGCGGCCCCATCTCGGTCTCGGCGAGCTCGGCGAGGTCCTGGTCGCTCATCGCTTCCGGCGTCGGGACCGATGGCGCCGCGGGCGGCAACCGATCGACGATCTCATCGGCGAGGTCGCCGGTGTTCCGGCCGTGCTGGGCGCTGATCGTCAGCGTCGGGTCGAAGCCCAGGGCGTAGAACTCGCCACCCTCGTGCTCGCGGCGCGGATTGTCGGCCTTGTTGACGACCAGGAGCACCGGCTTCGTGGTGCGGCGCAGGCGATCGGCGACGTCATGGTCGAGGGGCGCGATGCCGGCCGCGGCGTCGACGACGAAGAGGATGACATCGGCCTCCTCGATGGCGACGCGGGCCTGGTCCTGCACCCGCTCCTCGATCTCCGTCCCCGGCTCGAGCTCGAGGCCGCCGGTGTCGACGACCGTGAAGTCGCGGCCACGCCAGTCGGCGGTGCCGTAGACGCGGTCGCGGGTCGTGCCGGGGAGGTCCTCGACGATCGCGACCCGCTCACCGACGAGGCGGTTGAAGAGCGTGGACTTGCCCACGTTCGGGCGGCCGACGATGGCGACGACGGAAAGGGAGGGCATGGCGCTCGGAGTGTAGCCGCGATCTCCCGGAGCCACCCATGAGCCGATAGCATCGGTCCATGCGCATCGGAATCGCGTCGACGCGCCTGTCGGGGGTCGACGGGGTCACGTTCGAGACCGTGAAATGGGAGGTCGTGCTCGAGGAGCTCGGCCACCAGATGCGGCTCGTGGCGGGCGACGTCGACGCGCTGCGTGCGAACACGCGCCTCATCCCGCCGATGCACTTCACGCATCCGCCCGCGCTCGAGGTGGCCGCGGCCGCCTTCGAACCGTCGGCCGACCGGGTCGAGCTGCGACGCAAGATCCGGCGACTCGCCGATCAGCTGCTGCTGCCGCTGCGCGACTGGGTCGAACGGAATCGGCTGGAGGCGTTGATCGTCGAGAACGCGTGGGCAATCCCCATGCACCTGCCGCTCGGCGTCGCCCTGCGCGACCTGGCCGCCGAGACCGGCCTGCCGACGATCGGTCATCACCATGACTACTGGTGGGAGCGCGAGCGCTTCGCGACCTGCGTCGTGCCGGAGGTGCTGACGGCCGCCTTTCCCCCAGACCTGCCGAACGTGCGGCACGTGAGCATCAACTCGCCGGCCGCCGCGCAGCTGCTCGAGCGCCGCGGGCTTGTGTCGACCGTGGTGCCCAACGTGTTTGACTTCGACCAGCCGCGTCCGCGGCCCGCACGCCGGGCGGCGTTGCGCGCCCAGCTGCGCCGGGAGCTCGGGATGCGCGAGGACGCGCTGCTCGTCGTCCAGCCCACGCGGGTCGTGCCGCGGAAGGGCATTGAGATGGCGATCGAGCTCGTGGGCAGGCTCGGCGACCCGGATGCGGTCCTGCTCATCACGAGCCCTGCCGGCGACGAGGGCACGGACTACCTCGTCACGCTTGAGCGCCTGGCCGACCGCTGGAACGTGCGCCTCCGCTACGCGGCCGACCGCTTCGCGCCCGACCACGTGGGCAAGCGCATCAATCCCGCGCACTCGCTGTCAGACGCGTATCTCGCCGCGGACCTCATCACCTACCCCAGCCTGTACGAGGGGTTCGGCAATGCGCTGGTGGAAGCGCTGTTCTACGGGTCGCCGGTAGTGGTGAACCGATACGCCGTGTACGACGCCGATATCCGACCGTTGGGGCTGCGGATGATCGAGATCGACGGCGCCATCACGGACGCCACGGTGGCCGAGGTCCGCTCCGTCCTCGCCGATCCCGAGCGGCGAGACCGTGACGCGCGGCACAACTTCCGGGTCGGACGCGAGCACCTCGGCTACGACGTGCTGCGACGTGCGCTGCCTGAGCTCCTCGCCTGATCGTTGCTTCCGCCGCGCGCCGGTTCACCGTGAGGATCGATCGGTTCAGTCCACCAGGATGCACACCGCGCAATGCGAAGATGGGCAGGTTCCCCGCCGGCCCACCCCAATCAGGGAGCTGTGCACGCTATCGGAGGTACGGGCGACCCCTTGCACGCCTTCCCTGGCGGATCGGGTGTCATTCGCCGGCTGGTGCACGATGACGAATGCTGCGGGCGGCTGGGACAGCTCCCGGGCCGGATCACCCGAGATACTATGCGCAGTCCGCAGATTGGCCTCACGAGCGACGTGAGGCAGGCAGGCAGGGATGGGAAGCCGTGCATGCTCAGCTCGGATCATGTTCATCGGAGTCGAATTGCAGGGCGTGCAGAGCGCGCATCACGTCCAGAGCGTGATGGCCCCAGTGGATCTCGAGTCCCATGCGCCATTCGGCGACCGCGTCGTTTGCACGACCTGCGTCCCACAGTTCCAGGCCTCGACGAACGTCGACGTAGATGTCGGCGAGCGAGTCGGCGAGCGATCCGGCGACCACGTCCGTGTCCCGATACGGGTGAAATACCTCGGTGAACACATCGACACTGCCGAGACGAACCTGAAGGTCACCGTGTAGCGACTCCCACATTGGGATATCTGACCCAGCTCCGGAGGATGGTTCGCCGATGTCATCCGGAAGGCGCAGAGCCGATGCGTATGCAGCGGACGCGGCCAACAGGAGATCGCCGAGGAGCTTGGGCAGCGGCGTGGTTTCGCGTTTTCGATGAGCGCACAGTAGCGGCGGGCCAGCTCGGCAAACTCCGCCCCGCCCACGAGATCAGGCCGCGGTGAGGGTATAGATGCGCTCCCGCACCGCCTCGAGGTCGACCTCGGGCGTCGAGGTGCCACCGGTGATCCCGATCCGCGGCTTGTCACGCAGCCACTCGCCCCATTCGGCGGCGAGCTCGTCCGCGTCGGCCACGTGGATCGTGTCGGCGAGGATCTCGCGGCACTTCACCGCCAGCTCCTTGGTATTCGAGCTGTTCTTGCCGCCGACGACGACCATCGCGTCCACCTCGCGCGCGAGCTTGACCGAGTCGTCCTGGCGGGTGAGGGTCACCGGGCAGACGGTGTTCACGACCCGCAGGTCGTGGCATCGGCGCAGGCAGAAGGCCGCGAACTCCTCGAGCTTATGCGGCAGGATCGTCGACTGGCTGAGGACACCGATCTTCTTCGTGCGCGGCACGCGGTCCCAGGTGGATCGGTCCATGTCGTCCACGACGACGTGGTGCTCGCCGGCATACGAGCGAACGCCCTTCACCTCGGGATGGTCCTCGTGACCGATGATCGCCACCGTGTAGCCGGCCTCCGCCAGCTCCCGGGCCGCCTTCTGGCTCTGGAGCACCCAGGTGCAGGTCGCGTCGATGACCTCGAGGTCCTCCGCCTTGCCGGACAGCTTCTCCATCTCGGTCCGCGGCACCCCGTGGGCACGAATGACGAGCGTGCCGCCCTCGACCTCGTCGGCGAGGTCGGCGGTCCGAATGCCGCGGTCCGAGAGATCGGCCTTGATGCCGGGGTTGTGGACGAGCTGGCCGAGCGTGGTGACGTCCTTGCCCTCTTCGCGGGCGTGCTTCGCCTTATCGATCGCGAGCCGCACGCCGTAGCAGAAGCCGGCGCGCTCGGCGATGCGGACGTCGGGACGTGTGGAAGCAGTGCTGACCATCGGTTCCATTCTAGGAGGGATACGCTCAGGCGGCCGGTTCGCGCCATGCGCCACGTTGCGACGGCGGCAGAAGCGCGGCGATCTCGCGCATGATCCGATCGGTCCCGGCGGCGAGCGCCTCGCGATCGAGGCGGCCGTCCGGCTGGTGCTCGAGACGGAACGGCGCACCGATGCGGAGCGTCAGGTGCGACCGATGCGGCACCCGCGTCCGGCCCGGGAAGAGGCGCTGGCTGCCGGAGATGCCGACCGGCAGGATCGGCACCCCGGAGCGCATCGCGAGCAGCGTGGCCCCGGCCTTGCCGTCGCGCATCCGCCCGTCGCGCGAGCGAGTGCCCTCGGGAAAGACGGCGATCGGCTCGCCGGCGGCGAGCGTCTCGAGCGCGATCCGCTGCGAGGCGCGGTCACCCTCCCCGCGACGCACGAAGAAGACGGCCGAGCGCTGCGCGAGCCAGCCGATCACCGGCCAGCGGCGCATCTCCTCCTTGGCCATGAAGTGGATGACCCGGCCGTGGCGTCGTCCCACCGCCCAGCCGATGATCGGTGGGTCGGCAAGCGAGCAGTGGTTCGCGACCAGGACGTAGGCGCCGCTCGCCGGGACGTGCTCGTCGCCCTCGATCGTGGCGCCGCCCACGACCGACACCAGCCAGCCGGTGATGGTGGCGCCGGGCTTGAAGAACCAGGTGCCGCTCACCTTGTCCGGCGTGCTCATCGGCGTGCCGGGAGGGCAGCCACGATCGCGTCGACGGAGCCGTCGACGTCGAGCTCGCCGGTGTCGAGGACGAGCGCATCCTCGGCGCGCCGGAGCGGCGCCACCGCCCGTCCCGAGTCGGCGGCATCCCGCCGCTCGATCTCGGCGAGGTAGGCGGCGGCGCGCTCCGGACGCCCCATCTCCCCGGCGCGACGCTCGGCGCGCACCGCGGCCGAGGCGGTGAGAAACACCTTGAGCGTCGCGTCGGGCAGGACGACGGTACCGATGTCGCGGCCCACCATCACCGTGTCGCCGCGCCGCGCGGCTGCGCGCTGGACCGCGAGCATCGCCTCGCGCACCTCGGCGTGGGCGGACACGGTGCTCACCGCGCGATCGACGCGCGGCGTGCGAACGTGATCGGTGACGTCGCGGCGGTTGAGGAGCACCGTCTCGAGCCGGTCCTTCTGGTCGGCGCGCGGCCTGCGGACCGTGATGTGGGCGCGGCGCGCCAGCTCGCCGAGGGCGCCAGCGTCGTCGAGGTCGACGCCCGCCTCGAGCGCGGCCATGGTCAGGGCGCGGTACATGAGCCCGGTATCGACGAAGGTGGCACCGATGCGCTTCGCGACCGCGTGGCCGATCGTGCTCTTGCCGCTTCCGGACGGGCCGTCGATCGCGACCGCGAGATGCCGGGAGCGTGGCAGCCGGGTCGAGGTGGCGCGGCCCGCAAGGCCATCCACCTCGGCGGCACGCAGCGGACGCCAGTCGCCGGCGCGCAGGCCGTGCAGCTCGAGCGGCCCGATCCCGGTCCGCACCAGGCGCAGCACGCGGTGTCCGACGGCGGTGAAGAGGCGGCGCACCTCGCGCTTGCGCCCTTCCCCCACGCGCACCCGGATCCACGTGCCGCCCTCGCCCGGCTCGCGCGCGACCTCGGGCGGCGGCGTGGCGCGCCGCGCGGCCAGCAGGCGCGCCGGCCCCTCGTCCAGCTCAATGCCAGCGAGCAGGGTCTCGATCTCCTCGAGGCTGGGGAGCTCCGCCAGCAGGACCGCGTACTCGCGCTCGATGCCGTAGCGCGGGTGGAGGACGCGGTTCGCCCACGCCCCGTCGTTCGTGAGGATCATCAGTCCTTCGGAGTCGGCGTCGAGGCGTCCCGCCGGCCAGAGCCGACCCTCGAAGGCACTCGCCGGGACGAGCGAGATCACCGGGTTGCGTCCGCGTTCCGCATGAGCGGAGCTCAGGAGGCCGCGCGGCTTGTGGACGGCGAAGTGGACCGTCGTCTCGGCTGCACCGATCGGTGTGCCGTCGAGCGCCACGCGGTCCACCGCGAGATCGGCGCGGTCTCCGAGCTCGGCGGTGGTGCCGTTGACGGTGACCCGGCCGGCGCCGATGAGCTCCTCCGCGCCCCGGCGCGACGCGACGCCGGCGGCCGCGAGCAGCTTCTGGAGCCGCTCAGCGGGCATCGGTGGGAGTGGTCTCGGGGGAGGCGACGGCGACCAAGGCCGCGGTGGCTGACGCGAGCAGTGGCAGGTCATCGGTGCTTGTCAGGCCGAAGCGCTCGAGGAAGGTGAACGTGGTGCCGAACAGGACGGGGCGCCCCGGCGTGTCGCGGCGCCCGACCTCGGCGATGAGGCGGCGGTGGAGGAGCGAGCGGATCACATAGTCGCTGTCGACGCCACGCACGCGCTCGACCTCGCCGCGGGTGCAAGGCTGGCGATAGGCGATGACGGCGAGCGCCTCGAGCGCGGCAGGGGTGAGGCGCGCCTCGTCGCGCGCCGCGTACGCAGCCAGCCGCGCCCCGAGCCGTGGCGCCGTGGCGAGCTGCCATGCATCATCCTGGCGCTGGAGCCGGATCCCGCGCCCGGAGGCCTCGAGCTCCTCTCCGAGGTTGGCGAGCGCCCCCTCCGCCTGGAGCTGCGCAACCCCACCGAGCTCGGCGAGCTCCGCGGTCGTCAGCGGCCGCTCGGCGATGAAGAGCACGGCCTCGACGTACGCCTCCAGCTCGCGCGGGTTCAGTGGCCCCTCGGCGAGGAGCGGACCCTCGTCGCTCACGAGAAAGGCCCGCGCACGGCTTCGAGGGTGATCGGCCCGAACAGCTCGTCCTGGCTCGCGGTCACCTGGCGGCGCCGCACGAGCTCGAGCGCGGCGAGGAGCGTCACGGCGGCCTCGGTGCGGCTGCGGCAGGTGGCGAGGACCGCCTGGAGCACGACCCGGCCACTATCCCCCATCGCCTGCCGCAAGGCACCGATCTGCATGCCGATCGTCAGCTCGCGGGCCATCACCTGCGGCGGCGGCTCGACGGGCTCGGCCACGACCGCCAGGCGATCCAGGGCGTCGACGAGCAGCGCGGGGGGGAGGACCGGGGTGGGTGCCGGCGGGAGGTCGCTCTCGCGCGGCTCGCGGCGCATCGACGGGCTGACGAGGTCGAGCGTCCCCAGCTGGCGGGCCGCGTCGCGCAGGGCGCGGTACTCGAGCAGCCTCCGCCGCAGCTCCTCCTCGCTCGGCTCGTCGTCGCCACCGCTCGCCGCCGGCAGCGGCTCGGTCGGCAGGAGGCGGCGCGACTTGAGGTAGATCAGCTGGGCGGCGATCGCCACGAACTCGGCGAGGTTCGCCGCGTCCACCGGGTGACGCGCGAGATGCGTCACGTAGCCGTCCGCGAGCTCCGCGAGCGACACGGTCAGGATGTCGAGCTGCCGCGACTCGATGAGGTGGAGCAGGAGCTGGAGCGGTCCCTCGAAGACCGGCAGCTGAACGGTGAAGTCGGGCGCCACGCCGACGGGGAGCGCGGCAACGTCCGCCTCGATTGCGATCGGCCGCAGGTCCATCGCGTCAGCTGGCCTCGTCGGCATCGCGCAGCGCCCGGGCGATTGTGACATCGGCCTCGACGGCGGTGCCGCGGATGAAGGCGGCGGCGCGGAGCGTGCACCCGGCCGCGAGGGCGGCGTCGGCGGACATCGCTCCATGATGGAGGCAGAGGTGGAACCCGTGCCGCCAGGAGCGCACATCCGGGCTGGCGATGCGGGCGAGCAGGCGCGGCGCGAGCGCGGCGAGCAGGACGCCCGCGACGCGGTGCCAGAGGCGCATGCGGGGCCCCTTGGCGGCGTCGTGCAGGAGCGCGGCCGTCAGCAGATCCGGGTCGTCGAGGCCGCGCGCAAGGAGGCGCTGCGCCACGTCGAGCCCGTGGCGGCGGTCGGCGACCGGCATGCCGTCGAAGAGGGAAGTGGCGGATGAGGGAAGGATGCGGTGCGCGAGCGCCGCCTCGTCGGGCCGGACCCGGGCGGTGAGGTGAGCGACGAACTGGTTGATCCTATGCACCGAGCAGGATGCCGGCGAGGAAGCCGGCGAGATCGAACAGCCAGCCGAGCGGGCCGCCGCCGGGGAGCGTGTAGCTGGCGAGGACGAGCACGAGCAGGGCGATCATGCCGTAGCGTGCGTACTGCTGGAGCTGGATCGCCTGGCGCGGGGGCAGGATGCCGAGCGCGAAGTTGTAGCCGTCGAGCGGCGGGATCGGCAGCAGGTTGAAGAGCGCGAGGGCGAGGTTGAAGTAGACGGCCAGCGAGAGGAACTCGCCCGCCAACGCTACGCCCGGGGTCGCGATCGCCAGGACGCGGAAGATGACCGCCAGGACCACCGCCACGGCCAGGTTCGCGAGTGGGCCGGCCGCCGAGACCCACGACATACCGATGCGACCCGGTCGCAGCGCCCCGATGTTCACCGGCACCGGCTTACCCCAGCCGAAGCCGACGAGCACGAACATCAGCGCGCCCATGGGGTCGATGTGGTCCGCCGGGTTGAGGCTCACCCGGCCGAGCGCACGCGGCCGATGGTCGCCGAGCTGGTCGGCCACGAACGCGTGGCTGAACTCGTGGAACGTGATGCCCACCACGAGCGCGACGAGGATGGCGGCGATCGTGATCGCGTCGAGGTTGCGAAGGAAGAGCATCGGTCAGGCGAGCTCCGGCAGGAGCTCACGGAGCATCGCGAGCAGGCGCTCGCCACCGACCTTGCCCATCTCCATGACCTCCTCGTGCGTCGGGCCCGCCGCGACGTCCTCCGTGGCGGAGTTCGTGATGAGGCTGAAGCCGAGAACGCGCCGCTCCGCGTGGCGCGCCACGATCATCTCGTGGACGGTGCTCATGCCGACCGCGTCCGCCCCGAGGATGCGGAGCATACGCAGCTCGGCCCGCGTCTCTTACGCCGGCCCGGAGAGCATTAGGTAGACGCCCTCGTGGAGGGTCTGCCCGGCACGAGCTGCGGCCGCCCTGGCAAGCTCGCGCAGGTGCGGGTCCCAGGCATCGGTCAATGCCGGGAAACGCGGTCCGAACGCGTCGAGATTCGGGCCGAGGAGCGGATTCTCACCGGAGAGATTGATCGTGTCGCGGATGAGCATCACCTCGCCAGCCGCGAAGGCGGGGTTGATGCCGCCGGCCGCGTTCGTCAGCACGACGGTGCTCGGGCCGAGGCTCAGCACAGCACGCAGGAGGATCGTCGCCTCGCGGTGGGAATAGCCCTCGTACGGATGCGCGCGCCCGGACAGGACGGCGATTGGCGTCCCGTTGGCGACACCGACGACGAGCTCGCTAGCGTGCCCGGCGACGGACCCGGTCGGCACATTCGGGATCTCGCCGTACGGGATGCGGACGCGGGGTGACGGATCGAGCAGCTCGAGGACGCCGCCGAGCCCAGAGCCGAGCACGAAGGCCAGCTCGAGGTCCGGAGTGGCCGCCAGGCGAGCGCGAATCGCACCCGCCGCCTCGTCGATCCGCCGCTGGAGCTCCGCGCCGTAGATCCCGTCCGGGAGGTTGCCCAGGCGGTCAACGGTCATGCGCAAACGACGTGGACGAGGCGTAGGCGTAGGCGTAGGCGTATATCGGTATCTACGGCGGCGCGCATCAGAACCGCTCCAGGATCTGCTGCTTCTTCGTCTCGTACTCCTCGGCAGTGATGAGCCCCTTGTCGCGGAGCGTGGCGAGGCGCTCGAGGGTCGCGGCCGGGTCGTCGCCGGGGGCGCTACCGGCATCAGCGGCCGGGCTTGCGGTCGGCGCGGGTCCCGGGGCGGCGACCGGCGGGGCAGTGACCTGCGGCTCGGGCTCGTAGGCGACCTGCGCGACGCGGTCCGAGCCGGCGCGCGGTGGCATCGCCTCCCGGCGATATTCCGGCGTCGCCTCGCGGCCCTGCGCACGCCGTGGCGGCGCCAGGTCGGGGCGGTCGAGGAGCTCCTTCTGGTTCAGCATCGCGATCTTGAAGCGCACCGGGTCGGCGAGCATCGGGAAGTCGCCGATGCCGGCGTGCGCACCGGTCTCCTCGGCCGCGGTCAGGATGTCGAGCGTGCCGTAGTTGAAGATGCGGCCCATCCAGCTCTGGCTGAGCATCGCGTCGTTGATCTTCTCGAGGTTCGAGTCGCTCATCGCCTTGTTCAGGATGCCCTCGGCACGGATGACGCGGCGGTTCGTGATGAGCCACTCCTGGTTGCGCCAGTCGAGCACCTTCAGACCGATGCGGCCCACGCAGAGCAGGAGCCCCACCACGACGGCCACGGTGAGGACCCCGTCGATGCTGTCGTTCGCGATGCGGTTCGTGCCGACGTATAGCGTCAGCGCGAACAGGAGCACGGCGCCGATGATCCACCAGAACGTCTCGGCGACCACCGCGAACCAGTGCTGGCGGCTCCTGTAGACGATCTCCTCCCCGCGGGAGAGGAGGTTGCTCGCGTAGCTCATCGGCTCACAGACGCTCCGTGCTCGGCGAATCCCGGTCAGGCGCGGGGATGTGCGCGGGCGTAGACCTCGCGCAGACGCTCGCCGGTGAGGTGGGTATAGAGCTGGGTGGTGCTGATGCTAGCATGGCCCAACAGGGTCTGAACGGTTCGCAGATCGGCCCCGCCCTCGAGCAGATGGGTCGCAAAGCTGTGCCGGAACGTGTGTGGCGACACGTGGCCGGTGACCTGCGCCACCGCGGTCCAGTGCCGGACCAGCCGCCACACCGCCTCGCGGCTCAGCCGGCGGCCCCGCTCGCCAACGAACACGGCTTCGGTCGGGTGCTCCGCCGTCCAATTTGCATGCGGTCCGACGAGGTACCGATGGAGGCGCTCCCGCGCCTCCTCGCCCATCGGCACGCGGCGCTCCTTGTTCCCCTTCCCGATCACCCGGACCTGGAGGCCGGGCAGGTCGAGCCGATGGCGGTCCAGCCCGACGAGCTCGCTCACCCGCAGCCCGCAGTCGTACAGGAGCTCCAGGATGGCCCGATCCCGGATCCCCACCGGGTCGTCGGCCGGCGGCGCGTCGAGGATGCGGACCACCTCGTCGACGCTCAGCACGTCCGGCAGGTAGCTGCCCGGCTTCGGCGAATCGAGGAGGGAGGCGATGTCCCGCTCCACGATCCCCTCGCGGAGGGCAAAGCCATAGAAGCTCCGCAGGGCCGCCACCTTGCGAGCGAGGGTCGTCGCGCGACGGCCGCCGCGTCGCTGCTCGGTGAGCCAGTCGCGGGCGGGATCAGGGTTCGCACGCCATCGATCCCCGGCGACGTCGGCGAACTGGCCGAGGTCGCGGCGGTAGGCGCTGATCGTCAACGGCGCCAGGCCACGCTCCACGCGCAGCTCGAGCAGGAATTGATCGATCGCGGTCGGGAGGTCCATCGCGGGCGCGTCAGCCGGTCGCCGATCGCAGGAGCGCCTCGGCGGCGGCGTGCGCCTCCTCGCCAGCATCGGCACCCGCGAGCATGGCGGCGAGCTCCGTCGCGCGCGCCGCGCCCTCGAGCACCTGCAGCTCGGTCTGCGTGCGACCGTCGACCACGCGCTTGCCGACGTGAAGGTGCGCATCGGCGAAGGCAGCGATCTGCGGGAGGTGGGTGACGCACACGACCTGGTGGAACGCGGCGAGCGCGCGGAGCCGCTCGCCGAGCGCGGTCGCATGCCGCCCGCCGATTCCCGCATCCACCTCGTCGAAGACGAGGAGCGGCGTTTCGTCCGCCGCGGCCAGCACGACCTTGAGCGCCAGCGAGAGGCGGCTCGCCTCGCCGCCGGACGCGATGCGCGCCAGTGGTCGTGGCGGCTCACCCGAGTTCGGGGCGAAGGTGAATGTCACGCGGTCTGCACCGTTCGGACCGATGTCGACCGCCTCGACCGCGACGCCGAACGAGCCGGTCGGCAGGCCGAGCGGCTCCAGCTCGCCGTTCACCGCGCGCGCCAGCCGCTCCGCGGCCGCGCGTCGGGCGGCGCCAAGCTCGGCGGCCGCCATCTCGAGCAGGTGCCGCCGCTCCCCCTCCTCGGCTCGCAGCCGCTCGCGCTCCCCCTCCGCGTCGTCCAGCCGCGCGAGCTCGGCGGCGGCCTCGTCACCGAACGCGATGACGGCCTCGACCG
>JBBQMC010000025.1:0-18040 GCA_038328565.1 Candidatus Limnocylindria bacterium
GATCCGGCCGGACGCCTGCGTGTCGGCACCTTCGGCCCGTACGTCGCGAACCTCGGCTACGACCCCGACCCACGCGGCGAGATCGTCCGCGAGATCTACTGCGACGGCGACGCCGCGCGGGCCGTCGACCTGGTCCTGGGCCTCGGCGCCAGCTACGTCGTCGACGCGGGCCGGCCCACCCCCTGCGCGACGCCGACCGACTTCGCGACCGATCCACGCTTCCGGCTCGCCTACGAGAACCCGTCCCTCCGCGTATGGCTCGTCAGCGCGACCGGCCCCTGACGCGCGCCCCGTATCATCGGTCCGTGAGCAGCACAGACCCAGCGGCGGGCCGCGCTGGCGCCGTCGTGGCCCTCGAGCACGTCACGAAGAGCTACCGGCGTTCCGATGCCCCGGCCGTGAACGACCTCTCCCTCAACGTGCCGGCCGGCGAGATCTGCGTGCTGGTCGGGCCGTCCGGCTGCGGCAAGACGACGACGATGAAGATGATCAACCGCCTCATCGAGCCAACGAGCGGCCGGATCACGATCGACGGGGAGGACGTCACCGCGATCCCCGCCGTCGAGCTGCGGCGGAAGATCGGCTACGTGATCCAGCAGGTCGGCCTCTTCCCGCACCTGACGATCGGGGACAACGTGGCGGTCGTGCCACGCCTCCTGCGCTGGCCGGCCGCGCGGATCGGGGCGCGCGTCGACGAGCTGCTCGAGCTCGTGGGGCTTGACCCGGCCGCGGATCGCGGCCGCTACCCGGCGGAGCTCTCCGGCGGCGAGCGGCAGCGCGTCGGCGTGGCGCGGGCGCTGGCCGCCGACCCACCCGTCATGCTCATGGACGAGCCGTTCGGCGCGGTCGACCCGATCCGCCGTGATCGGCTCCAGAACGAGTTCCTCCGCCTCCAGGCGCAGGTCCGCAAGACGATCGTCTTCGTGACCCACGATGTCGACGAGGCGATCAAGATGGCGGACCGGATCGCGATCCTGCACCGCGGCGGCGTGCTCGCCCAGTACGACACCCCGGACGCGATCCTCGCCAATCCCGCGACCGAGTTCGTGGCGCGCTTCGTCGGCGCGGATCGCGGCCTGAAGCGCCTCTCGCTCGGCCGCGTGCGCGACGTTCCGATGATGGAGCCGGTCCTCGTCCATGCCGGCGAGGATCGCGACGAGATTCGCCGGCGCATGGCCGGCAGGGACGAGCTCGACTACGCCCTCCTCGTCGACGAGCGGGAGCGACCGCTCGGCTGGATCGACGCGAGCGACCTCGCCGGCAGTGGCCCCGTCCCGGCCAGCGCGGCCACGCCGGGCGCCCCGACGGTCGAGCCGGAGTCGACGCTCCGCGACGCGTTGTCCGCAATGCTCGGCTCCTCCGTCCAGCTCGGGGTCGTGGTCGACGAGCGCGACCGCGTCGTCGGCCTCATCAGCGTCGACGCCATCGGCGAGGTGCTGCGTGCGCCGGTTCGCGGCGCCGACGGCGAGCTCCACCCCGTGGGCGAGACGGCGACGTGACCGAGGGTCAGCCCTTCATCGACGTCGCCTGGGTGCTCGACAACCTCGATCAGCTCGCCCGTCGCGTCGGCGAGCACCTCCTCGTGACCGCCATCGCGGTGGCCGTCGGGTTCGTGCTCTCGTTCGGACTCGCCCTCCTCATCCGCCGCTACCCGCCGCTCTACGGCCCGGTGCTGGCGGTGAGCGGAATCCTCTACGCGATCCCGAGCATCGCGCTGTTCGTCCTGTTCATCCCCATCACCGGCCTGTCGCTCGTCACCGCCGAGATCGCCTTGGTGAGCTACACGCTCGTCATCCTGGTGCGCAACATCGTCACCGGGCTGCGGGGTGTTCCGCCCGAGGTCATCGAGGCCGCGACCGGGATGGGCTTCACGCCGCGCGAGCGCCTCTGGCGGGTCGAGCTACCGATCGCGCTCCCGATCATCGTGGCCGGCGTGCGGATCGCAACAGTGACGACGATCGGCCTCGTGACGATCGCCACCCTCACCGGGCTCGGCGGGCTCGGCTACCTGATCGTGAACGTCGGCATCCAGCGCCGCTTCCCGACGGCCACGCTGACCGGCGTGCTCGCGGTCGTCATCCTGTCGACGCTCGTCGACATCGGCCTCGTCGCGCTCCAGCGCCGCCTGACGCCATGGGCGCGGGCGCGCGGCGGCTGAGCCGATGGACTTCCTCGGCCAGGTCTGGGCCTGGTACACCGATCCGGCGCACTGGAGCGGGAACAACGGCATCCCGCTTCGCCTGTGGGAGCACGTCTCGCTCTCGGCGGTGGCGATCGTGGCGTCACTCCTCATCGCCCTGCCGGTCGGCCTCTACATCGGACACACCGGGCGCGGCGCCCGGATCGCGGTGGCGATCAGCAACATCGGTCGCTCCGTGCCGTCCCTCGGCTGGTTCGGCATCGTCTACCCGATCAGCACCGGGCTGCTCCATCGCGGCGGCATCGGCTTCGTGCCGGCAGTGATCGGCCTCGTCGCGCTCGCCATCCCGCCAATCGTGACGAACACGTACGCCGGCATCTCCGAAGTCGATCCCGAGCTGCGAGAGGCGGGGCGCGGGATGGGCATGCGCGAGCTGCAGGTGCTGGGCCGCGTCGAGGTCCCGGTGGCGCTGCCAATCATCCTCGCCGGCATCCGCATTTCGGCGGTGGCGGTGGTGGCGACCGCACCGCTCGCCGCGCTGATCGGCGGCGGCACCCTCGGCGCCTTCATCCTCCAGGGCCTGGCCCTCGCCGACCAGGTTCGCGTCTTCGCCGCCGCGCTGCTCGTGATCGTGCTCGCCGTCATCACCGAGCTCGGACTGGCGTGGCTCCAGCGAGCGGCCGTCTCGCCCGGCCTGCGGCGCGACCCCACGACGGAGGCGGATCGGTCAACGACAGCAGGCGCTTCCGAGGCGACGGCCGGCTGAACATCGCGAGCCCTCGCCGCGTACACGTCATTGTCACGGGTGGGCTGTAGACTTCCCGGACGCACCGCAGCCACGCGGTCGCACCATACGCTGGAGTCGGAGGAGGACCCAATGCGGATGTACCGCACGCTCGCTCTCGGGGCGGCGTCGTTGGCGCTCATCGTGAGCGCCTGCTCGCCGGGTGGGAGCGCAGGCTCGCCAAGCGGCAGCGCCGTGACGAAGCCAACCATCAAGGTCGGATCGGCAGGCTTCTGGGAGGCCGCCGCGGTCGGCGAGATGTACGCCCAGGCGCTGGAGGCGAAGGGCTACACCGTCGATCGTCATCTCGAGATCGGTGAGCGACCGGCGGTGCTCTCGGCGCTGAGCTCCGGGCAGGTGAACCTCGTCCCGGACTATCTCGGCGGGCTGGGCGGCCAGGGGCTCGGGCTCACGGATCTCTCGTCCGACCCGCAACAGGCGGTCACGAACATGAAGGACGGGCTCGCGAGCAAGGGCTGGGTCATCCTCGATCCCTCACCTGGGACCGATGCCGATGGCTTCGCGGTTCGCAAGGAGACCGCCGATTCGAAGCATCTCGCCACGATGAGCGACCTCGCCAAAATCGCAAAGGACCTCGTGTGGGGCATCGCCGAGGGCTGCCCCGACAACCCGGTCTGCGGCCCGGGGCTGAAGTCGGTCTATGGGATCGACATCTCGACCATCCAGACCGAGACGCTGCCGCCATGCAGCACGGATATCGCGACGTCGCTCAGCGACCAGGCGATCGACGTCGCGCAGGTCTGCACCACCCAGCCTGAGATCGCGACGATGAACTTCGTGCTGATGCAGGATGACAAGCATCTCCAGCCGGCACAGAACCTCGTCCCGCTTGCGACGAAGGAGCTCGCCGATGCGGTGCCTTCTAACTTCGCCGCGACGCTGAACGCCATCCAGGCGAAGCTGACCACGGATGCGCTGACCCAGCTCGGGGCGGCGATCAACATCCAGCACCAGGAGATCCCGGACGCAGCGCGCAAGTTCCTCCAGGACAGCGGCCTGCTGTAGCGCGACGCGCCATCGACCCGCCACCCAACGGGCGGAGGAGCCAGCCGGCGCCCCCGCCCGTATCCTTGATCGCAACATGTCGAGTCATCTGGAGCTCGCGGACTGGCGGCGCCGCGTCGCCGCGCTGTACGCCGAGCTGCGCGCCGACCACCGTCCGGACCCGCTGCGCCTGGTGACGTTCCGGACGCGCAAGGACCGCCTCTTCGGCGATCACCCTGAGTCGCCGGTTCCCGAGGCGGCACGGCGCGACTTCCGTGGCCTCGCCTATTGGCGCCACGCGCCTGAGCTCGCCTTCCGCGCGCGGCTCGAACGCGACCCGGCCGGCCCACCGTCCGACATGCCGCGCTCCGGAGACGGCGCGGCCATGCCCTTCGTGCGCATCGGCTGGGTCCGCTTCGTCGTCGATGGCACGCCGTGCCGGCTCGCGGTGTACTGGCTCAACGACTACGCCGGCGGCATCTTCATCCCGTTCCGCGACGCGACGAGCGGTGGCGAGACGTATGGGGGCGGCCGCTACGTCTGGGACTCGGCGAAGGGCGCCGACCTCGGCACCGACGGCGACGAGCTCGTCATCGACTTCAACTACGCCTACCACCCGTCCTGCGTCTACGACCCGCGCTGGAGCTGCCCGTTGAGCCCGGAGGAGAACCGGCTGGCGGTGCCGATCGCCGCCGGCGAGCGGCTGGACCGGGCGGACGCCGAGGCCGCCGCGTGACCGATCCGGCCGGTACGCGCCCGGCGCGGCACTGCCTGAAATGCAGCAGGGAGATCGAGCCGGACGAAACGATCTGTGCGGTCTGCAACCGGGCCGGCATGGTGACACCATCGGCGACCCAGTACCACGGCACGATGGTCGCGGCGATCATCGTCGGCGTTGCCGCGCTGGCGATCGCCGCCAGCCTGGGAATGCGCGGCATCGGCCCGTTCACGGCAGAGATCCTGACCAGCGCGCCGCAAGCCGGCGACACGCTGGCGGTGGAGGTGGCGGTCGCGAACGAGGGTCAGCACGCGGGTCGGGCACGATGCCAGCTCATCGCCTACGACGGGTCGGGGCGCTCGGTGCGGACGCAGAGCTTCTTGACCGAGGAGATCGCTGGCGGCCAGCAGACGAAGATCAGCGAGACCCTGCCCGGCATCACGGCCGTCCCGCGGCGGGTGACCGTCAGCTGCGAGGGCTGACGCGGCCGGGTACGCGGTCGCTCAGCGGAAGATGAGCGTCACCGGCACAATGCCACGGCTCAATGGCTGGTCACTCACCAGCAGCCACGCCTCGTCGGAGAGGTCGACGACGCGCTGGTCGGCGGAGCCCCAGTAGCACTGGCACCAGTCGACGACCCGCAGCTCGACGCAGCGGTCGGCGCACACCGTCACCGTGCCGTTGACGCGGCCGTCGTAGCGGCCGCCAAGCGGCCCGGGCAACGCGACGACGGCTCCCCCATCCAGCCGGCGGTGCCGGCGTAGTTGCTCGCGATGCCGTTCACGCGCCGCTCTGCTGCTTGCGCGGGCGCGGCCGCCGACGGCTCGGCGGCGGTGCCACCGGCATCGGTCCGGGTGCCACGCGCGGCAAGGAGCTGCTGCTCGACGGTCGGCGCGTCGAGCTGCGCGGACTGCCGGAAGAGCGTCCCCGTGTCACGGGCGATGGCGAAGCCACCCCCACCGATGGTCGCCAGCAGGAATGCCGCGACCGCGACGGCGCACAGCGCCGCGATGCGATGTCTCAATGGTCGAAGGTTCCGTTGCGAGGTCCGTCAAGGGGCGGGCAGCGATGTCGCGAAGGCGCAGCGCGACGAGGTCGTGCCGAGCGGCGTGGCATGTCGCGTTGCGCCGGCCCCGGTGCCCACGCGCGACGCGTCCGAGCGTCGGCGGCACCTCCCCCTGAGCTCTCGATGAGCTCGCAACAAGGGTGCCAGCCGCATCGGGGCACGTCAAACGGGCTATCCTCGCGACCGATGCGCCCGCGCCTCCTCGCCCCCGTCGCACTCCTGCTCGCGTTGCTCGCCACCGCCTCCGTGACGGTCGCGGCCGGTCCGCCCTTTCCCGAGCCGGCCACGAACCAGGCGGTCTACGACACCGCCGGAGCCCTCCGGCCGGCGACGATGACCCGTGCCGAGCAGGTCGCCGACGCCATCGAGCAGACGAGCGGGGCCGAGCTCGTGGTTTACACGCAGGTCAAGCCGTTCATCACCGAGGACGAGAACCTCGCCGATGCGCGCGCCCTCATGGACCAGTGGGGGGTCGGGCGCTCAGGATTCGACGACGGCCTCGTGCTGATGATCGGCCTGGACGACGACCTCGTCCATGGCAAGGTCAGCTTCTTCGCCGGCTCTGGCTATCGGTCCTCGTACCTCGACGAGGATGCGCTGAAGCGGATCATCGACGACGACTTCGTGCCCGCTGCGCGCTCGGGTGACCTGGACGGCGCCGTGCTGAGCAGCCTTGCGGCCGTCCAGGCGGCGACGACGCCCGCCCAGGCGGAGCGGCTGAATCGCGCCCGCCAGCTCAACGCGATCCTCGGGCTCGTGGTGGCGCCGCTCGCCTTCCTGCTCATTGCCGGCATCGCCTTCGCGACCTGGCGCCGCGAGGGTGACGATCCGGACGTGATCGACTCGCCGTCGATCCTCATGGCCGGGCCGCCGGCCGGGATGACGCCCGCGCTCGCGACCGTCGTCCGGGACGGACGCGCCACCCAGCACAGCATCAACGTTACGCTGCTCGACATCGCGAGCACCGGGCGCATCAGCTTCGAGAACCTCGACCAGGTTGCTGGTGCGAAATCAGACGACGATCCCGACCCGCTCACCGATCCCGCGGTCGTCATCCATCCGGAGTCGGCCGCGACGCGCGACCTGACGCCCATCTCCGCCACCGTCGACCGCGAGCTGCGCCAGCTGGCCGGCGACTCCGATCGGCTCTCCCGGGAGCGGCTGTGGCGCATGAACGACGCGCTCGCGCCCACTCGCGAGCTGGTGGAGCGAGCGGCCGTCAAGCTGGGCTGGCTCACCCGGGAGCCGACGCCCGTCATCAACCGTTGGACGGCGATTGCCGGCGTGGAGGTGGCGGCCGGCATCGGGGCCGGCGTCCTCGCCTTCGTGCTGCCGGCGAGCGGGCTGCTGCTGCTCGGGATCGGCATCGGGCTCGGTGCCCTGGTCACCTTCGGCTTCGCGCGGGCCATGAGCCAGCGCACTCCCAATGGCGGGCTCGTCGACGCGATGCTGAAGGCCTACCGGCGGACGCTGGAGAAGACCATGGAACAGGCGCGGTCGATGAACGAGGTGGTCACCAACGACGAGGTTGCGGCGCTGGCGGACACGCCCGACAAGGCGGTCGTGTGGGGCATCGCGCTCGGGTTGTATGGCCAGGTCGCCACCGTCCTGGCTCGCAGCCTCGCCGATCTCGAGGCAACCGGGGCCACGTCGGCTGCGCCGGTGTACTACCCGGCCTGGTTCGGGTCGAGCGGCGGGTCCGGCTTCGGGACGGCGGAAGCGGGCATGGTGCGCGGCGGTGGCGGGCTCTTCTCCGGGTCGGCGCTGCCCGACGTGGGCGGCATGTTCAACGCCCTCGGCAGCCTTGGCAACGCGCCGCCGTCATCGGCGAGCTCGTCCGGCGGTGGCGGCTTCGGCGGCGGTGGATCGTCCGGCGGTGGCGGCGCAAGCGGCAGCTTCTAACGCAGCGTTTGAAGTCTGAGCGTCACAACGCCACTGGTGCATTCGTAGCAAACCAGCCATACTCGCCGCATGGCACAGCAACGACGCAACGACCGACGACCGAGCGGGGGCCGGGGCGGGTTTGAACGGGGTGGTGGCTTCGACCGGCCGGACCGCGGTGGCTTTGAACGCGGTGGCGACCGACCAACTGATCGCGGCGGGTTCCGACCGAGCGGCGGCTTCGAGCCGCGCCCGGGCGGCTTCGAGCGGCGTCCGCCGTCGCCGCGGCCGACCTTCCGCCGCGAGGACGAAGGCGGCATGAACATCCGACTCACGCCGCACCAGCTCTCGACGCTGAAGGCGCTCGCCGGCGAGGCCGGCCTGCGGCCGGGCGAGCTGGTGACGCAATGGGTCGAGGAGCGGCTGGCGGGCGCACGCGGTGGCAACGCCGCGATGCCGACGCCGCCCTCCGCGAGCCTCGCCGGCGAGCTCAAGGCGCTGGCCGCGCGGGTTGCCGCCCTCGAGGCAGGTGGCATGGCAGCGGCGGCCCCTGTCGCGGCGCCGACGGACGCGGCGCCCACCGTCGCGGCCCCGACATCCGCCAGCTCGGCTGAGGTCGCCGCTCCGAAGCGGCGCGGCCGACCGCCGAAGTCGGCGAGCGGCACCGCCGGGGCGACGGCGCCCGCCGCCGCCACGCGCCGTGCACCACGCACGAAGGCCGCGACGACGAAGGGGCGGCGCGCCAGGGCGGCCACGACCGCAGGGAAGCGCGTGCCGCTCCACGAGGAGATCATGGCGGTCATCGGCGAGCGCGGACCGATGACGGCCGCGGACCTCGCAACCGCGATTGCCGACCGGGGCATCTTCCAGCCGCCGCGCAGCGGCAAGGCGCTCGATGCGGCGACCGTGAACAGCCGGGTCAGCAACCCCGTCTACCGGGCACGGTTCCGTCGCGACGGTCACAGGATCACGCTCGCCGACTAGCGTGGCCTCTCGCCTCGGATCGGCGGGAGTCTGGTCGAACTTCGACCGACTCACCGCTGACGCGCTGCGCGCCTTCGCCATGATGGCGGAGGCGCGCGGTTACGACGCGCTGTGGACGCAGGAGACCGCGGGCCGCGACCCGTTCGCATTGCTCGCCGACCTCGCGGCCCGGACCGAGCGGCTCCAGCTGGGCGTCGGGATCGCGATCGTTCACGGGCGGGACGCGACCGCCATGCGCGCCGGTGCGGCCACGGTCCATGAACTCTCCGGCGGGCGGATGATCCTCGGCGTGGGCGCAAGCCACCGCGACACCGTGGCCGAGGTCCGGGGCCATGACTACCCGGCCCCGCTGACGGCGATGCGCGCGTTCGTCGATGCCTACGCCGCGGCCGACTACCGCGCGCCGCGGCCGTACGGCGATCCGCCGCTGGTGCTCGCGGCCCTGCGTTCGCGGATGCTGGGCCTCGCCGCGGAGCGGACCGATGGCGCGTTTCCGTACCTCGTGCCGCCCGCGTACGTGCCGCGGGCGCGCCAGCGGCTCGATGCGGCGGCGGAACGGGCCGGCCGCCCGCGCCCCCTGCTCGTGGTGAGCCAGGCGTGCGTGCTGGCGACCGATCGGGCGGCCGCGCGGCGGGCGGCGGATCGATACCTCGACCGCTACCTCGGGCTGCCGAACTACCTCGCCAACCTGCGCGAGTGCGGCTTCCAGGACGCGGACCTCGCGCGGCCGGGCTCCGACCGGCTGGTGGATGCGCTCGTGGCATGGGGTGACGCCCCGACGATCCGCGCGCGCCTGCGAGCGCTGCTCGACGCCGGAGCGGACCACGTGGCGGTCGTCCCGTTGACCGCCGACGGCCTGATGGCCGATGCGCGAACGCTGGAGGCGCTGGCGCCGCCGTGGTGAAGGACGGCCGGCGCGGCGAGCGCCGGCCGATCGGTCAGTCGTCGAGGACGAAGGTCACGAGGATGTTGGCCTGGAACTCGACCCCGCCGTCGCGGCTGACGTTGACACGCAGCTCCTTGACCCACGCGCTGCGAACCTCACGAAGCGTCTTGTTGGCGCGCTCGATCCCCTGGCGAATGGCGTCCTCGAAGCTCTCGGTGGACATGCAGGACAGCTCCGTGACTCGTGCGACGGACATGGGGTCTCCTCTCGGCTCGTGGTGCGGTGGATGGTAGAGACCGATGATGCACGACCCGCGCCACGGCGCAGTCCGCGTCGCGCGCGCTCCGCTCAGCCGTCATGGGAGGCGGTCCAGGCGAGCAGCTTGTCCACCGGCCGCGCGTTGAGGATGGCTTCGATGGCCACGCCGCTCCGGAACGCACGCTCGGCGCCGTTCCGCAGCCACGCCAGCTGGCCGGGCGCATGGGCGTCGGAGTCGATCGTGAATCGGCAGCCGGCCTCCACCGCCAGGCGCAGAAGCCGCTTCGGCGGGTCCTGGCGCTCCGGACGGCTGTTGATCTCGATTGCCTTGTCGAAGCGCGCGCCAGCCGCAATCACGATCTCGGCGTCGAACGTCGATTCCGGGCGGTTCCGCCTGCCAGTCCGCATGCGGCCGGTCATGTGGCCGAGGACGTCGAGGTGCGGGTTGGCCAATGCCGCGACCATGCGTCGCGTCATGGGGCGAGACTCCATCCGCAGCTCCGAGTGGACGCTGCCGACCACGAGATCGAGCCGCGCAAGGAGCTCCGGCTCCTGGTCGAGCTCCCCGTCGCCCAGGATGTCGACCTCGATCCCGGTGAGGATGCGGAACGGTGCCAGCTCGGCGTTGAGCCGCTCGACCTCGCCGAGCTGCTCTCGGAGGCGACCGGGCGAGAGACCATTCGCGACCGTGAGGCGCGGCGAGTGGTCGGTGAGCACGATGTACTGGCGGCCGATCTCGATGGCGGCCTCGGCCATCTCGCGAATCGGTGCGCCGCCATCTGACCAGTCGGAATGGACGTGGCAGTCGCCGACCAGCGCGTCGAGGATCGTGGCCGTGCCAGCGGGAACCGGCGTCGGACCGGTCGCCTCCACGCGCCGAAGGTAGACCGGCTCCTCGCCGCGCAGCGACTCCAGGATCGTGCGCTCGGTGACGTCCCCGACCCCTGGGACGTCGCGCAGCGTGCCGGCGCCGGCCCTCCGCTCGAGGTCGCCCGCCTCCAGCGCCGCGATGCTGGCCGCGGCGGTGCGGAACGCGCGCACACGGTAGCCGGGCTCGCTCGCTGCCTCGAGCAGGAACGCGATCCGGCGCAGGTCGACGATGGGGTCTCGCGGTGCTGCCATCGCCGGTGGCTACGCGATCGTCAGCAGCCGGCGGGGGTTGTCGACCGTCATCGTCGCGATCTCGCCCTCGCCCACGGCTGCCGTGCGGAGGCGCGGAAGGAAGTGCTGCTGGAGGTAGGTGTAGCCGAAGCCGCCGTTCACTTTCAGCTGCGCGTCGTGGCACACGTCCTGGCTGAGGAGGAGCTGGGCCGCGTGGCCGCGCTCGAGGAGCTCCACGATCAGCTCGATCAATCGTGGCTCGGCGGCCTCCTCGATCCCGAAGCGATGGCCGAGGAAGTCGAACTCGAGATTCGCGCCCACATCGAGGAGGCGAAGGTAGTGATCGAGGTCCGGGTACGAGTCGGCGTGACCGATGATGACGCGCTCGGGGCTGAGCCCCTCCTCGACGAGGATGTCGAGCTGGGCGGCGCCGACCGGCGACGCGACCCCGTGGGTCGAGACGGCCATCCCGGTGGCGAGCGCGGCGCGCGCCGCGGCGCGATGGACGCGCTCCTCTGCCGGGCTGACCCACGGCTGGTCGGTCCCGATCTCGCCGATGATGCCCGGCCGTACGCCCGTCGCGTCGACCCCGTGCTCGAACTCCGCGATGAGCTCCGCGGCCAGCTCGCCGACGGTGCGCCGGACGATGCGCGCCTCAGGCGGATAGTAGGCCTCGCGATACCAGCCGCAGCCCATCACGACGTGGAGCCCGGTCCGGCTTGCGATGCGACGGAGGCGCTCCGGATCGCGGCCGACACCTGGCAGCGTGAGGTCGACGAGGGTCGAGCCGCCGCGGCGCCGGAAGTCGCGCAGCTCGTCGGTGACGAGGTCATCGGACGCGGCGAGCGCCCAGTAGTCCCCACGCGCCGGCACCTCCCACAGGCTGATGCGGGTGTGCTCGTGAGGCAGCGCGACGCCCACCTGGTCGGGCGGAATCGGTCCGCCGACCGTCATGACGCGTTCGGGCATGGGGATTCCTCCTGAACTGTGCGGGCGCCGGCCGGCATGCAAGCGGGCCGCCGGCGCATCGGTGTGGTGCGCGCAGTGTGGACCGCCGGACGTATGCGGTGCGCTAGCCTTGCGCCGATGACCGATCCCGACGCCCCCGAGATCTGGACGGCGGCCCAGCGCCGGCTCGACGAAGCCGCGGAGCGCCTACAGCTCGATGACGGGATGCGGCGCGTCCTGCGCCAGCCGAAGCGCGAGCTGACGGTGGCGTTCCCGGTGACGCTGGGCGACGGGACGGTGAGCGTCTACACCGGCTATCGCGTCCACCACAACGTGAACCGCGGCCCCGCCACCGGCGGCGTGCGCTACGTGCCGGACCTGACCCTCGACGAGATTCGCGCCCTGGCGATGGCGAACACGTGGAAGGCGGCGCTCGTCGAGATCCCCTTCGGCGGAGCGATGGGCGGCGTGCGCGTCGATCCGAAGGCGCTGTCGGTCAAGGAACGCGAGGGCTTGACGCGGCGCTACACGACGGAGATCAGCCCGCTCCTCGGGCCGGACCGCGACATCCCCTCGCCGGATGTCAACACCGGATCACAGACGATGGCGTGGATGATGGACACCTACTCGATGCAGCACGGCCACACCATTCCCGGCGCGGTCATCGGCAAGCCGCTCTCGATCGGCGGCACGCGGGGCCGTCGCGAGGCGACGAGCCGCGGCGCCATGCGGGTCGTGCAGCGGATCGCCGAACGGCAGGGCATCGGCCTCGCCGGGGCGCGCGTCGCGATCCAGGGCTTCGGCCGCGTCGGCTCGATCCTTGCCCGCATGCTCGATGCGGCGGGCGCGTCGGTGATCGCGGTCACCGATGACGCGAACGGGATCGTGGATACGTCAGGCCTCGACGTGACGAGCGCCATCCGCTGGATGCGCGAGCACGACCGGGTGGGCGGCATGCCCGACGCCGAACAGGTGCCGAAGGACGCGGTGCTCGAGCTGGAGTGCGATGTCCTCATGCTCGCCGGACTCCAGGGTCAGCTCAGCGATGCGAACGCGGACCGGGTGCGCGCGCGCGTCATCGCCGAAGTCGGGAACGGGGCGGTCACGAGCGCCGGCGACGACGCGCTCGCCGGCCGCGGGATCCCGGTCGTGCCCGACATCCTGTGCAGCGCCGGCTCACTCGTCCTCGGCTACTTGGAGTGGGTACAGGACATGCAGGCGTTCTTCTGGAACGATCGGCAGATCACCGAGGAGCTCGACCGCGTGATGGATCGGGCGGTGGAGGCGGTCAGCACGATGGCCGCCCAGCAGGGCGCGACGCTGCGCCAGGCGGCCGAGATGGTCGCCGTCTCGCGGGTTGCGCAGGCGACGACGCTGCGCGGCCTCTACCCCTAGCGGCCGCGCTCAGCACGAAGCGGAGGATCTCATTGGGGGCCTGTGGGTGGCCCCGTCGCGAGTCCTCCGCCCCGCATTCCCCCAATCGGAGCTGGACCGGTGAGCTCTCGGGTGCTCAGCCGGCTGCCCGCTCCGACGGCTGCAACGCCCCGCCCGGCACGCCACGCGCGACGTCCTCTGCCTCGCGCGGCGGCTCGTCTCGCCAGCCGGCGAGCTCCTCGGCGACGTCGAGATCCGGAGCCTCGTTGAGATCCAGGCCGCTGATCTCGGCGAACTGCCGCTTGAACCAGAGGTCGTGCGGATCCATCGAGACCGCCAGAAGACGAAGCGACCGGTGCAGGTCGTGGCTCGCGATCAGGCCGACGAGCGTCTCGTCGCCGCCCCAGTGCGCAAGGAACCATCGCGCTCCCCCGATGCCCACTCGTCGCTCGGATCGCTCCTGCTCGGCGCGGCGCCCAGCTGCAAGCTGGCGCATGAAGTCGCGCGCCGACTCCCCCCGGCCGGGCAGAAGTGAAATGACCAGACAGTGTTCCTGCACCGCCCGATCTTCCTGCCCACCCCGCCGCCGCGCATCCGGAAATGCCTTAGGCCGATGCGTCGGCCGCCTCAGATTTCGCCGCGGCCCGCACCCGCCTCGGGGATGAGGCCCAGGCGCAGCGCGGCCGTGGCCGCCTCCACCCGGCTGCGTGCGCCGAGCTTGCCCTTGATGTTCGTGAGGTGGACGCTCGCGGTCTTGGGCGTGATGAAGAGCCGCTCGGCGATCTCCGGGTTCGAATGACCGGCGACGACGAGCGTGAGAACGTCCAGCTCGCGTGGGGTGAGCGGCTCCGCCAGGCGCCCCCGCTGATCGGTGCCGGCCACGGCCGGCCCGTCGCCGGCCGCATCGAGGTCGAGGCCCCCTCGTCGTCCGAGGGCGGTGACCGCCACCACGATCGGCTCCGCACCGATGCGGCGGGCGGTGTCGAGGGCGGCGCGCAACGGCGGGAGCGCACCGCGCGCCGCCGAGCCGCCGACGCGAAGCAGCGCCTCGCCATGTCGCCACCGGGCGACCGCCTCGTCGTACGCGTGGTCGAGCTCCGCCCACGCTGCGGCGGCGGCCGCCCACGCCGCGGGATCGGCGCGTCCGGCCGCGCGGGAGGCGTCGGCGGCCAGCTGGAGCGCCTCTGCGCGGAGGTGCACCGAGGGCGAGGCGACAGCGAGGACCGCGGCGTGATGGGCGTCGAAGCGCGCGACCAGCTCGCGGGCCGTGGCTTCGAGGGCGGCGAGCTCGGATGGGTCACCGCGCACGTTCGGGTCATCGCGCAGGTCCCCGATCGCGCGAAGCCCGCGGATCACCAGCCAGCGCCACGAGCCCGACACGGCGGGCGTCTCCTCCGCGTCGAGGGCCGCGAGGCCGGCGAGCGCCTGGGCGAGCGCCTCTGCCGGTCGACCCGCATACAGCGCCACGTGGCTGCGCTGCTCGTGCGGGCCGGTCCAGCCGGTCACGCGCTGTGCCGCGCTCACCCGGTCCGCGGTCGCGAGCGCGGCATCGGCGATGTCGATCCGGCCGCGCGACGCCTCGAACTCCGCCACGACGAGCGACAGCCACGCGAGCGGGAGGCCGCGGGGTGCCCGGGCCTGCCCCTCCGCGATGAGCCGCTCCGCGAGTGCCCAGTCCCCGCGCAGGTACGCACGGTCGATGGCGATCGCGTTCATCGTTTCGCCATACGTGTGCTGGAGCCCCGCCGACTGCACCGCATCGATCCCCTCCCGCACCACGGCGAGGGCCTCGTCCAGGCGGCCGGCCTCGTGGAGCGCCTCCGACAGGTTCGAGCGATCGATCGCCTCCTCGCCAACCTGCCCGAGCTCGGACGAGATCGCGAGCGCCTCGCGCAGGCACGCCACCGCAGCCTCGGCATCCCCGACCAGCAGGCGCGCCATCCCGAGCGCTCCGAGCGCGCGTCCCTCCTCGCGCCGCGCGCCGACCGCGCGGGCCACCTGCGTCGCCTCATCGGCGAGCGACCGCGCCTCATCGATGGCCGGGCCCATCAGCAGCGCCGAGGCGAGGCGCGCGAGAACCCACGCCCGCTCCGCGCTCGGCGGCTTGGCCGGCACGAGCGCCACTGCCGCCCGCCGGTGGCGCTCGAACGCGTCGCGGTCGCCGGCCAGCCAGTACGCCTCGCCCGCCCGTGCCTCGAGGATGCCCGCCCCGGCGGGGTCGGCGATCGCGTCGTGCAGGCCGATCGTCCGCTCCCAGAGCTCCACCGCCCGACCAAAGGCGCCGCTCGCCTCCGCCGCCTCGGCGGCCAACCGGGTCAGCTCCGTCACCGAGACGCCGGTCCCGTCGAGGGCCGCCGGGTCCTGGCCGGCGATCGTCAGCGCCAGGTCGAGGTGGCTGAACGCCTCCGCCTGCGCGAACGCCGCGCTCGCGGCGCGTGCAGCGGTGATGAGCGATGGCACGGCGCGGCGCTCGTCGCCCGCCCGGAGCCAGTGATTGGCCAGCTCCGCCGGCGCTCGCGCGGGCGAGCCGTCCCCCAGCGAGCCGTCGACCTCGAGCGCCTCGGCGTAGCGGCGATGAAGCCGCAGCCGCTCACCCGGCAGCAGGTCGTCGTAGATCGCCTCCGCGATGAGCGGGTGGCGGAAGCGGTAGCGGCCGCTCGTCGGATCGGTGGTCAGGACGGCGCGATCCACGGCCTCGCGCAGCGACTCGAGCAGCGCATCGTCCGGCATGCAAGCCACCACCTCCAGCAGCGGATGCGTGACCGAGTAGCCGACGGCCACGAGCCGCAGCACGGCCCGCGTCCGCTCGCGCAGGCCCCGCACGCGGGCAAGCAGCACCTCGCGCAGGCTCGTCGACAGGACGACCCCAGTTCCCGCGTCGGGCGCGACGAGCTCCTCGGTGTAGAACGGGTTCCCGTCGCTCCGCGCATAGGTCTGGGCGAGGAGCTCGCGATCCGGCGTCGTGCCGAGGATGGCCGCCACCTGGCGGTCGTGGTCGGCGCGGCTGAGGCGACCGATCGTCATCCGGGCGACCCGCTCCGCGCGACCGATTTCGGCGAGCATCGGCGTGAGCGGGTGGCGAGCGTGGAGCGCATCGGTCCGGACCGTGACGACGAGGACGATCCGTGCCGAGTGGAGCGTGCGCGCCAAGAAGCCGATGAGCTCGCGCGTCGAGCTATCGGCCCACTGGAGATCCTCGATGACCAACACGGCCGGCTGCTGCTCGCCGAGCCGGCCGAGCAGGCCGAGCACCTGACCGAAGAGCCGTGTCTGCGCCACGCCGAGCTGCGACTCTGCCTCGGCAAGCGACGGCCCCAGCTCGGGAAAGAGCCGAGCCAGGTCGTGCCGCGCGCGCCCGACCACCGCGAGCGCATCGGCGTCGCCAGCCGCAGCCTCTTCGACGAGCGGACGCAGCGCCTCGAGGATCGGCACGTACGGCAGGTTGGCCTCGTCGATCTCCATCGCCGAGCCGCTCAGCGTGCGGCCGCCGCGCTCCCGGACGATGGCGCAGAAGTCGTCCACCAGGCGGCTCTTGCCGACGCCCGCCTCGCCGTGGACGAAGATCACCGCGGCGGACGTGCCGGCGGCGGCGCGGTCGAAGGCGGCCAGCAGGCGGGCCATCTCGTCCTCCCGGCCGATGAGGATCGGGCTCGACCCTGCACGCACCATGCGCCGATTATCACCCGGGCACGCAGCGCCGGTTGCGACGGCATCGGTCTTGCCCGCACACTCCACGCCAATGAGCGAGCGAACGACCTGGCGCGAGCACCAGGACCGATGGGCGGCGGAGCGCCTCGGCCCCGCCCTGGAACGCGGCCCGGAGCGGCGGGCGCGGTTCCTGACCCAGTCCGGGGTGGAGGTCGAGCGGCTCGCCACGCCGGCCGATCTCGCAGACCCCGCAAACGACCCCGACCTGGGGCGGCCGCGGTATCGGTTCAGCGCGCGCGAGGATGCCGCTGCGGCGAGCTGGGACGAGATCGATGACCTCGGCCTGCCGGGCGAGCCGCCCTTCACGCGCGGCATCCATCCCACCGGGCACCGTGGCCGCCTGTGGACGATGCGCATGTTCGCCGGCTTCGGCACCGCCGAGGACACGAACGATCGCTTCAAGAAGCTCATCGCTGCCGGCGGCACCGGCCTCTCCATCGCCTACGACATGCCGACCCTGTACGGCTACGACCACGACGACCCGATGGCCGAGGGCGAGTTCGGCACCTGCGGGGTCGCCGTCTCCAGCCTCGCCGACATGGAGATCCTGCTCGACGGGCTGCCGGTCGGCGAGATCAGCACGAGCATGACGATCAACTCGCCCGCCGCGATGATCTGGGCGATGTACATCGTGGCCGCCGAGAAGGCAGGCGTGCCACGGGCGCAGCTGGCGGGCACGCTCCAGAACGACATCCTCAAGGAGTTCATCGCCCAGAAGGAGTACATCTTCCCGCCGGCGCCCTCGCTGAAGCTCGTCACCGACACGGTCGAGTGGGGTACTCGCGAGCTGCCGCGCTGGAACACGATCAGCATCAGCGGCTATCACATCCGCGAGGCCGGCTCGACCGCCGTCCAGGAACTCGCCTTCACGATCGCAGACGGGATCGCGTACGCGGAGGACGCCATCGCCCGCGGCCTGCGCTTCGACGACTTCGCGCCACGCCTCTCGTTCTTCTTCAACGCTCACAACGACCTCTTCGAGGAGATCGCGAAGTTCCGCGCGGCGCGGCGCATCTGGTCGCGCGTCATGCGCGAGCGCTTTGGCGCGAAAGATCCGAAGAGCCTCGCGCTGCGTTTCCATACGCAGACCGCGGGCTCGACGCTCCAGGCGCAGCAAGTCGACGTCAACGTCGTGCGCGTGACCCTCCAGGCGCTCGCCGCGGTCCTGGGCGGCACGCAGTCGCTCC
>JBBQMC010000026.1:0-17952 GCA_038328565.1 Candidatus Limnocylindria bacterium
GCGAGCGCTGCCGTCGGCGCCGGGTCCGACGAGACCGCCGCCGACGAGGACGACGGTAAGCACGCGCTGGTCGAATACGAGCCCGGCCCCGACGAGATCCTCCAGCGGCTCGTGCCCGACTACGTCGAGATCTCGATCTACCGGGCGCTGCTGGAGTCGGCGGCGTCAGAGCTCGGCGCTCGCATGACCGCGATGCGCAACGCCTCGGAGAACGCCTCCGAGGTCATCGAAGACCTCACCCTGGAGATGAACCGCGCCCGCCAGGCCGAGATCACCCAGGAGATCATGGAAGTCGTCGCGGGGGCGGAGGCGCTTAGCTAGCGTCGTCCGAAGGTCATTCGCTTGCGATGACCGTAGGACGAACTCCCAGCTAACGTCGTCCGGAGGTCGCCGCTTGCGGCGACCGTAGGCCGAAACCCTTCGTTCCCCCCCGACACGCAAGCCCGAACCCACACGGAAAGAACCACCCCCATGGCCACCACCGCCGAACAACCCACCCCCCAGACCAAGACCAACGTCGGCCGCGTCGAGGAGGTCCAGGGCGTCGTGATCGAGGCCGTCTTCCCCGACCGGCTGCCCGAGATCAACTACGCGATCACGATCGACCGCGGGGACGACCACATCCTCGTGTGCGAGGTGCAGCAGCACCTCGGTGACGACCGTGTCCGCGCGGTGGCGATGGACTCGACCGACGGCCTCGCCCGCGGCGTCGACGTGGTCGACACGGGCGGCCCGATCACGGTGCCGGTCGGCGAGGTCACGCTCGGCCGGATCTTCAACCTGCTCGGCGAGACGATCGACGAGGGCGAGCCGATCGAGGTCAAGGAGCGCTGGCCGATCCACCGCGACGCGCCGACGGTCGAGGACCTCACGCCGACGACCGAGATGTTCGAGACCGGCATCAAGGTGATCGACCTGCTGGCTCCCTACGCGAAGGGCGGCAAGGTCGGGCTGTTCGGCGGCGCCGGCGTCGGGAAGACGGTGATCATCCAGGAGCTGATCCACAACCTCGCCCAAGAGCACGGTGGCCTGTCGGCGTTCTGCGGCGTGGGCGAGCGCTCGCGCGAGGGCAACGACCTGTGGCTGGAGATGAAGGAGTCGGGCGTGCTGGAGAAGACGATGCTCGTCTTCGGCCAGATGAACGAGCCGCCGGGCGCGCGCATGCGCGTCGCGCTGTCGGGCCTGACGATGGCCGAGTACTTCCGCGAGCAGGGCCAGGACGTGCTGCTGTTCATCGACAACATCTTCCGCTTCGTGCAGGCCGGCTCGGAGGTCTCCGCGCTGCTGGGCCGGATGCCCTCGCAGGTCGGCTACCAACCGACGCTCGAGACCGAGATGGGCCAGCTGCAGGAGCGCATCACGTCGACGCGCGAGGGCTCGGTCACCTCCGTGCAGGCGATCTACGTGCCCGCCGACGACCTCACCGATCCCGCCCCGGCGTCGGTCTTCGCCCACCTCAACGCGACGACGACGCTGTCGCGGGCGATCTCCGAGAAGGGCATCTATCCGGCCGTCGACCCGCTGGACTCGACCTCGACGATCCTCAAGGCCGACATCCTGGGCGAGGAGCACTTCCGGGTCGCCAACCAGGTCAAGGAGATCCTGCAGCGCTACAAGGAGCTGCAGGACATCATCGCGATCCTCGGGATCGACGAGCTCTCCGACGAGGACAAGCTGACCGTCGGCCGCGCGCGGCGCATCGAGCGCTTCCTCTCGCAGCCCTTCCACGTCGCCGAGCAGTTCACCGGCACCCCGGGGCAGTACGTCCCGATCGCCGAGACGATCCGCGGCTTCAGGGAGATCGTCGAGGGCCGGCACGACGACGTGCCCGAGGCCGCGTTCTTCCTCAAGGGCGGCATCGACGACGTCACCGGCGCCCAGAAGGCCGGCAACGGCGGGGCGAAGGACGCCGGCGAGCAGGACGGCGAGGCCTAGATCCAGATGGCGCACGAGCCCTTCCCGGTCGAGGTCCTCACGCCCGAGGGCGAGGTGTTCTCCGGCGACGTCGAGATGGTCTCGACGCGCACGACGGTCGGCTCGATCGGCATCCTCGCGCGCCATCAGCCGCTGCTGGGGATGCTCGACCCCGGCGAGCTGCGCCTCTACCGCAGCGAGTCGGACATCGTGCGCTTCGCCCAGGGCGAGGGCTACGTCCAGGTCTCACCCGAGGGCGTGCTGATTCTCGTCGAGGACGCGATCGACCCCGCCGAGCTGAACACTTCGCACCTCCAGGACCAGCTCCAGCGTGCCGAGCGCGAGGCCGAAGCGGCCGAGGACGGCTCCGAGGCGCAGCGCAAGTCCCAGCGCGAGAAGCGCCGCGCCGAGGCCTTTCTGGCACTCGCCGAGGGCGGCTCGAGCTAGCCTGCCGGGGCGCGCTTGGTCGTGATCGTGCGCCGTCACCACCGGGGAGCGCACTACCCTTGGGCCCGTGGACGAACGCGTGCTGGCCGAACGGCTGATCACCTACGACACGTCCAGGCCCGAGCAGCTGCGCGCGGCCGCGGGCTTCGTGAAGGGCTGGCTCGAGGCCCGCGAGGTCGACGTGACCGACCGCGAGTTCGACGGGCTCCCGGTTGTGCTCGCCGAGGTCGGCCCCAAGCAGGGGCCGACCGTGATCCTGCACGGCCATCTCGACGTCGTGCCCGCGCACGAGCCGCAGTTCGCGCCGCGCGTCGAGGGCGACCGCCTGATCGGCCGCGGCGCCTACGACATGAAGGGCGCACTGGCGGCGACGATGTGCGCGCTGCGCGACGCGGCCGAGCAGGATCGCGTGCGCGTGAAGTTCGTCTGCGTCCCGGACGAGGAAGCCGAGGACGTCGAGAACCGCTCGACCGATGCGCTCGTGGCCGGCGGCCTGCACGCCGACTTCGCGATCACCGGCGAGCCGACCGACCTGCACATCGGCGTGCAAGCCAAGGGCGTCTGCGCCGTCCGCGTCGCGGTCGGCGGCACCGCCGCGCACGGATCGACGCCGTGGCTGGGCGACAACGCGATCCTCAAGGCGCAGGACGTCTTCCGCCGCATCGAGACGCTGCCCTTCAGCCGAGAGTCCTCCGACCTTTTCGACCGCCCGAGCATCAACATCGCCCGCATCGAGGGCGGCGACGCGTTCAACAAGGTGCCCGATACCTGCTGGATGGACGTCGACATCCGCTTCCTGCCCGGCCAGGACCCGGGCGACATCCTCGCCCAGATCCGCGCGATCGGCGACGTGCAGATCATCAGGTGCTTCATCCGCGAGCCGGCGATCGTGTCGCGCACGAACCCCTACGTGCTCGCCCTACGCGAGGCCGTCGGCCACGCGATCGCGGGTGAGGCGCTCAGCGTCGGGCGCGACGGCGCCAGCGACGTCGTCTCGTTCCTGGCGGCCGGAATCCCCGCCGTCGAGTTCGGGCCGGTCGGCGGCGGCCACCACGGCCCCGACGAATGGGTCTCGATCGCGTCGCTCGCGCGCTATCGCCAGGCGCTCGGCGACTTCATCAGCGGCCTGCCGGCCTACCTCGAGCGCGGCACGGACCTGCGCGCGGTCGAGGGCGGCCTGGCGTGACCGAGGGCCGCGAGCGCAGCGTCCTGTGGAAGTTCGCGGCGGGCGTGCTGCTGATGGTGCTGCTGACCGCCGGAGCGACCGCGACCGCCGGGCTGCTGACGCTCGACAACCTCGCAAGCGCGATCCGCAACGCGCCGGGCGGCGTGGTCAAGACGCACGCGATCACGCGTGCCGAGGCGGGCACGCCGCAGACGATCCTGCTGCTCGGCTCGGACCGTCGCTTCAAGGACCGCCACGACAAGCACGCGGCGCGCTCGGACACGCTGATGCTCCTGCGCCTCGATCCCGATCAGCAGGCGACGACGATGCTCAGCATTCCGCGCGACCTCAAGGTACAGATCCCCGGCCACGGCTACGAGAAGATCAACGCCGCCTACAGCTACGGCGGCGCGGACCTCGCGTTGCGCACGATCAAGTCGCTGCTCGGGCTGAAGGTCAACCACGTCGTCGACGTGAACTTCTCGGGCTTCCGCAAGGCCGTCGACGCCGTCGGCTGCGTCTACATCGACGTCGACCGCCACTACTACCACTCGAACGCCGGCTTGCCCGCTTCGGCCCAGTACGCCGAGATCAATCTCAAGCCCGGCTACCAGCGGCTGTGCGGCAAGAAGGCGCTCGACTACGTGCGCTTCCGCCACGCCGACTCCGACTTCGTGCGCGCCGCGCGCCAGCAGGACTTCCTGCGCTCGGCCAAGGATCAGGTGAGCTCCTCGAGCCTGATCGGCAAGCGCACGCGGCTGGTACACATCTTCGTCAACGCCACCCAGGCCGACAGGGACCTCGGCACGCTGACCGGGCTCGAGCGCCTGCTCAAGCTGGCGCTGTTCTCCGCCGGGCACCCGGTCCGCCAGGTCGCCTTCCCGGGGCGCGACGCGCTGGACACCACCAGCCAGGGGGTCCAGGAGAGCTACGTGACGGCCGACCCGGCGGCCATCCGGCAGACGGTGCGGCGCTTCCTGCACGGCGCCGCGAGCACCGGCACGCGGCGCCAGCGCCGGCGTGCCCGGGGGCGGCGCCACGTCGGCCTGACGCTGCTCGTGCCGAGCCGCCGCGTCGGGCAGGACGCCGCCGCGCCGCTGGTCGTAAGGCGCCGGCAGCCCTTCCCGGTGCTGTTCCCGACCCGGGCGACGCCCGCCGGCCGGCCCGCGAGCGACGGCTCTCCGCGCGCCTACGGCCTGCGCGACCGCGCGGGGCGCCGCCGGCGCGCGTACCGTCTGGTCTACGTGCAGAACGAGATCCTCGGCCAGTACTACGGGATCCAGGGCACCGACTGGCGCACGCCGCCGCTGCTGGCTCACCCCACGGGCTCGCGCACCGTAGGCGGCCGGCATCTGCTGCTGTTCGGCGAGGGCGGGCGGCTGCGCACGGTTGCGTGGCGGACCCCGCGCGCCGTCTATTGGGTCTCCAACACCTTGAGCCTCACGCTGGACGACGCCCAGATGGTCGGGATCGCGGCGTCGCTGCGCGGCTTCACGGGACAGCGCCGGTGAACACGCTCGGCGAACAGCGACCCCCGCGCCTGGCCTGGGGCATGTACAAGAAATTCCTGCTCGGCGGGGTGATCATGATCGTCCTGTCGGCGGCGTCGATCGCGACCGCGGTGCTGGAGGAGGTCAACTCCGACGTCAACATCTTCCAGCAGGGTCAGGTGCCGATCCCGCACATCAAGAACGTCCTCGACGGCGTCTCGCCGGGCGGAGCGCAGACGATGCTCGTGCTCGGATCGGACCGCCGCTACGTCGACATCAAGGCCAAGAACCCCGTCCGCTCGGACACGATCATGCTGGTGCGCCTGGACCCCTCCAAGGGGGCGACCGCGGTGATGAGCGTCCCGAGCGACCACAAGTTGCGGATCCCCGGCCACGGCGAGGACAAGATCAACGCGGCCTATGCGATCGGCGGCCCGAGCCTCGCGGTCAAGACCGTCCGCTCGCTGCTGCACATCCCGATCAACCACGTCGTGAACGTCAACTTCGGCGGCTTCCGCCACGCGGTCGATCGTCTGAAGTGTGTCTACGTCGACGTCGACCGGCGCTACTTCAACGACAACAACCCGCCCTACGGCGGCGGCGCCGACTACGCGACGATCAACCTTCCGGCCGGCTACCAGAAGCTCTGCGGGCGCCGGGCGCTCGACTACGTGCGCTATCGCCACTTCGACTCGGACCTCGTCCGCGCGGCGCGCCAGCAGGACTTCCTGCGCCAGGCCAAGGACCAGGTCGGCGTGAGCGCGATCTTCGGCGACCGCAAGGCGCTGCTGAAGATCTTCGGGCGCTACACGCAGACTGACATCCGCGGCACGACGGCGGTCCTGCGGCTGCTCAAGCTCGTCTACGAGTCGGCCAGCCACCCGATCCAGGAGATCCACTTCCCCGGCGACGCGGGCCCGACCTACGTGACCACGTCCGCCGGGCGCCTGGCGCGCGCGGCGCACGACTTCCTCAACGCGCGCAGCTCGACCAAGCCGCGTGGCACGGCCGTCCCCGCGGCCCGCCCCTCGCGGCCGCACAAGCGGCCTGGCCGCGGCGTGCCGACGGGGCTGATCCTCAACAAGACCGCGGGGGAGGACCAGGCGATCGCGCTGCAGACGCACGTCGGCTTCGGAGTTATCTATCCGAAGCTGATGGCCGCACGTGGGGCCTACCGCGTCGACGACCGCCGCGCCTACGACATCTTCGACCGCAACCACCACCGCTACCGCGCCTACCGGATCGTCGCCTCGGCTGGCGACATCGGCCAGTACTACGGCGTCGAGGGAACGACCTGGATGGCGCCGCCGCTGCTGGACAACCCGTCCGAGACGCGCACGCTCAACGGCCGGCCCTTCGAGCTGTTCTTCGATGGCCGCCGCCTGAGGCTCGTCGCCTACCGCTCCAAGCACGCGGTCTACTGGGTCTCGAACACGCTGCTGGAGACGCTCAGCAACCGCCAGATGCTGGCCATCGCCCGCTCGCTGACGCGGATCGGGCGCTAGAGCCTCCGAGCGATCATCTAACCTCCGGCGCCGCATGAGCAGCCAGCGCGAGCCGATCGGCGTCATCGGAACCGGCTACGTGGGCCTCGTCACGGCGGCCGGTTTCGCGCAGCTCGGATCGGACGTCTGGTGCATCGACATCGACGCCGCGAAGATCGCGCAGCTCGAGCGCGGCGAGATCCCGATCTACGAGCCTGGGCTCGGCGAGCTGGTGGCCTCAAACCGCGCCCGGATGCACTTCTCGACCGACATCGCCGATGCGATCGAGCACGCGCGCCTGCTGTTCGTGGCCGTCGGCACGCCGCCGACCTACTCGGGCGACGCCGACCTTTCGGCGGTCCACGCGGTCGTCGACGCGATGCCGGCCTCCGACCACCACGCGCTGGTGATGAAGTCGACGGTGCCGGTGGGCACGGGCCGCTCGATCAAGCGGATCTTCGACGAGCAGGGCAAGCCCGGCTTCCGCTACGTCTCCTGCCCGGAGTTCCTCAAGGAGGGCAGCGCCGTCGCCGACTTCCTCAACCCCGACCGCGTCGTCGTCGGCGACGACGGCGACTGGGCGGGCGACGGCGTCGCGCAGCTCTACGCGCCGCTCGACACCACGATCGTGCGCACCGACATCGCCTCGGCGGAGATGGTCAAGCTCGCCTCCAACGCCTTCCTGGCCACGAAGATCTCGTTCATCAACGAGATCGCTAACGTCTGCGAGGAGACCGGCGCGGACGTGATCGAGGTCGCCAAGGGGATGGGCATGGACGCCCGCATCGGCAACAAGTTCCTCCAGGCGGGGCTGGGGTTCGGTGGTTCCTGCTTTCCCAAAGACGTCACCGCTCTGAAGCAGCTCGCCGGCAACTCGGGCTACCACTTCCAGCTACTCAACGCGGTCATCGAGGTCAACGAGCTGCAGAAGCGGCGCGTGATGGGCAAGCTGCACAAGCACCTGGGCACGCTCGTCGGCAAGCGCGTCGCGCTGCTCGGCCTCGCCTTCAAGCCCGACACCGACGACATGCGCGAGGCGACCTCGCTCGTGCTCAGCGCGCGGCTGCAGGCCGACGGGGCGACAGTCGTGGCCTACGACCCGGTGGCCGAGGCCGAGGCGAGGACGCTGCTGCCGGGCGTAAGGCTGGCCGCGTCGGCGATGGACTGCGTCCGCGACGCCGACGCGGTCGTGCTCGTCACCGAATGGGCAGAGTTCGGGGAGCTCGAATGGGTGGCGGTCCGCGAAGCGATGGCGGGCCGGCTCGTGATCGACGGTCGCAACGCGCTCGACGCCCGCGCCGTGGCCGGCGCCGGGCTCGACTACGAGGGCGTCGGCAGGGCGCTGGCGGCGACTGCCGAGGTCTGACGCGATGCAGGCCGTGATCCTCGTGGGGGGCGAGGGGACGCGGCTGCGGCCGCTGACCTCGACGGTGCCCAAGCCGGTCGTCCCGCTCGTCGACCGCCCGTTCATCGTCTACATGCTCGAGTGGCTCGCGCGCCACGGCGTCGATGACGTGATCCTGTCGTGCGGTTTCCTGGCGACGAGCGTTCGCAACGTGCTCGGCGACGGCTCGAAGTTCGGCCTGCGCCTGCGCTTCGTGGAGGAGCCCGAGCCGCTGGGCACGGCCGGCGCGCTGAGGTACGCGCAGTCGTTTCTCGACGAGCGCTTCCTGATGCTCAACGGCGACGTGCTGACCGACATCGACCTCGGCGCCCAGCTCGCCCAGCACGAGCGCACCGGCGCCCGCGCGACGCTCGCGCTGGTTGCGGTCGACGACCCCTCGGCCTACGGCCTGGTGCGCCTGGGCGCAGACAACGCGGTTCTGCAGTTCGTCGAGAAGCCCGCGGCCGACGAGGCCGACACGAACCTGATCTCGGCGGGGGCCTACGTGCTCGAGCGCGCGGTCGTCGATATGATCGAACCGCAGCGCAACGTGTCGATCGAACGCGAGATCTGGCCCGCGCTGATCGGCGAGGGGCTCTACGGCTTTCCCTCGAGCGCGTACTGGCTGGACATCGGAACGCCGGAGCGCTACCTGCAGGGAACCTTCGACATCATCGAAGGCAACGTGCAGAGCTCCGTGCGCGCGCTGATGGGCGACAGCTTCACCGCGATCGCCGAGGATGTGATCGCCGACGGCCGGATCGTGCCGCCCGCCGTGGTGGGGCGCGGTTGCGAGATCGCCGAGGGCGCCCACGTCGGCTCGCTCGTCGTCTTGGGGCAGGACGTGAAGGTCGGAGCCGGCGCGCAGATCGAGCGCTCCGTCGTGCTGCAGGGCACCGAGATCGGCTCCCGCTGTGTGCTCAGCGACTGCATCGTGTCGGCCGGCGTGCGCCTCGGAGAGGGGACCGTCGTAAGCGACGGCGCCGTCCTCGGGGAGGGCGTGACCGTCGGCGCCGGCAACGTCCTGAGCCGCGGCGTGCGAATCTTCCCCAACATGGAGCTGCCCGATGGCGCCATCAGGTTCTGAGACGACGACACTCGATCGCGAGACGATCGGCGGGATCGACGCCTCCGATCACCTCACCGACATCCTCGCGCTTCCCGAGCACCTGCGCGATGCGCTGTGGAAGGTCGAGTCGACCAACCTCGGCTCCTGGGACTCAGCCGCGGGCCTCGTCGTCGCGGGGATGGGGGGCTCGGCCGTCGGCGGCGCGCTGGCGCGGTCGATCCTCGGAGACCACGCCGTGCGCCCGATCCTCGCCGCGCGCTCCTACGGGTTGCCGGCATGGACGACGCCCGACACGACGGTGCTGTGCTCGTCCTACTCAGGCAATACCGAGGAGACGCTCGCCTGCTACGAGGCCGCCGAGATGCTCGGCGCGACCCGCGTCGTCGTGACGACCGGTGGACGGCTCGCGGACGCCGCGCGGCGCGATGGCGTGCCGGTGATCCCCGTCGCGGGCGGCTTCCAGCCGCGCGCCGCGGTCGCCTATGCGACGGTGGCATCGCTCGAGGTCGCCGCTGCCTGCGGCGCGGGACCGCGTATGGGCTCGGAGATCGACGTCGCGGCCGAGCATCTCGAGGCGCTCGTCGAGGAGTGGGGCCCCGACGCGCCCGAGGACTGCCTGGCCAAGACGATCGCCCGGCGCCTGCATCGGACGATCCCGATGATCGCCGGCGCAGGGCTGACGACGCCGATCGCCTATCGCTGGAAGACGCAGATCAACGAGAACGCCAAGGTCCACGCCTTCGCCCACGAGCTCCCCGAGCTCGACCACAACGAGATCGTGGGCTGGAGCGGCACCGACGGGCTGGGCCCGTTCGCGCAGGTCTTCCTCGACGACTCCGACACCCATCCTCGCACGAAGCGGCGCATCGCCCTGACGTCAGAGCTGATCGGCGACGGCGCCCAGGACATCATCCGCGTGCAGTCGCGCGGGCGCACGACGGCCGAGCGGGTGTTCTCGCTGGTGCTGCTCGGAGACCTCGTGTCGCTCTACCTGGCGATCCTGCGCGGCGCGGACCCGACACCGGTCGACGTGATCACACGCCTCAAGGCAGAGCTGGACGCTTCGTAGCGGCGCGCGCCGGGAAGAGGCGATCAATGACCTCGCTGATCACGCTTCCGCTGCGCCTGTCCCTGCAGATCACCGGCCGCGCGCTCGCGCTCGGGAGCGACATCGTGCGCCTGCTGCTCGACGGCGACGGTCGCGGCGACGATCCCGAGACGCGCTGGGCGCCGTCGCCGCACGAGCCGGCGCCCGCGGCCTTCGTGCGCGAGCCGGCGCCGACGACCTTCGCGCCCGAGCCGGCGCCGACGGCATCGGCGCGGCAGGCCGCCGCGGCTCCGCTGCCGCTGCGCCGCGACGACCCGCTGGCTGACGTCGTCGAGGCGCCCGACTACGACGAGCCCACGGCGCAGGACCTGACTCCCGGCCACGTCGACAGCAACTCGACGCTCGCCTACGAGTCCGGCCCCGCAGCCGACGTCGGCGCGGCGGTGCACGTCGAGGCTCCGTGGGAGGGCTATGACCGCATGAAGGCGGCCGAGATCGTCAAGCGGCTGCGCTCCGCCAACGACTCGACGCGCGCGGTCGTGCGCCTCTACGAGCGTCAGGGCAAGGCCCGCTCGACGGTCCTTGGCGCGGCCGGGTAGCGCCTCCCAACCTTGACACGCCCGTGATAAGGTTGGCGCGCGATGGACGCGCTGACGATCCACGAGGCTGCGGGGACGACCGGCTGGTCGCCGCGGATGCTCCGCTACATCGAGAACTCGGGGCTGATCGGGTCCCGGCGCTCGCCGTCGGGCTACCGGCTCTACGGCCCGGAGGAGCTGCAGCGGCTGCGCACCTTGCGCGAGCTGCTGGACGCCAACGGGCTGAGCCTGCAGGAAGTCGGCTTCGCCCTGCGGCTGCGCGGCGACGAGCAGCTCGCCGACGCGGTGCAGGCGTGGTTCGAGGCAGAGCCCGCGCGTCCGGAGCACGTGCCCGCGGGCGAATGGCTCAGCTGGGAGCAGTCCAAGCACCAGAAGCTGCTCGCCGCAGCCGCCCGACCACCCACCCAACTGACGGAGACGCGATGACGCACACCGCCGAGCAGGCCACGACCCGAACCGACACGGACTTCAAGGTCGCCGACATCGGCCTGGCCGAGTTCGGCCGCAAGGAGATCACGCTCGCCGAGCACGAGATGCCGGGCCTGATGTCGATCCGCCGCGAGTACGCTGACGCGCAGCCGCTGCGAGGCGCGCGCATCACCGGCTCGCTGCACATGACGATTCAGACCGCCGTGCTGATCGAGACGCTCGTCGCCCTCGGCGCCGAGGTCCGTTGGTGCTCGTGCAACATCTTCGCCACCCAGGACCACGCCGCCGCCGCGATCGCGCAGTCCGGCGTCCCGGTCTTCGCCTGGAAGGGCGAGACGCTCGAGGAGTACTGGTGGTGCACCGAGCAGGCCGTGCGCTGGCCCGACGGCGGCGGCCCGAACATGATCCTCGACGACGGCGGCGACGCCACGATGCTCGTGCACAAGGGCGCGGAGTACGAGCGGGCGGGCGCGGTCCCCGACCCCGCCGGTGCCGAGTCGGAGGAGTTCCGCGTCGTGCTCGAGACCCTGCAGCGCTCGCTCGAATCCGACCCGCAGCGCTGGACCCGGATCGCCGAGGGGATCAAGGGAGTCACCGAGGAGACGACCACCGGCGTGCACCGGCTCTACCAGCTGGCCGAGACCGGCGACCTGCTCTTCCCGGCGATCAACGTCAACGACTCGGTCACCAAGTCGAAGTTCGACAACCTCTACGGCTGCCGTCACTCGCTGATCGACGGGATCAACCGCGCCACCGACGTGATGATCGGCGGCAAGGTCGCCGTCATCTGCGGCTACGGCGACGTCGGCAAGGGCTGCGCCGAATCGCTGCGCGGCCAGGGCGCTCGCGTGATCGTCACCGAGATCGACCCGATCTGCGCCCTGCAGGCGGCGATGGAGGGCTACGAGGTGAAGACGCTCGAGGACGTCGTCGAGACGGCCGACATCTTCATCACCGCCACCGGCAACAGGGACATCGTCACCGCCGACCACATGGCGCGGATGAAGCACAACGCGATCGTCGGCAACATCGGCCACTTCGACAACGAGATCGACATCGCCGGGCTCGAGTCCTCGCCGGCCGAGAAGGTCAACATCAAGCCTCAGGTCGACGAATGGCGCTTCCCCGACGGCCACTCGATCATCCTCCTCTCCGAGGGCCGCCTGCTCAACCTCGGCAACGCGACCGGACACCCGAGCTTCGTGAGGTCGAACTCGTTCACCAACCAGGTGATTGCGCAGATCGAGCTCTACGGCCAGCCCGACGGTTTCGCGTCCAAGGACGTCACCGTGCTGCCCAAGCACCTCGACGAGAAGGTCGCGCGGCTGCACCTCGCGGCGCTCGGCGTCAACCTCACCGAGCTCTCCGGGGAGCAGGCCGCCTACCTCGGCATCCCGGTCGAGGGCCCCTACAAGCCCGATCACTACCGCTACTGATGGGGCTCGACCAGGGCAAGGTCGGAAAACACCTCGCCCAGCAGAGTCGATGAAGGCGATGGTGCTCGCGGCGGGGCTGGGGACCCGGCTGCGGCCGATCACCTACGAGATGCCGAAGCCGATGGTGCCGGTGCTGAACCGGCCGGTGATGGAGCACATCCTGCGGCTGCTCGCCCGCCACGGCTTCAGCGAGACGATCGCCAACCTGCACTGGTTCCCGGAGACGATCGAGGCCCGCTTCGGCGACGGGTCGGCCCTCGGGGTCGAGCTCTCCTACAGCCACGAGGAGGCGTTGCTCGGCACCTCGGGCGGCGTGCGCAACGCGGCGGAGTTTCTCGGCGACTCCTTCCTGGTCATCTCCGGCGATGCCCTCACCGACATCGACCTGGCGGCGATGCGCGACTTCCACGAGTCCCACGACGGGATCGCGACCCTGGCGACGAAGCGGGTGCAGGACACCAGCCAGTTCGGGGTGGCGATCACCGGCGCCGACGGCCGCATTCAGGGCTTCCAGGAGAAGCCCGAGCCGGCCGAGGCGCTCTCCGACCTCGCCAACTGCGGCATCTACATGTTCCGCTCCGAGATCTTCGACTTCTTCCCCGAGCCGGGGACGAGCAAGGCGGCCGGGCCAGACGACCCGCCCGGGTTCGCCGACTGGGCGATGGACGTCTTCCCGGCGCTGCTGGCGAGTGACGCCCCCTTCTACTCGCACGAGATCGACGCCTACTGGAACGACATCGGCAACCTCGACGAGCTGCGGCAGGGAAACCTCGACGCGCTGCGCGGGGAGGTCGAGGTCGAGCCGGGGGCGCCGGAGGTTGCCGACGGCGTCCGCGCCGCGAGCCCGCTCGGCGACGCCGAGGTCGAGCCGCCGGCTTTGATCGGCGACGGCGTCGAGCTGGGGGAGGGCGTCCGGATCGAGGGCCCGGCGATCGTCGGCGACGGCTGCCGGATCGGCGACGGCGCTCGCATCCGCGACTCGATTCTGCTGGAAGGCGCCGAGCTGTCCCCCGGCGCCTTCCTGATCGGCGGCATCGCGGGTCGCGCGACGAAGTCCTGACGCTTTCCTGACGAACAGCGCGCCCCGCGCGCGCCGCCGGCCCCCAGGATCGGGCCATGAGGTTGCTGCACGCCGTCTCCGCCGGCCTGGTCCCGCCGCTCTGCGCGGCCTGCGGGCGCTCCTGCCGCCCCGAGGCGGTGGTCTGCACGCGGTGCGGGCGTCGCCTCGCCGCCGCCACTCCGCTTTCGGGCAAGGGGCCGCCGGGCATCGACCGCGCCTGGTCCTCGGCCCCGCATGAGGGCGTCGCCCGCGACCTGGTCACGGCGCTGAAGTTCCGCCGGCTGTTGCCGGTCGCCGAGCTGATGGCCGAGCGGATCCACTGGCTCGCCCCGGCCGACCTGTTGAGCGGCACGATCGTCCCGGTCCCAGCCGCCCCGCTGCGACTGCGCAAGCGGGGCTTCGACCCGGCGGGGGAGATAGCCGCCGCGCTGGCCGATCGTCTCGACGCCCCTCTTCACCCCTGTCTGGCCCGCCGAGGCGGTGGCCGCCAGGTGGGTAAGCGCCGAGCGGAGCGCATCGGCCACCCGCCCCACATCCACGCCAGAGGCGAAGCCCCCCGCAGCGTCCTCCTGGTCGACGACGTCCTCACAACCGGCGCAACCCTCTCCGCCTGCGCCCGGGCTTTGCGCAACGCCGGCGCAGTCCGAGTCGTCGCGGTTACCTTCGTCCGTCGGCTCTAGGCTAGGCGGTACGCCCACGCATCCGGTTCACGAGCAGGCGCGTCCGATGGCGCTTGCGGCGCAGCTCTCGGTGTCTCTTGACCTGGCGGCGGATGTCCTCGGCCAGTTCGTGGAGCGTGTGGGTCATCTCCGGGGAAGCCTCGTGTGCTCGCAAGGTGACGCCTTTCAAACGCAGGGTGGCCTCCGCAACCTGGTTGTCAGCGATCGAGGGATTGCGCTCCTCCGAAAGCTCGATGTCGAGTGTGGCCAGCTCCGAAACTTGCTTGCCGACTCGCTCGAACCGCTTCGTAACGTGGCCCCGAAGCTCGTCGGTGACCTCGACGTTGCGACCTCGAATCTCGATACGCATATTGCCTCCTTCGTCGGTGCTTCCGATGCTACGCCGGTCAGCTCCGTCGGACAAGAGGTCCTCGCATGCCCTCGCTAACCTTGGCGCATGCCAGCTGCGAGGGACATGGTCACACGCGCGCTTCGCGTCGGAGAGGGCCGCAAATTCAAGGCTTATGAGAAGCGCGCCGAGGCGATCAACCGGATCGAGCCGGAGATGGAGGTGCTCGAGGACTCCGAGCTGCGCGAGGAGGCAGACCGGCTCCGCGAGCGCGCCCGCGACGGCGATTCGCTCGACGACCTCCTGCCCGAGGCCTTCGCGCTGACCCGCGAGGCGGCTCGCCGGACGCTCGGCCAGCGCCATTACGACGTGCAGTTGATCGGCGGCATGGTGCTGAACGACGGCGCGATCGCCGAGATGCGGACGGGAGAGGGTAAGACGCTGACCGCGACTCTCGCCGTCTTCCTCAACACGCTGGCCGGCGACAGCGTCCATGTGGTCACGGTCAACGACTACCTCGCCCGCCGCGACGCCGAATGGATGAAGCCGATCTACGACGCGCTCGGGGTCAGCGTCGCCGCGATCCAGGACGCCGACGACCACGAGGCCCGCCAGCAGAAATACGCCTGCGACGTCACCTACGGCACCAACTCGGAGTTCGGCTTCGACTACCTGCGCGACAACATGGCCTCGGCGCTTGAGCACTGCGTCCAGCGCGGCCACCACTTCGCGGTCGTCGACGAGGTCGACAACATCCTGATCGACGAGGCGCGGACGCCGTTGATCATCTCCGGCGCCCCCGAACAGGCGGCCCAGACCTATTACACCTTCGCCCGCCTCGCCAAGCAGTTGGTCGGAGTCCAGGCCAAAGAGAAGCTCAAATCCCTCGGCGAGTCCAAGGACACCTCCGACGTCGACTACGACTACGAGTTCGACGAGAAGCACAAGACGGTGGCGCCGACCGAGCGCGGGGTGAAACGCACCGAGGAGTTCGTCGGGGTCGAGAACCTCTACCTCGGCGAGCACGGCAGCCTCGTCAACCACCTGGTCCAGTCGCTCAAGGCCGAGTCCCTTTACAAACGCGACAAGGACTACGCGGTGATCGACGGCGAGGTGATGATCATCGACGAGTTCACCGGTCGCATCCTCGAGGGCCGGCGCTGGTCGGAGGGCCTGCACCAGGCGGTGGAGGCGAAGGAGGGCGTGGCGATCCGCGAGGAGAACCAGACGCTCGCCACGATCACCCTGCAGAACTACTTCCGCCTCTACGACAAGCTCTCCGGGATGACCGGCACGGCGCTGACCGAGGCCACCGAGTTCATGAAGATCTACAAGATCCCGGTGGTCGAGGTCCCGACAAACCAGCCGATGGTGCGGGCCGACCACAACGACCAGATCTTCAAAACCAAAGACGGCAAGTGGAAGGCGGTGCTGGACGAGATCGTCGCCCGCCACGAGAAGGGCCAGCCGATCCTGGTCGGCACCGTCTCGGTCGAGGTATCGGAGATGATCTCCGCCGAGCTGAAGCGCAACGGCATCGAGCATGCGGTGCTGAACGCGAAACCCGAGCACGCCGAACGAGAGGGCGAGCGGATCGCCCAGGCCGGCCGCAAGGGCGCGGTGATGATCGCGACCAACATGGCGGGCCGCGGGGTCGACATCAAGCTGGGCGGCGACCCCGAGCAATCGGCCATCCACGAACTGAAGAAGCAGGGGCTCACTCCGGAGAGCGAGGGCTACACCGAGGCGCTTGATGCCAAGACGGCCGAGCTGGAACCCTTGTGCGAGGCCGAGGCCGAGGAAGTGCGAGAGCTGGGCGGCCTCTACATCTGCGGCACCGAGCGCCACGAGTCGCGCCGCATCGACAACCAGCTTCGCGGCCGCTCCGGTCGCCAGGGCGACCCCGGCGAGTCGCGCTTCTACCTCTCCGCCGAAGACGACGTGATCCGCCTCTTCGCCGGCGACCGCATCTACAAGATCCTCGACCGGCTGGGACCGATCGACGACGAGGGCGGGGAGATGCCGCTGGAGGCGGGCATGCTGACCAAGACGGTCGAGAACGCCCAGAAAAAGGTCGAGGAGCAGAACTTCCTGATCCGCAAACGGGTGCTCGAGTACGACGACGTGATGAACGAGCAGCGCCGCGTCGTCTACAAATACCGCCGCGAGATCCTCGAGGGGCGCGACATCTCCGAGTCCGCCCGCGACGAGATGGAGGGCGTGATCGAGCGCCTCGTCGACGAGTACACGCCAGGCGACATCCTCGAGGACTGGGACATGGGCGAGTTGGAGACGCAGCTGCGCCAGATCTGGCCGGTCGGCATCGAGGTCGCCTCGCTGGCGCCGGAGACGGTCGACCGCGAGCAGCTCAAGGACGCCCTCGACGACGACGCGATGAAGGCCTACGACGAGCGCGAGCAGCAGTTCGGCGCCGAGCTGATGCGCTACCTGGAGCGCTCGATCCTGCTGCAGGTGATCGACAACCGCTGGCGCGAGCACCTCTTCGACATGGACTACCTGCGCGAAGGCATCCACCTGCGCGGCTTCGCCCAGATCGACCCCCTCGTCGCCTACAAAAACGAGGGCTACTCGATGTTCGAGGAGCTGATGCACTCGATCTGGGAGGAGTTCAGCAAGCTGATCTTCCACGTCGAGGTGGAACTCGACCCCGCCCAGGCCGAGCAGGCATTCGCCCCCAACGGCGAGAGCCAGCCGGCGGCGCTCGACTACTCCGGCGGCACTCTCGAAGGGCAGCCCTCGGCGCTGCAGCAGGTGGCGGCGACCGGTTCGGCGGGGGCGGTGGAGATGGTCGCCGCCTCTGCGGGAGGCGCTCCGCAGGAGGGCAACGGCGCGGCAGAGGTGGTCGAGACCGTGGTCAAGGACGAGCACGACAAAGTCGGCCGCAACGACCCCTGCTGGTGCGGGTCGGGCAAAAAGTACAAGAAGTGCCACGGCGCGTAGCGCGCCTTGACCCACGACCCCGTCCGCCGCTTCGTCGACGCCTTCAACGAGGGCGACCTCGACGCCTTCGTCGCGGTGCTCGACCCCGAGGTCGAGATCCACTCGATGCGGGGGATGCGCAAGGGGATCGAGGCGGCGCGGGCCTGGGCTACTCGGTCGGCGGGGGGGGTGCAGCAGACGATTGAGGTGGACGAGCTGTACGAGGACACGGATCGGGCGGTGGCGCTGATCACCCGCCGCTGGCGCTGGGCCGAGGACGACTCGCACGCCGGTGAGGAAGAGATGGCCTGGCTGTTCGAGCTGCGCGACGGGCGGGTGCGGAGCTGGCGGCCGTTCGAGGATCGCGCCGAGGCGCTGCACGCCGGCGGCTTCGAGCACGGGACCGGCGGGTAAGCTAGGAGACATGGCCGAGACCGCGTCAACAGAATCGGTGCCGGCGCGGCTCGCCGAGATCCGCG
>JBBQMC010000027.1:0-17724 GCA_038328565.1 Candidatus Limnocylindria bacterium
CATCGCGGCCGCCCTCGTGAACGATCCCCGTGTCCTCTTCCTCGACGAGCCGACCACCGGCCTTGACCCGCAGGCGCGGCGCCACCTGTGGGAGCTCGTGCGCCGCCTCCGTGACCGCGGCCCCACGGTCGTCCTCACCACGCACTACATGGAGGAGGCCGAGGAGCTCTGCGACCGGGTCGCGATCATGGACAGCGGCCGCATCGTTGCGCTCGACACGCCGCAGCACCTCATCGACGCGCTCGTGGGGCGAGGCTTCCACAAGGAGCGCGTCGAACGGCTCGCGAACCTCGAGGACGTCTTCATCGACCTCACCGGCCACGACCTGCGGGAGGACGAGTGACGGTGCCGATCCGGATCGGCCTGTTCTGGGCGCTCTTCGTGGCGAGCGTGAAGATGTTCGTCCGCAACCGGGTCGCCCTGTTCTTCAGCCTCTTCCTGCCGCTCGTGATCATGGTGATCTTCGGCGTCCTGAACTTCGGAGCCGGCACGACGGTCGAGCTCGGGGTTGTCGACGAAGCCCACAACGCGGCGAGCGGCAAGCTGATCGCGGCGCTCGGGACATTCGACAGCTTCAAGCTCACCCAGGGCTCGCACGCGGACGAGATCAGCGAGCTGGAGAAGGGCCACCGAGCGGTGGTGCTGACGATCCCGGCCGGCTACGCGCTGCAACCGGGCGGCACGCAGCTGCTGGCGGAGACGAGCACCGCGCAGACGCAGCAGGCGCAGATCGGTGCCTTACTCCTCAACCAGGCCGTGAGCCAGGCGATGTTCGGACGGGCCGGGGGCGGCACGACGCCGCCGGTGCGGGTCGAGCCGGTGAACGCGCGTGACCTCGGCTACATCGACTTTCTGGTGCCCGGGGTGCTCGGGCTCACGATCATGAACCTCGGCCTGTTCGGCGTGGCGTTCGGCTTCGTCCAGCTCAAGCGCACCGGGACGCTGCGCCGCCTCTTCGCCACGCCCACGCCGCCGGGCTACTTCCTCGGCGCCCAGGTGGCGTCGCGGCTCGTGCTCGGCATGATCCAGGTCCTCATCCTGCTCGGCATCGGGCTCCTTTTCGGCCTGCACCTCATCGGGAGCGTGGCACTGCTGCTGCTCGTCGCCCTGCTCGGCGCGGTCATCTTCCTGGCCATGGGCTTCGCCATCGCCGGCTGGGCGAAGAACGAGGACCAGGCGGCCCCGGTTGCGAACCTCGTGAGCCTGCCGATGCTCTTCCTGTCCGGCACGTTCTTCTCGCGCGATGCGATGCCGGACGTGCTCGCCTCGATCACCTCGTACCTGCCGCTCACCTATCTCAACGACGCGCTGCGCCGGATCGCGAATGACGGAGCCGGGCTCGGCGACCTCAGCGGCGACCTGCTCGGCATGGCGATCTGGGCCGTCATCGCATTCGTGGTGGCAGTGCGGCTCTTCCGCTGGGAGTAGCCGCGCGGCTTGGTGCTGGGTCATGGCCCAGACGTCCCACAAGCGGTGCGCAACCGCAACGTATTGCCTCACCGGGCCCACCAATCCGCTCGACGAATCGGTTTGACAGATGCAGAATGGCATCCTCTTATACCCAGGACTTATTCTCGAGGGGATTCCACTCGTGCCCGTTCGTGCCCTCGCGTCCATCATCGGGGCGCTCATCGTCGCTGCTGTCCCACTCACCGTCGCCGCAGAGCCCACGCGGACCGCGCCCCGGGCGGGATATGCCTCCGTCGTCCATCGCGTCGAGGCGAGTGACCTCGGCCTGACGCGCCCCACCGGCCTCAGCTACTCCGCTGCGACGCGGGAGCTGATCGTCCTCGACGGCAACGGGTCCTCGTCGGTGAGCTTCGTGGCGACGAACGACGCGGTGACCGGCGCTGCGACACTCGCCACCGTCCCCGGCGACGCGATCAACCTCGCCTACGACGCGACCCGCGGGCGGCTCGCGGAGGTCACCAGCACGGCCGACCTCGTCTCCATCCCCGGGGCCGGGCGGCCACGTTCCGGCACCCTCGGCCTCAGCCACCGCGACATCCGTGCCCTCGGCCTGCGCTCGGCTGCCGGCCTTGCCACCGATGCGTCGGGCGCGTTGTACATCCTCGATGCGGTCGGCAATCGGATCGTGCGGCTCGCCGCCGATGCCGCGGGGCAGCCGGATCCGGCGAAGTCCTCGGTCATCGGCCTCGGCGCCCTCGCCGGCGCCCGAGCTCGCGGCCTCGCGATTCAGCAGGCGACCGGCCACCTCTTCGTCCTGGCATCCTCGTCGAAGACGCTCTACGAGCTGGACGCCACCGGTGCCCTGGTAACGACGCGCGACCTGCGCGCCGCCGCGATCCGCAACCCGCAGGGCCTCGTCATCGCGCCGAGCAGCGACAACACCGATGCCGCATCCGCCCCTAGCCTGTACGTCGCCGACGCGGGCATCGCGACGCCCACCGGGTCGACCGGCGCCGGCATCGCCGAGATCGCGCTGGCCGCCCCGCTCACCCAGACTGCGCTGCTCGCCGCGCCAACGACGGGTGGGACGGTGGTTGGCACCATCATCACCAAGAATCCTCCGAACGGCGGCTGGACGCCTGACAGCCCGGATCCGTCGGACCTGGCCTTCAACTCCGACACGGGCGGCGGCTTGATCCTGACCGACGGCGAGGTCGAGGAGACGACAGGGGCGGGCTTCCACAACGTGAACGGCTGGCAATTCAGCCCCACCGGCACGGTCGACAGCACCTTCAGCTTCAACACCACCCTATCGCCGTACAGCAACAAGGAGCCGGCCGGGGTGGCCTACAAGCCGGGCGTCGTGGCGCAGCGCCGCCTCTTCGTGTCGAACGACGGGAAGGCGTACGTGCAGGAGGTGTCCGCGGACACGCAAGGCCGCTTCTACCGCACCGGCGGCCTGGTGCGACAGTGGTCGACCCTCGCCACAGGCTCCGCCCTCCAGTCCCAGGACTCGGAGGGCCTCGGCTACGGCGTCGTGAGCGGCACGCCGACCCTGTTCATCGCCGATGGCAAGGACAAGGAGATCTGGACGGTCAAGCCCGGCAACAACGGGATCTTCGAAGGCCGCGGCGATGACGTCATCACCCATTTCGACACGCTGTCCATCGGCCAGAACAACCCCGAGGATGTCGCATTCGACTCGCGTGACAACACGCTGTGGATCATCAGCAACAAGACCAACACCAGCATCCTCCACACCACACTGACCGGCACGCCGATCGAGACGATTAACGTCGCGAGCAACCCCTTCGTGGCGCCCGGCGGCATCGCGGTCGCGCCGGCGAGTTCGGGTGGCGGGAGCAACCTGTACGTTGCTGATCGCGGCATCGACAACAACCCGCAACCCACCGAGAACGACGGCAAGATCTACGAGATCGCGGTCGCCGGTGGTGGAGGCAACACGCCACCGACTGCCGACCCGGTCAGCGCCAACACCACCCAGAACAACGCCGTCACCGTCATCCTGCGTGGCAGCGACGCCGAGACCTGCGACCTAACGTTCACCATCGTCAACCCGCCCAGCAACGGCACGCTGAGCAACCAGGCGGATCAGGCGTGTGTGAACGGCACCACGCCGAAGACTGACAGCGCGTCGGTCCTCTACACGCCGAACCTCGACTACTCCGGCCCCGACTCGTTCACCTACAAGGTCAACGACGGCACCACCGATTCGGCGTCGGCAACGGTGACCATCACCGTCACGAGCACCGGCGGCGGTGGCATCGCGCTCCGCGCGGCTGCCAGCGGGACCAACACCGGGGCAACCACCCTGGTGCTGCCACTCCCAACTGGGACCACGGCCAACGACGTGCTGCTTGCCGCTGTGACCGTGCGCGGCGCGCCCATCATCACCGCTCCCGCTGGCTGGACCCCGGTGCGCAATGACGCGCGCGCCCCGACCTTCACCCAGGCCGTGTACGTGCACGTCGCCGGGGGCAGCGAACCGGCTAACTACACGTTCACGTTCGACTCCAGCCAGACCGCGGTGGGCACCATCGTCGCCTACAGCGGCGTCGACAACACGACCCCGATCGCGGCCCACAACGCCCAGGTGACGAGCAGCTCCAGCACCATCACCGCGAAATCGGTCACCACGGCGGTGCCCAACACCCAGCTCGTCGCCTTCTTCGGCATCGTCGGCAAGACCACGATCGGGACGTCGTCGGGCATGACGGAGCGCGCCGAGGTGTTCTCGCCCACCGGGACCACCAGCAAGCTCACCGCGTCCCTCGACGACCAGCCCATGGCTGCCGCAGGCGCCACAGGCGACCGCACCGCGACCGCAGGCGTATCGGCCCACAACATCGGCCAGCTGGTGGCGCTGAAACCAGCCTAAGGGCCTGTCGCCGAATTACCTGGAGGGATCGGAACTTGTTAGGCGCCGGCCGACTCCTCGGAGCCGTGGAGCAGTAGGAAGCGCCAGGCCCCGTCGCGCCGGACGAGCGTGCCGGTCAGGCAGTAGGGGATGACCAGTCGCTCTGCCCCCGCGCCATCGACGAACTCATCGCCGACGGCCACGAACGATGCCCAGGCTCCCTCTGCCGAGACCCACCGATCTCGCCAACGCCAGCTGTAACGTCTCGGTCCGGCATAGATGCGGGCAAGGAACGACCCGACGGCCCGCCGGCCGCGGTAAGCCTCAACGCCCTCACTCGGTATGACCGCGACATCAGGGTCATCGGCGAGGAGTGCCAGAGTTCCGTCGAGGTCCTGCGCCGCGAGGCAACTGCCGAACTCGTCGATCGCTGCGAGAACGCCTTCGATATCAGGCACGTCAGCCACTGATCGACAATACCCCAACCATGGGGCTTTGAAGCACGCGAGAAACTCCGCGCGATCAGGGGGTGGCGTCCTGTCAGCCCCTGTCATGTATCGGTGGGAGGATCGCTGCACCGATAGACTGACCGATACCGTGCCGCGCCCCTCCGTTCACGATTCCCTCGCGCCCTTCTCCGCTCCCACGCGCGCCTGGTTCGCCGAGACCTTCGCGGCGGCGACGGATGCCCAGGCTCGGGGATGGGTGGCGATTGCCGCGGGCCGCGACACGTTGATCCACGCGCCGACCGGGAGCGGCAAGACCCTCGCCGCCTTCCTCTGGTGCGTCGACGAACTGCTTACCCACCCCCGGCGCGCGAGCGGGACCAGGGTCCTCTACATCAGCCCGTTGAAGGCGCTGACGTACGACGTGGAGCGCAACCTGCGCGCGCCGTTGGCGGGCATCCGCCGCGTGGCCGAGCGCGATGGGACGACGCTTCCGGAGGTGCGGATCGGGTCCCGGACCGGCGACACGCCGGCAGATGCGCGTCGCCAGCTGGTGAAGGATCCGCCGGACATCCTCGTCACCACGCCCGAGAGCCTCTATCTCCTGCTCACCTCGCAGGCGCGCGACATCCTCCGCGGCGTCGAGCACGTCATCGTCGACGAGGTGCACGCCATGGCCGGCACGAAGCGCGGCGCGCACCTCGCCCTGTCGCTCGAGCGCCTCGACGCCCTCGTCACCGGGGACCCGGCCCCGACCGGCATTGCGCCGCCCACCGGCCGGCAGGCGCCGCAACGCATCGGGCTGTCCGCCACGCAGCGCCCGCTCGAGCGCATCGCAGGGTTCCTCGGCGGGGCCGGGCATGCGGTCGAGGTCATTGATGCCGGGACGCGGAAGGTGCTCGAGCTCGAGGTCATCGTTCCGGTCGATGACATGGCACGCATGGGAGAGGCGCTCGACGTCGACGAGGCGCCCGGCGGCCCGGCGGCAGGGCCCGAGGCCCGGCGGAGCATCTGGCCATCAATCCATCCCCGGCTGCTGGAGCTGATCCGCGCACATCGGTCCACGCTCATCTTCGTCAACTCGCGAAGGCTCGCCGAGCGGCTGGCGGCGCGCCTGAACGAGCTCGCCGGCGAGGAGCTCGTGCGCGCCCATCACGGCAGCATCGCGCGTGAGCAGCGGTTCGAGATCGAGGAGGCGCTGAAGGCCGGCCGGCTGCCCGCGCTGGTGGCGACTTCGTCACTCGAGCTGGGCATCGACATGGGGGCGATCGACCTCGTCGTCCAGGTCGAGGCGCCGCCATCGGTCGCATCCGGCCTCCAGCGCATCGGGCGCGCCGGGCACCAGGTGGGGGAGCCGAGCCAGGGCAAGATCTTCCCGAAGTACCGGGGCGACCTCCTGGAGGCGGCGGTCATCGTGCCCCGCATGGAGGCGGGACAGATCGAGGAGACCCGCATGCCGCGCACCCCGCTCGACGTGCTGGCCCAGCAGGTCGTGGCGATCTGCTCGCAGGAGGCATGGACGGTCGACGCGCTCCATGCCATGGTCACGCGCGCCGAGAACTACCGCGAGCTGTCCCGGGAGCAGCTCGAGGGGGTGCTCGACATGCTCTCCGGCCGCTACCCGTCCGACGAGTTCGCCGAGCTCAAGCCGCGGATCGTGTGGGATCGCGCCGCCGGCACGCTCCAGAGCCGCAACGACGCGCGGGTGGTGGCGGTCACCTCCGGCGGCACGATCCCGGACCGCGGGCTGTATGGCGTCTTCCTGCCGGCTGGCGACGGCAAGGGCGGCCGCCGCGTTGGCGAGCTCGACGAGGAGATGGTCTACGAATCGCGCGTCGGCGAGGTCTTCCTTCTCGGCGCCAGCTCCTGGCGGATCGAGGAGATTCGCCACGACCGGGTCATCGTCACGCCGGCGCCCGGCGAGCCGGGGAAGATGCCGTTCTGGCATGGCGATCTCGTCGGTCGCCCGATCGAGCTCGGGCGCGCCATCGGCGCGACGGTGCGCGAGCTGGAAACGATGCCGGCGGCCGCCGCGGAGACGAGGCTCCGCGACGAGCATCGGCTCGACGAGCTGGCGGCGCGCAACCTCGTCCAGTACCTCGCCGACCAGCGCGAGGCGACCGGCGTGCTGCCGACGGACCGCACCCTCGTCCTTGAGCGGTTTCGCGACGAGCTCGGCGATTGGCGGGTGTGCCTGCTGACGCCGTTCGGCGGTCGCGTCCACGCCCCGTGGGCGATGGCGATCGAGGCGCGACTGGCGGAGCGGGGCCTCGACGCCCAGACGATCTGGACCGATGACGGTATCGCCGTCCGCCTGCCGGAGGCGGATGCGACACCCGCGGAAGAGCTGCTCCTCCTCGACCCGGACGAGATCGAGGAGGTGCTGACCGGCGCACTCGGCTCGTCCGCGATGTTCGCTGCCCGGTTCCGGGAGAACGCCGCGCGCGCGCTCCTCCTGCCGCGCCGACGGCCCGGGCAGCGAACGCCGCTCTGGATGCAGCGCCAGAAGTCGGCCGACCTGCTCGGCGTGGCGAGCCGCTACGGCTCGTTCCCGATCCTGCTCGAAACGTACCGCGAGATCCTGCGCGATGTCTTCGACCTTCCGGCGCTGCGCGAGGTGCTGGGCGGCATCCGGTCCCGGCAGCTGCGCGTCGTGAGCGTCGAGACCCGGGCCGCGTCACCGTTCGCCCAGGGCCTGGTGTTCGATTACGTGGCCTCGTATCTCTACGAGGGCGACGCGCCGCTGGCCGAGCGCCGCGCTCAGGCGCTCACGCTGGATCGCGAGCTCCTGGCCGAGCTGCTCGGGACTGATGAGCTGCGCGAGCTCCTCGATCCGGAGGCGATCAGCTCGCTCGAGCTCGAGCTGCAATGGCTGGCAGAGGGGCGGCGGGCGCGAACGATCGACGCGATCCACGACCTCCTGCGAAGGGTCGGAGACCTCGATCCGGCGGAGATCGCGGCGCGTGCGGATCCCGATCTCGACTTGGGCGCAGCCCTCCACGCGCTCGAGGGACGCCGCGCCGTCCCGCTCCGCATCGCGGGCGCGGAGCGCTGGGTCGCGATCGAGGACGTCGCCAGGTACCGCGATGCGCTCGGTGCCAGCCCGCCGCGGGGCGTGCCTGAGACGCTCCTCGCGCCCAGCGAAGCGCCCCTCGGTGGGCTCCTCCAGCGGTGGGCGCGGACCCATGCACCCTTCACCGCGGCCTCCCCGGCGGCGCGATGGGGCCTCTCCCCGGCGGCCGTGGCCGAGGCGCTGGCCGCGCTGGTCGCCCACGGTCGACTGCTGGAGGGGGCATTCCGCCCCGGAGCCTCGGATCACGAGTACGCCGACCCGGACGTCGTCCGCGCTCTCCGGCGCCGCTCGCTCGCGAGGCTGCGGCGCGAAATCGAGCCGGTGCCGGCGGAGGCGCTCGCCCGCTTTCTCCCGGCATGGCAGGGGGTCGGTTCGCTTGCCGGCGGGCTCGATCGGCTGCTCGAGGTCGTCACGCAGCTCGAGGGCGCGCCGATCCCGGCCAGCATCCTGGAGCGCGACGTCCTGCGGGCTCGCGTCCGCGATTACGCGCCGCGCCTGCTCGACGAGCTTGGCGCCGCCGGCGAGGTCGTGTGGGTCGGTCGCGGGTCGCTGAATCGCGACGATGGGAAGATCGCCCTCTACCGTCGCGACCGCGCCGAGCTGCTCGCCTCAGCGGGTGCATTCGAGGGCCAGGAGCGCCCGACGAGCGAGATCCACGAAGCGCTCCGCGCTCACCTCGCCCGACGCGGGGCGAGCTTCCACGCCCAGCTGCGAACCGCCGCGCCCGGTGCCCGGACCGACGACGAGCTGCTCGACGCACTATGGGACCTCGTCTGGGCGGGGGAGGTGACGAACGACACGTTCGCTCCGCTCCGCGCGTTGACGCTCCCACGCTCGCGGTCGCGCGCGCGGCCGCGACCGGGCCGCCTGGCATCGCTCGGTCCGCCCCGCGGCGTCGGGCGCTGGTCGCTCGTGGCCGACCTCGTCGGCGAATCTCGCACGCCAACGGAGCGCGGCCACGCCACCGCCGTCTCGCTCCTCGAGCGCCATGGTGTCCTCACCCGTGAGGCGGTCCTCGCCGAAGGCGTGGTCGGCGGATTCGCATCGGTCTATCCGGTCCTGCGCGCGATGGAGGAGTCCGGGCGCGCGCGGCGCGGCTACTTCGTCGACGGCCTCGGTGCTGCCCAGTTCGCGCTTCCCGGTGCGGTCGACCGGCTGCGTGCCGCGCGTGACCCAGGGAAGGACGACGGCCCGAAGGTCGAGATCCTGGCGGCCGCCGACCCGGCGCAGCCCTATGGCGCCGCGATTGCCTGGCCGCGCCGGAACGAGGTCGAGCGCCTTCCGCTGCAGCGTGCGGCCGGCGCGTACGTCGTGACGGTCGACGGCGTCGCGGTGCTCTACCTCGAGCGCGGCGGAAAGTCGCTTCTCACGCTTCCCGGCGGCGACGATCCCGAGCTGGCGGCGATGGCGGTGGCGTCGCTGCCGGCACTGCTCCAGCCGCGCGGGCCGCTGCGCGAGCTCGCGTTCGAGCGCGTGGATCGCGTGCCGCCCGCGGAATCGGGCCTCGCCGATGCCCTGCGGGCCGCCGGCTTCCGGCCGTCGTATCGCGCATGGGTGCTGCGCCTGCGCCCCTGACCTGACGCCCCGTCAGCGCGCGAGGTCGATGAGCGGCGCCGGCACCCAGAGCACCGTGTGACCGGTGAAACTCAGCGCCGTCACCGCGATCAGGAGGGCAACGAAGCCGCCGAGCAGCGCATAGTCGGTCGCGTCGAACCTGAGCTCTCGAAGCCATGTCCTGCGCCCGGTGCCGAAGCCACGCAAGTCCATGGCGTCGATCGTGTCCTCGGCTCCGACGATCGCGTTCATCGTCAGCGGCACCATGAGGGGTCCGACGCGACGCACCTTGCCGATCGGACTGCGGCCGATCGCCTCCCATTCGTAGCCGCGCACTCGCTGCGCGTCGATCGTGGTCCGCAGGTCCTCTGCCAGCGAGGGCACGAAGCGAAAGGTGAGCTCGAGGGCGTATGCGAACTTGTAGGGCACCCCGAGCCGTGCGAAGGCGGGACCGATGTCGCCCGGTGCGATCGCGAACGCGATCGGAAATCCCATGGCCGCCATCGAGCCGAAGCGCAGGAGCTGCGCAACCCCATACGTCACTGACTCCGCGCTGATCGGCGTTCCCAGCAGCGGCACCCGTCCGTAGATGTGGAGGTCGGGCTCGCGGAAGCCGCGCAGCTCGCCGCCGGTGAGCAGGGTGTTGAACAGGATGAGGAGGCCGATGATGACGAGGGCGTAGGACCACTGCCAGCGCACCGCCTGGAATGGGATGCGCGCCGATGTGTAGTACGTGACGGCGACGGCCGCCATCGGCGCGAGGAGGCGGAGGTCCCAGACCTGGACGACGGCGAAGACGTACGCCGCCAGGGCGAGGATGAGGACCCGGGGATCGCGGCGGGCGAGCCACGATCCCCGGCCAAGGTAGCGAGGCGCGACGTTCATCGGGGCGCCTCAGGTGCCATCGGTCAGCGCCCGACCGCCTCCCGGATCGGCTCCCAGGCTGCCACGAGGAGTGGCACGAGGATCGCCGACGCGATGCCATCGGTGAGGATCGCCGGCAGGTAGTTCGCCGTCAGGGCCACGCCGAAATCGTCGGCCGTGCCGAGCCAGATGTCGCTGAAGACGATGATGAAGCCGATGACGATCGCCACCACCGATGCGACCGCGGCGAGGACGTATCGGTTCGTGAAGGTGCGGCCGAACGTCATCGCGAAGATCCCGGCCAGCATGCCGACGACCCCGACCGCGATGCTCCAGTTCCAACTCGTAAGTAGGCCCCAGCTGCTGATCTGGTCCGCAACCGCGTTGCCGACCAGCCCGACGAAGAGGCCGACGATCGGACCGAACGCGAAGCCGAAGAACGGGACGAGCGCGAAGCCCGGCCGCACCGAGACGTTGGCCGTGCCGGGCATGATGAACTGGAACTGCGCGGCGACCGCGTAGAGGGCCGCCCCGATCGCCGCGTAAACGATCGTGCGCGTGCCCACGTCCCACATGCCCCGATCTCGTTCCATGACCGTGGTGGACATTGCTCCTCCGATCCCCCCTGCTCGTGATGCCGGACCGATTCAGGCCGGCTCGACGGTGCTGCCCCCGCCCGATGCCGATTCCCGCGCGATCACATGGCGGGCGAGGTCGATGGCGCCGAGGAAGCGGCCAGTCTCCGGGCGCCATCGCAGGTTGGCGGAGATCAGCGACGTGCGATGCAGGTTGCTCGCGATCCATGCCTCCTCGTCAGCGCAGACCTCGGGCGGCGCGCCGTCCGCGACGAGCCGTCCGTCGCGGAGCACAAGGATACGGTCCGCTCGCGTCAACGCAAGATCCACGTCATGCGTGACGAAATAGAGGCTCTCGAGGCCGTCGATCGCCAGCACCTGGTCCATGAAGGCCTCGCAGGACCGATGATCCTGGCCCGCCGATGGCTCATCGAGGATCAGCGTCCTGGGCTCGAGCGCGAGCCCGATCGCGAGCGCCAGGCGCTTCTGCTGCCCGAACGAGAGCGTGAGCGGAGGTCGATCGAGGATCGCCTCCTCGTCGGCGAGCGAGGTCCGCCGCAGCGCGCTGGCCGCGGCCGCCTCCGCCTCGGGGAGCGGCAGGCCGAGGTTCCGCGGCCCGAACATCAGCTCCTCGCGCACGGTTCGGGCAAAAAGCATCTGCGACGGGCTCTGGAACACGTAGCCGAACGTTCGGGCCAGATCGGCAGTCGTGCGGACGCCCATCGGCGTGCCGTCGATCCGAAGGCCGCCGCGCCGGGGCTCGAGCAGCCGCATCGCGGTCCGAAACATCGTCGTCTTTCCCGAACCGTTGGGCCCCAGCAGCGCGACCACCTCGCGGGCGCGCAGGTCGGCGCTCACCCCGCGCAGGACATCACGATCACCAAGTCGAACATGGACATCGTCCCAGGCGAGGCGTGATGCGCCGCCGGGCATCAGCGCCCGCCCGGGTGTGCCGGCCGCGCGTGCGCCGTCGAGGGCGCGCACGCGCTCCACGACCGCGGTGAACGGCAGCTTGACGGCGCGCGGATCGGCGACCGCCAGAAACCCGTCGACATCCCCGAGGTAGGACGCGCGCCCCTCCTCGAGATAGAGCACCCGGTCCGGCCGAAGGGCGAGCGCCTCCTCGACCCGATGCTCGACGATGACGACCGCGTGCCCCTCGTCGGCGAGCTCGCGGAGCAGCCGGAGGAGCCGTCCGGCCGTTGCCGGATCGAGGTTGGCGAGCGGCTCGTCGACGACGAACGCGCGCGGCTCGGACATGAGCGTGCCGGCCATCGCGAGCAGCTGGCGCTCGCCGCCGGACAGCGCATCGGTCGACCTCCCGGCAAGCCCGCCGATCCGGGTGCGCTCCATGACTGCGGCGAGCCGGCGCCGGATGTCGGCCGGCGAGGTGCCCAGGTTCTCCGGCCCGAAGGCGAGCTCAGCCTCGACCGTCGAGCCGACGATCTGCTTCGCCGGATCCTGGAGCAGCGTCGCGACCACGAGCGCGACATCGCGCAGCCTCAGCTCCGTGGTCGGCCGTCCGGCGACCCGGACCTGGCCACTCAGGTCGCCTGAGTAGGCGTGCGGGATGAGGCCATTCATGGCGCGGATGAGGGTGCTCTTGCCGCATCCCGACGGGCCGGCGACGAGCAGCACCTCGCCCAGGCGGACCTCGACCGTGACATCCCGGATCGCGGGCTCGCTGGCACGGCGGTAGCGGAAGCTAAGGCCTTCGACCGCGAGGATCGGGCCGTCGGCCGCCACTCAGGCGGCCTCGATGCGGACCAGGTCGTCGAGCGTGAGGCGGAGGCGTTCGGCGGCGGATCCCTGGTTCACCGCCACCGCAAGCCCGCCGTAGTCGGCATCCTCGTACGCGAGCAGCTCGCCGGCCGCGACCACGCCGAATGACGTGCACCACGGCACCTCCGTGACGATGCCGGCGTGGCGCATGCTGAGGCGAACGCCGGTCAGCGGTCGACCGATGGCGGCCTCGAGTTCTCGCGGCTCCCCGGCAAGGCGGCAGTTGCCGAACGCATCGATGAACAGCACCGAGCTGTCGAGACCACCATCCCGTGCCGTCGCCTCGGGAAAGGCGAGCTGGACGAGCGTGGCGCCGTCGATCGCCTCACCCACGGTGGTGAGCTCGACGCCGTTGGCGAGGTGGGCCGCCACCGGCGAGAAGATGTCGCGACCATGGAACGTGGTCGAGACGTCGCCGCGCCACAGCGTGCGGTTCGTCAGCACTCGCGCCTCGGTGATGCCACCGAGGCGTTCGGCGGCCGGTACGAGGAGCCCGTTATCCGGTCCCACGAGCAGGTCGCCACGCCCGGCTCGGATCGCGATCGGCCGTCGCGAGGTGCCGACTCCCGGGTCGACGACCGCGACGTGAACGCCAACCGGCAGGTACGGCACTGAGCTCCAGAGCAGGAATGCGCCGTCACGCACGGCGAAGGCGCGCACGCTGTGGGTGAGGTCAAGAATGCGCGCATCGGGTGCGATACCCCACATCACGCCGCGACAGGTGGCGGGCGCCGTATCGGCGCCAAAATCGGTGAGGAACGAGATGAAGGGGCCGGCCATCGATCGACGCGACGCTCAGGCCGGTCCGATGCGGACGCGGGCGCCTGGCTGGACCCCGTGCCGAGCCGCGAAGCTGCCCTGGTTGTCGGCGATGGCCAGGTTGCCAAGCGAGTCGACGTAGAGGAGCGGAGAGCCCATCGGAACGACGCCGAACGTGTCGGCGAACGGCATCGACTCGCTTGCTGTCCTGCCATCGCCGTCGATCGTGGCCGCGAATCGGTGCCCGTCGATCTCCCCGAACGCGGCCACCAGGTCGGTGTCGCCACCGGCGAGCCGGAGGTTGCCGAAGCTGTCGATGTACGTCACGACGGTCTCCAGCGCGCCATCGGACACCCGGGGCCTGAGGGCCGGCAGGCGAACGAGGTCCGCCGCCGCGACCTCCTCGCCGAGCGCCGCGAACTCGACGGTCCCCGCCGCCAGCCGGGCCCCCACCGGCGAGAAGATGTCGCGGCCGTGGAATGTCGTCGAGGTGGTGGAGCTCAGCCAGTACTGCCGGTCGGTGAGCGCCCGCGCACCGACGATGCCGCCGAGCGCGTCGGCCGCCGGCGGCAGCAGCCCGTTGTCCGGCCCCACGAGGACGTCACCGCGCTGCGTGCGGATGGCGATCGCGCGTCGCTCGGTCCCGACGCCGGGATCCACGACCGCCACGCACACGCCGATCGGGAGGTAGGGAAGCGCGGCCTCGAGGATGAAGGCACCGTCGCGGATCGCGTACTTCCGGATCGTGTGGGCCAGATCGATGATCTGCGCGTCGCGGCAGATGCCGAGCATCACGCCGCGGCAGGTCGCGGCGGCGCCGTCGAGGCCGAAATCGGTCAGGAAGGAGATGATCGGGCGGTCGGATGTCAGGCGCTGCATCGGCGCATCCTAGCGGGCACCGGTGTGCCTCTGCGGACCGATGTGATCGGTCAGGCAACCCGCCGCCGGGCATGAAAACGTCCCGAAGGAACCACGGGAACCGTTGATGCAATCTCCGGTTCCACGGACTCCTCCGGGACAAGAACCACCTTAGCGGCCTGGTGCGCGGAGGCACAACCCCTTTTGTCCACAACTTGCCGACGTCTCCGGGGAGTTATCCACCACCCATCCACAGGGCCGCGGTCGCGACCGGCTCATGCCAGCGTGACGTTCTCCTTGTACTCGGGGAGGTGCGGTTGCATGCCCATCGCCGTGATGCGGGTCGCGAAGGCCTGTGCTGCGTCGGGGTCGCCGTGGACGACGAACACGGTCTTCGGCTCGGCGGCGGTGCCCGCCTCGGCGAAGCGCTTCAGCCACGCCTCGAGCTCGTGCTCGTCGGCGTGCGCGGAGAAGCCGGAGATCGACCGCACGCGGCACCGCACATCGACCTCCTGGCCGTCGATGCGCGCGGTCTTCGCCCCGCCCTGGATCGCGCGCCCCAGCGTCCCCTCGCCCTGGTAGCCGATGAAGAGGAGCGTGCAGGCGGGATCCGGCAGGAAGTCCTTGAGGTGGTGCATGATCCGCCCGCCGGTGAGCATCCCCGACGCGGCGACGACCATGATCGGCCGGTTCTGGAAGCGAATCGCCTTCGACTCCTCGACCGTGTCGGTGAACTGCTGACCCGGGTACTTCAGGGGCGAGTCACCGGATTTGACGAGCGCGGTCGTCTCGTCGTCGTAGTCCTCCGGATGATCCTCATAGACCTGCGTCGCCTTCGAGGCCATCGGCGAGTCGAGGTAGAGCGGCACGCGCGGGATCCGGCCGGCGCGGACGAGATCGTCGAGGACCCAGATGAGCTCCTGGGTGCGGCCGATGGCGAACGCCGGCACGAGGAGCACGCCGCGATCGCCGGCGACCTCGGACACCGCGGCCACGAGGTCGTTGATCGCCTCCTCGTGCGGGGCGTGCTCGCGGTTCCCGTACGTCGACTCGACGAGCACGTAGTCGGCGTGGGTGAGCGGCGACGGATCGCGCAGGATCGGCGTCCCATCCCGGCCAAGGTCGCCGGAGAAGACGACGGTGCGGGCGTTGGCGCCATCGGTGAGGCGCAGCTCGATGATCGCCGAGCCGAGGATGTGCCCCGCGTCGTGGAAGATGGCGGTCACGCCATCGGTCACCGCGAGCTCGGCACCATAGTCGACGCCACGCATCTGCTGGACCGTCTGGTCGACGTCGGCGTCGTCGTAGATCGCCTCGCGCGTCATCGTCCGGCCCTCTGGCTGCGCCTGCCGGAGACGAGCGGGCATGCCCTGGTCGTCCTCGACTGCCGCCTCCTCGCTCACACCGGCGCCCGCGGCCGCGACCGCTTCCTCGGGGTGCTTCCGCTTCCAGCGGTTGGCGGCCTCGACCTGCAGCTTCGCCGAGTCGCGCAGCACGATCTCCGTGAGGTCGACGGTGCCGTGGGTGGCATGGATCGGCCCGCGGAACCCCTGCTTGACGAGCTGGGGGATGCGGCCGCAGTGATCGAGATGGGCGTGGGTGAGGAGGAGCGCGTGAACGGAGCCCGCCTCGTAGGCGAACGGCAGCCGGTTGCGGGCGATCTCTTCCGGGCTGCCCTGGAACATCCCGCAGTCGACGAGGACGCGTCGCTCACCGACGGTCACGAGGAACTGCGAGCCGGTGACGGTTCCGACCGCCCCGAGGAACTGGATCTGGATGCTCATGGACCGATGATGAGGCAAGGCGTGTGCCGCCGCCGACCTATCATCCGCGCATGCCCTTCCCGATCGAGCCGCCCGTCGAGCCGATGCTCGCCAAGCCGACCCCGGCGATCCCCGTTGCGCCCGGCTGGATCTTCGAGCCGAAGTGGGATGGCTTCCGCGCGATCGTCTTCCGGGACGGCGCCGAGCTGCTCATCCAGTCGCGCGACCTGAAGCCGCTGAACCGGTACTTCCCGGAGCTCGAGGCGCCCCTGCTGGCCCTCGGCGGCCCGAAGGCGCGCTTCGTGCTCGACGGCGAGGTCGTCATCGCGACGCCCGATGGCGGCCTGAACTTCGATGCGCTCCTGCTCCGCATCCACCCCGCCGCGTCGCGGGTGGCGATGCTCGCCGAGGCGAGCCCCGCGTCCTATGTCGCCTTCGACTGCCTGGCCGATGGAGCCGCCGACCTCCGCGAGGCGCCGTTCGCCGAGCGTCGGTCCCACCTCCAGGCCCTCATGGCCGACCCGCCGGCATCGGTCCAGCTCACGCCGTCGACCGAGGACCCCTCGGTCGCACAGCGCTGGTTCGACGTGTTCGAGGGGGCCGGGCTCGACGGCGTGGTGGCGAAGCGTGCCGATGGGCGCTACCTGCCCGGCAAGCGCGAGATGGCGAAGATCAAGCACGCCCGCACCGCCGACTGCGTCGTGGCCGGCTTCCGCTGGCACAAGAACGGCCCGGGGACGCTCGTCGGCTCGCTCCTTCTGGGTCTGTGGAACGACGAGGGCAAGCTCCAGCACGTCGGGGTCACGTCGTCGTTCACCGTCGCGAAGCGCGGCGAGCTCGTCGAGCTGCTGGCGCCGTACCGCGAGAACGCCGTCGACGGCCACCCGTGGGGCGAGTGGGCGGAGTGGCAGGCCTCGGCGGGTGCGGACGGCAGGCGGCTCCCCGGTGCCACGTCGCGATGGAATCGGGGGAAGGACCTCTCCTGGGTGCCGGTCCGGCCGGAGCTCGTCTGCGAGGTGGCATTCGACCATCTCCAGGGCGACCGATTCCGGCATGCCGCCACGTTCGTCCGCTGGCGCCCGGACAAGGCGATCGCGGACTGCCGCTACGATCAGCTCGACGAGACGCCGCCGGCGCTGTTGGCCGATCTGTTCGGCGGTCGCTGACCAGCGACTGGACCGCGCTGCCGCACGGCAACCGGTCTGCCCAGCGCCGCGGCACGGCGTACACTCGACGTCCCCATCGACGAATCTGCTAGAGAGGCCACGTCCAAAGTGCCCGTCGCCACTGATTCCAACGCCCTCGTCAACGACCTCGCCGACCGTTTCTGGGACGGCGTCCTGGAGCGCGACCCGATCACCGCCACGATCCTCGGCGACGATCGGTTCGACGACCGCCTGCCGGACATCGGCGCCGAGGGGCGCGCAGCCGACCAGGCGGCCTATCGCGCGGTGCTGGCGGAGGCGGAGTCGATCCCCGTCGACGAGCTGGAGACGGAACAGGTGATCACGCGCGACCTCCTGCTGACGGTCGCGAACAACAACCTCGAGGCGCTTGACGCGCAGCTGTACCAGCTCGCCGTCGATCACATCGGCGGGGTGGCAACGCTCCCGGTCATGATCGCCCAGTACCAGCCGGCCGGCGATCCGGAGAAGCTCGGCCGCCTCCTCGCCCGACTCAGCGCGTTCCCGAGCCTCGTCGAGCAGCACATCGACACGCTGCGCGAGGGCCTGCGGGACGGGCGCACGAGCGCCGCGATCCC
>JBBQMC010000028.1:0-17202 GCA_038328565.1 Candidatus Limnocylindria bacterium
GACCGATGGCGAGCTCGACGAGGCAAGCGCGGAACGGCTCGCCGGCGCGGCCGCCGCGGGTCTCGACACCGACGAGGCAGCCCCCTTCTGGCGGCTCGTCGAGCTCGTCAGCCGCCTCCGGGCGCTCGGCGACCGCGAGATGCAGCTCGTCACCGCCATCCTCCAGGTGGTCGCCGACCAGGCCGAGGCCAGCCGCAGCGAGCGCACGCGCGCCCGCCGACGCTGAGCCCATGCCCCCCGAGATCGAGCAGGACGAGCTCCCCGCCTGGTCGGAGCCGTTCGCGCCGGGCTCGGTCGCGCGCCAGGAGCGGATCCCGGGCGTCGTCGGGACGATCGATCGTGACTGGGCCTGGGGCGGTGCAACTGGCCGCGGGGTGCGGGTCGCGATCATCGACAGCGGCGTCGAGGGCGACCATCCGGCCGTCCACGGCCGGCTCGTCGAGAGCCTCGCCGTCGACCTGAGCGGGGAGGAGCCGGCGGTCGTGCCCGACGACGCCGGCGACCTGTTCGGCCACGGGACGGCGTGCGCCGGCATCATCATCGGTCTGGCACCGGAGGTGGAGATCGTCTCGATTCGCGTCCTCGGGAGCGACCTGAAGGGAAAGGGCGCGGCCTTCGCCGCCGCCCTCGAGTGGGCGATCGAGCGGCGCATCCAGGTCGTGAACCTCAGCCTCTCGTCGAAGAGCGACGCCCTCTTCGGCCTCTTTCACGACATCGCCGATGACGCCTACTTCCACAACGTGATCCTCGTTAGCGCGGCGAACAACGTGCCCGGCAACAGCTACCCGTCACTCTTTTCGTCGGTCATCTCGGTCGCCGCGCACGCGGAGCCGGACCCGATGCGCATCTACTACAACCCCACCCCGCCGGTCGAGTTCGGGGCGTGGGGCGTCGACGTGCCGGTGGCCTGGAAGGACGGCAGCGAGATCGTGGCCGTCGGCAACAGCTTCGCCGCGCCGCACGTGGCGGGCCTCGTCGCGCTCCTCGTCAGCAAGCACCCGGGCCTCACCCCATTCGAGGTGAAGGCGATCCTCGCGGCCGTATCCGACAACGCGGGCCACCCCGCCGCCCCCTAGACGGCCGATAATGGCCGTCGATGTTCTACGTCCAGCGCGGCCAGGTGCCGCACAAGCGCCACACCCAGTTCCGTCGTGACGACGGCACCCTCTACGCGGAGGAGCTGTTCGGGGTCGAGGGCTTCGCCGGGCGCTCGTCGCTCCTCTACCACCACACGCCGCCGACCCAGACACACCAGATCGATGCGCCGACCGCCGTGACGGTCCGCGCGGCAGACGACGCCGCCACCGCCCCGCATCGGCATCACCTGGTGAACACCAAGGGCGTGGCGCCACGCGGTGACGGACTCTCCGGCCGCATCCCGCTCTTCTTCAACAGCGACGTGACGTTCGGTGTCCTCCGTCCCGCGGAGGCGATGACCGACTTCTATCGCAACGGGGTCGCCGACGAGATGCTCTTCGTGCACGAGGGCACCGGCACGCTCGAGACGATCTTCGGGCCAATCGCCTACGGCCCCGGCGACTACCTCGTCATCCCCATCGGCACGACGTACCGCCTCGTCCCGGACGGTGGCTCCGAGCAGCGGATGCTGTGGCTCGAATGCCCGTCCGAGATCGAGCCGCCGAAGCGCTACCGGAACGAGTACGGGCAGCTGCTCGAGCACAGTCCCTACTACCACCGCGACATCCGGCCGCCGGACGAGATGGCGCCGATCACCGAGGCGGATGGCGATCACGTCATCCGGGTGCGGAGCCGCGACCGGATCACGCCGTACCACTACCGCCGCCACCCGTTCGACCTCGTCGGCTGGGACGGCTACCTGTGGCCGTTCGCCTTCAACATCGGTGACTTCGAGCCGATCACCGGGCGCGTCCACCAGCCGCCGCCGGTCCACCTCACGTTCCAGCCGCGCAACTTCGTCGTCTGCTCCTTCGTGCCGCGCAAGTTCGACTACCACCCGCTCGCCATCCCGGCGCCGTACAACCACAGCAACATCAACAGCGACGAGGTCATCTACTACGTCGCCGGCAACTTCATGAGCCGCCGCGGGGTCGACATCAGCTCGTTCACCGTCCATCCGGCCGGCATTCCGCACGGCCCGCACCCCGGGACGGTGGAGGCGAGCATCGGCAAGGAAACGACCGAGGAGCTGGCGGTGATGATCGACACGTTCCACCCGCTCTTCCTGACCCAGGAGGCCGTTGAGCTCGAGGACGATCGGTATCCGTACTCCTGGATCCCGCCGGACAACGCCGGCGAACATGCGGCCGAGCTGTCCGAGCGCGGCCCGGAGGCATTCCCCGACTGACTGCGAGGGCACCCGCATGACCGATCCGACCGCCATCCCCGTCAACGTCTTCGAGAACGATCGCGAGCTCATGGTCGTGGCGCCGATGCCCGGCGTCGCGCCCGAGGACATCAGCGTCGACGTGACGGATGCCGGCCAGCTCACCCTGCGCGCCGCGCAACACGGCGAGGGACAGGACCGGATCGCGCATCTCACCCGCGAGTGGTCGTATGGGCCGTACGAGCGGACGATCGACCTGCCGTGCGCCGTCGACGCGAACCGCGCGAACCTGTCGTTCGGCAACGGGGTGCTATCGATCACGCTGCCGAAGGCCGCGGCCACCGCCGGTGGCCGGATGGCGATCCCGCGTACCGGCCACGCGCGCGGCATCGCGGCGGGCCATCCCGGCACGCGCGGCGGCGCCGACGACGACCCGACGCCCGGCGACGGCAGCAGCGCCACCACCATCGCGTGATCCTCTACTTCCTGCGCCACGGCAAGGCGGGCGAGCACCGTGCGGTCGACGACGATGCGCGGGAGCTGACCGCCACCGGCGAGGTGGAGCTCGAGGCGGCGGCCCCGCTCTGGCAACGCCTGCACCTCCGTCCCGAGGTCGTCCTGAGCTCGCCGCTGCCACGCGCCCTGCGCACCGCCGAGCTGTTCTGCGCCGCGGTCGGCGGGTCGCCCGTCGTCGACGAGCGCCTCAATGCCGGCGCGGACTGGAGCGACCTCGCCCGGGCGATGGCCGACCATCCCGACGCGCGGCGCGTCATGTTCGTCGGCCACGAGCCGGACCTCTCGAGCGCGATCACGCTGCTCACCGGCGCCGCCTCGGTGCGCATGCGCAAGGGCGGGCTCGCCTGCGTCGAGTTCTACGGCGTGCCGGAGCCAGGCACCGGCGAGATCGCCTGGCTCCTCGACCCGGACCTGTACGCCGGGTGAGCGACGAGCCTGCCCGCGTCCTGCGCATTGCGGCGTACGCGGTATGCGTCGACGAGGAGGGGCGCATCCTCCTGTGCCGCCTCGCGCCGGGTTCGACGCGCGAGCGCGACGGCTGGTGGACGCTGCCGGGCGGCGGCATCGAGCACGGCGAGCACCCGCGCGATGCCGTGCTGCGCGAGCTGACGGAGGAGACGGGCCTCGTCGGCGAGGTGAGCGGCCTCCTCGACGTCCACTCGTGGACCGCGACGTTCGGTGCCTTCGGCGACGAGCCGCCGGCCGACTTCCATGCCGTGCAGGTCGTCTACCGGGTCGCGGTCACCGGCGGCACGTTGCGCCCCGAGGTGGGCGGGACCACCGACCTGTGCCGCTGGATCGCACGCCCGGAGTTCGCGGACCTGCGGATCGTAGAGCTCGTGGAGGCGGTTCTGCCGTTCGCGTTTGCCGAGCCTAAGTGAGGGCGAGCCGGTGATCCCATCGGTGCGCGCATTAGACTCCCCCCATGACCGATGCGACCCGCCGGCTCGAGCTCGACGCGCTCCTGCTCTGCGACTACGCGCTCACCGCGCAGGACGGGAAGCTGTCGGCGATGGGCGTCTTCAGCCAGATCAACGTCACGCGCCTGCCCGCCGTCCACGGGCGGTGCTTCGTGGTCGCGATCCTCGAGGCGGAGTCGGGTCGGCATGACCTGACCCTCCAGCTCATCTCGCCGTCCGGTGCCGCCCTGCTCGCCCGGCCACCCGAGTTCCACATCGAGGTGCCGCCGGGCGCGACGACCGCGAACATCGTCGCCGACCTCCAGGGACTCGAGGTGAAGGAGATCGGGCGGCATCGGTTCGAGCTCCGCGAGCGGGACCAGATCCTCGGCAGCACGCCGTTCATGGTGAACCTCGTCTTCCAATCGCAGCAGGCCGGGGACGCCTGAGGGTCGGAACGAGACCTCACGCCACGGCGTCGGGCAGCGTTTGACGGGCATGAACACCAAGACCACCGCCGAGTTCGAGCGGGCCTTCGCCACCTCCGACCCCGCCTACGACGTCCGGTTCGTGGTCGCCGTCCGCACCACCGGCATCTACTGCCGGCCCTCGTGCCGCGTCCGCAAGCCGTTCCTGCGCAACGTCAGCTTCCTGCCCGATGCCGCCGCGGCACGTGCGGCCGGCTACCGCGCCTGCCTCCGCTGCCATCCCGACCACGCGGCGACCGTCACCGTGCGCACCCTCGAGACGCCGGTCGGGACGTTGCTCGCCGGCGCCACCGACGCCGCGATCGTGCTCTGCGACTTCGCCGAGCGCCGGATGATCGCCGCCCAGCTCGCCGCAGTGCGGCGGCGGATCGGTCCCACCGTCGAGGGCACGAATGCCATGCTCGACGAGCTGGAACGCCAGCTGGCCGCGTACTTCGCCGGCGAGCGCCGCGACTTCGACCTGGCGCTCGACATCCCCGGCAGCCCATTCCAGGAGCGGGTGTGGAGCGAGCTGCGCCGCATCCCATACGGGGCGACGATCAGCTACCGCGAGCTGGCCGGCCGCGTCGAGGCCGGCGCGGGGTTCCGGGCGGTGGGCCGAGCGAACGGCGCCAACCGGGTCGCGATCGTCGTGCCCTGCCACCGGGTCATCGCCACCGGCGGCGGGCTCGGCGGGTACGGCGGCGGGCTGGATGCCAAGCGCCGGCTCCTCGACCTGGAGGCGGCCGCCGCGGGCTAGCCGCTCAGCGCGCGGGGCGCTCGGCCCGCCACGCGACGATGACGCCCACGTCGTCGTACTTCCACACCACGTCGACGGCGGCGAAGCCGGCGGCCGTGAGCCAGGCGAGGTGCTCGGCGGCGGTGTCGGGGTGGTCGTGCTCGACCTCGTGCGGATCGGGCTCGTCGGGAAGGTCGTAGAGCTCGCTCAATCGGTCCATCGCCGGCCGAAAGTAGTCGGCCAGCACGAAGACGCCGCCCGGTTCGATGTGCTCCCAGATACGGCTGAACAGGTGCCGCTTCTGGTCCGGGAAGAGGTGGTGGACCGCAAGGATGCTCACGATCGCGTCGTAGGCGCCGGCGATCTCCGGCTCGGCGATGTCGCTCCGTCGCAGCTCGGCACGGTCGCCATGCGATGCGAGCCGCTCCCCGGCGCGCTGGAGCATCTCCGGCGAGACGTCGAGGCCGGTGGCCGTGGCGCCGCCGAACGCGTCGAGGATGCGGCGCATCGTGTAGCCGGTCCCCGCCCCGAGGTCGAGGATGCGGCGCGGCGGCCGCAGGGCGAGGAGCGCCACGATCGTGTCGTGGATCTCCTCGTAGCGCGGGACCATCTCCCGGATCTGGGCGTCGTAGCGCGGCGCCCATTCGTCGAAATGCTGGGCGGCGGTCCGGAGCTCGGTCATGCGCGGGGCTTGAAGTCGGTCCCCAGCGCGTGGTACCCGCCGTCGACGTGGATCATCTCGCCGGTGGTCATCGAGGCCATCGGGCTCAGGAGGAAGGCGCACATCTCGCCCACCGGCGTCGCATCGGTCATGGACCACGCCAGCGGCGCGCGGGCATCCCAGGTGCCGCTGATGGCGTCGAAGCCGGGGATGCTCTTGCCGGCCATGGAGCGGATCGGGCCGGCGGAGACGGTGTTGACCCGGATATTGTGCGCGCCGAGGTCGCGGGCCAGGTAGCGCGTGATCGACTCGAGCCCGGACTTGGCGACGCCCATCCAGTCGTAGATCGGCCAGGCGAAGCGCGCGTCGAATGTCAGGCTCAGGACCGATGCCCCGCCATCCGCGCCGGCCACCTTGAGCGGCTCGAGCATGCCAACGCTGAGCGCCTTGAGCGAATAGGCCGATGTCTGGAACGCCATCGCCACGCTCTCCCAGGGCGTGTTCAGGAAGTTCCCGCCGAGCGCGTCCTGCGGTGCGAAGCCGATCGAGTGGAGGAGGCCGTCGAGGCGGCCCCATCGGTCCATGACCGTGCTGGCGACCGCGGCGATGTCATCCGGGTTGTTGACGTCCATCTGCATGACGTCGGGGGTGGAGGGGAGCTTGCGCGCCACTTTCTCGGTCAGGCGCACGCCCTTGCCGACGTTCGTGAGCAGCAGCTCGGCGCCCTGCTCCAGGGCGACCTTCGCCACGGCGAAGGCGATGCTGTCGTCCGTCAGCACCCCGGTGATGAGCAGCTTCTTGCCCTCGAGCAGCACGCTCACAGATCCTCGTGCAATGGATTGGCGGACCGATTGTAGGCGGTCATGCAGGCAGTACCGAACTTACCCGTTACCCGAGAAGACCCCCAGGTCCTCAAGGATCGTCTCGCTGCCGTCCGGCGGGATCGCTATCGCGCGGAGCAGGAAGGACATCTGGGGCTGGCCGGGAATGGCCTGCAAGTCGACGTGCCACCCGGTAGGCACCTCGACCCCGAAACGGAAGTCCTGGTCGAACCGCGGCGGCGCTTCACCCAGGCACGGACGGTCCACGACGACCCCCGTCGCCGGGTCAAGGCGGCGCCCGCCAAGCCAGACGCCGGTCTCCGACCACCCCGTCACCGCGCTCAGGGGGTCGAGGCCCTCGATCGCACCTTCGCCACCCGACGCGAGATCCACGACGCGCACCGTGCATGTCATGAAGCAGTCGGCGATGACGAGGGTGCGCTCGTCATCGCTCACCGCGATCGTCGCATTCGGCTGGATCAATGCTGCGAGGACGACTCCATCGGCCCGCGCGACGCGAGCACGCGGAGCGGCCACGGTTATCGCCTCGCCTGACCCGTCGGTCGCGAGACGAACTGCCGAGAGTCCCCGATCGCTGACGACCAAGTAGTAGACATGGCGGCCATCGGCCGCCAGGGTCGCATCCGGTACGTCGCCGTGGATGACCGCAAGGTGCGATACGGCGCCGCCGCGCGCGTCGACCAGGTCGATCGCTACCTGTTGGGCGACGGACGTCGCAACGAGGACCAGGCCGCCGGCTGGCCCGCGGATGAACGGCGGCCCGAAGCCCGGGTGGTTCACACCGGGGTTTCGGAGTGGAATGGTCGCGGTGACGATCCCATTGAGCCGGCCGACGCCAAGCTCATTATCGTGCGGCACGTCGCTGGCGTCCCGCCAGTCGATCCGCCACCACGTGCCATCGGCGAGCTGCGTCGGGCGGGACGGCGGGAGGAGCCCGTTCGCCGGCCCTGACGCGCCAGCGCTGCCGGACGGTCCCGGAGCCTCGACCGGCGCCGGCCTCGTCAGTAGGATGGCGAGCGCCACCACGACCGCCACCAGCGCCGCGCCCACGATCGCCCATGCGAGCGGGGCGTCCGCTGCGAAGCGGCGCGGACGCGGGGCTGCGGGCCCTCGAGGATCGGACATCGAACGGTCACCCCCGGCACGACATGCGCGACCGCCGGATCATCGCCGTGCCGATGGCATCGGTCAATGGGTGGCGCAGCGAGGCGCGCCACCGAATCGCCACCGGGAAGCCGCGATCCCTATGCTTGCGTGCGATGCAGCCCGACGCCCCTTCGCGCCACCTGAGCTTCCTCTTCGCCGACGTGGAGCGAAGCACCCGGCTCGCCGAGCTCCACGGATCGGCCGCGGGGGCGGCGCTGGCGCGCTATCACGAGCTCGCGGAGCGGGCGGCCGGCGCGCACGAGGGACACGTCTTCGAGCGCATCGGTGACGGGGCGTATGCGGTGTTCGAGCGGGCACGGGATGCGGTCCTCGCCGCGGTCGATCTCCAGGACGCCATTCGAGCAGAGCCGTGGGGCGACGTCGGACCGATCCGGGTCCGGATCGCCATCGTCAGCGGCGACGTGGAACTGCGCGGTGAGCGCTACTACGGCCGCCCCCTCTTCCGGGCCGCCCGCATCCAGGGCTTCACGAACGGCGGCGAGACGATCCTCTCGGGCGACACGGCCGACGAGCTCAATGGCTGGGTGCCGCCACGGATGCGGCTCCGCGACCTCGGCACGCAGCGGCTGCGCGACGTGGCCCAGCCGGAGCGGATGTTCGCCCTCGTGCGTCCGCGCGCAAGCGGCGACGCGTCAACGGCCGACGGCGCCGGCAGCCGCCCCGGCGATGCGCCGCCGATCCGCGTGCTCATCGTCGACGATCACACCGTCGTGCGCCGCGGGCTGCGTGGCTTCCTGGAGCTGCTCAAAGACTTCGACATCGTGGGAGAGGCGGAGAACGGCCGCGAGGCGATCGCCGCCGTGGAGCGCCTGGCGCCGGACGTGATCCTCATGGACATCCTGATGCCGGAGATGGGCGGCATCGAGGCCACCACGGCCATCAAGGCTGAGCACCCGGAGATCGCCGTCGTGGCGATCACGTCGCTCATCGAGGAGGACAAGGTCGCGGCCGCGATCGCGGCCGGCGCATCGGGCTACCTGCTGAAGGACGCGGAGGCGGAGGAGGTGGCGACCGCCATTCGCGCCGCGTCGCGCGGCGAGATGCACCTCGACCCGGCGGTGGCGCGTTTGCTCGCCGATCGCCTTCAGAGCGGAGGCGCGTAGGACGCCGCGGCCCCGCCATCGGTACCCTAGGCGCGACATGATGGTGCACCTGACCGATTACGCCGTCCCGGTCGCGGATGCCGCGCTGGGCATCCCCGGCCTGCGGGAGGTGCTGGCCGACATCGGTCCGGTGGAGCGGCGGACGCTGCTGGCCGGTCTCTTCAAGCCGGAGCGCATGCCCGGCACGATGGAGCGCCTGTCGACCCTCGTCGAGGACGTGGACGTCAGCTTCGAGGATCTGCTGACCCTGCTCGACAACGCCACCCGGGCTCGACGCTTCGTGGCGATCGACGAGGCGACGGCGATCCTGGACCGATACCTCCCCGCCTCGACCATCGACGGCACCCACGACTGGGACGTCGCGCGCCTGCTCGAGCCCTACGGCGACGGCACGTACCACGGCAAGCTGCTGAAGCGGACCCGCAAGCAGCTCCGCAGCGTGAGCAACCGGGAAGCCCTCACCACGCCGTTTCTCTTTCGCCGCACCTGGGCGACGGTGCCGGACCGATGAGCCGCCGCTCGTCGCGGCGCGGCCGTCCCTACCAGCCCCTCCCCGCGCGGGGCGGCAGCGGGGCACGGATCGTGGTCATCGTCATCCTCGTGGCCCTCGTCGTCGGCTTCCTGATCCTCAGCTTCGCCGGCGCGACGGCGGCGCCGAACGCCGCTGCCTAACGGCCCCGCACGCCGACCGGCTCGCGCGCCCTGTCGCGGCCGCGGTCGCGCTCGCGCCCGCCCGGCGCCGGTGCGGCGACGTGGGTCTCCTCCGCCAGTTGGAGGCGCAGCCGCTCGAGGACGTTCCACTCGTCGCCGTTGAGCGTGGTCGCATCCAGGCGAGCGCGGAATCGGTCGAGAAGCTTCGCAACGTCGTCACTCGGCGCGCCCGAGCCACGCAGCTCGAAGAGGACCTCCTCCAGCTCCTGCGATTCCGGGCTCCAGGTGAGGTACGCGTCGTGGAAGGCGAGCCGGCGTTCGATCGCGGCGCGGGCGCGGTGCGCCTTGCGCTGCGGTCCCAGGATGGCGACGTTCGTGGCATAGCTCATCACCTCGAGCTCGTCGTCGACCATGCGATCCGGCTCCCCTCGCACGACGGCGCCAAGGAGATGGCTGACGGCGAAGCCCATCGTGCGCAGCGGCCACGAACGCGGACCGGTGAGCTTCTCGCGCCGGAACGTGCCCAGCCCGGCATCGTCGAGCGCAGCGCCGATCGCGTCGATCACCGATTCGATCTGCCCGCCGGGACGCTGGACGAGCGGGATCTGGAGCACGACCCGCTCGGCACGGACCCGCCGCACGATGAGGAATGGCGAGACCGCCACCATCTGGAGGACGCCGGCGCCGAGCGACGCTGTGGCCGGGTAGGCTATCGGGATGCGGCGCAGCCAGCGTCCGACCGCCGGCTCGGCCTCGAAGCCGGCGAGCTCCGCCAGGCCGGCGAGGATCGGTGGCAGGAGGATGAGGGCGACCGCCAGGGTTGCGACCAGCCACCGCGACACGTCGAAGCTACGGTCGACGAGCCCGGCGCGCTGCGCCAGCCAGCCGACGCCCAGCGGCAGCGCGACGCCGACGAGCAGCGCCACCCAGGCCGCGGCAAGCAGGCCCATGATCGTGAGGGCGCGGCCGCGGCCACCCGGCACCTGGCCGAAGAACAGCGTCGTCGCCCAGCCGAGGGCGAAGGACGCGGAGCGGCTGAGCGCCTGCCACGCGACGAGGAGGATGAACGGGAGGAACGGCATGCTCGCCCAGGGAGCAAGGCCTGTGCCCGCGCGTCGTCCGATGCTCGGGCAGACCCCCCCCGGGCTCAGTCGAGGCGGAGCGGCCGGACCGTCATCACCGTGTCGACGCGACCCTCCCAGTCGGCGCGCGGCGCGTCGCAGAACAGCTCGATCTCGTTGCCGTCCGGGTCCGCTGTGTAGACCGAGTGGGTCACCCCGTGATCCGCGGCGCCCCTGAGGAGGCCGCGCTCGGTGAGCAGGGCATGCGCCCGCCTCAGCTCCGCCTCGTCGGCGAGCCGGATCGCGACGTGGTAGAGGCCGACCGCGTTCGGCGGCGGCGCGGGCGCCGAGTCACCGACCCGCAGCAGGGCGAGGTCGTGATGGTTCTCGCCGGTGGCGGTCAGGAAGATCATCACGTTCGTCATCTGCGACGCGACGCGGAAGCCGAGCAGGTCCCGATAGAAGGCGAGCGAACGGTCGAGGTCGCGCACTTTCAGCACGACGTGGCCCACCCCCTCGGGATGCAGCATGCGACCGATCCTACCTGCTTCGGACCGAAACGGCCTACGCCACGCCGGGCCACGGCGAGGCGACGCTCAGCGGCCGAGGTCGATCGTCACCCGGATGACGCCGGCGCTCTGCGGGCTGTCGCTCACCGCCGCCCACGCCTCGGGCGACAGGTCCGCAACCTTCTGGTCGGCCGTGCCCCAGTAGCACTGGCAGTAGTCGACGACGGGCAGGCGGGCGCAGCGATCCGCGCAGATGGTCACGAACCATGACGGGGACGGGTCGTAGTGGCCGCCGAGCGCCCCGGCGAGCGCCGCGACCGCCTGGCCTCGGTAGGCCAGGGAGCAGCAGTACCACGTCGCGCGACCTGAGACGCCCGGACTGGTCACGGGGGGCGCGGTCGGCGCGGCGGTCGGACGCGACGTGGCGATGGTCACGAGGCGCGGCGCGAGGACGACGCCGTGGGTGACGGGAGGTGGCGTGGCGGGCGTCACGAGGTGCTCCACGGTCGTCGTTGCAGGCGCCAGGGCCAGGGTGCGCAGCGCGGATGCGGCGCGTCCGGCGTCGCCGCGGTCCCCCAGCGGCCGGGGCGGATGCGCCGCCGCGTCGAGGAGCTGGGCCGCGGCCTCGACCCGCGGGGCGACCGCGCTCCGCGCGGTCAGCGGCGCGAGCAGCGCGATCCCGAGGGCGCTGGCGAGCGAGAGGACCGCGATGCGGCGGATGAGAGCGCGCACGGCGGCGTCCCTACGGAAGGCCGAGCTTGATGCGGCAGGCCGGCCATGGCTGATAGCCGCGCAACGCGCGGAGTCGCTCCGCCACCACGATCTGCTCCACGCGGGTCGCCTGGTGCGGGTAGGGCGCGAAGGCGCCGCCGCCGTACGCGTGCCACGTGGCGTAGCCGAACTGGAGGCCGCCGTAGTAGCCGTTGCCGCTGTTGATCGCCCAGTTGCCGCTCGACTCGCACTTCGCCAGGCGGTCCCAGACGCCGGCGGCAGGTGGTGCCGCGACGGCGGCGCGGGGTCGGGCCGGGGCCGGTGCGGCGACCGTCGCCAGGCGGGCGGCCATCGGTGCGACGGCAGGCTGCTGGGCTACCGGCGGGGTGAGATCCTCGGCGGCGGGGCCGCTGCCAACGGAGGCCAGGGTGTCGGTCGCCGACGCGGCGCGCGAGATGGGACCGCGATCGGCGACGAGGCGTGGGGCGTGGGAGGCCGCGTCGAGCAGGCGGTCAGCCTCGACCACGGCGGCAGTCGCGCTTCGAGCGCTCAGGGGCGCCAGCAGCGAGATCCCGACGACACTCACGGCAGTCAGGGCGGCGACGCGCCGCAGAAGCTCTGGCAATAGAATCCTCGAACCGAGCGGTGTTCCGCGCCCCACCCGAGCGCCGCGGCGCGTGCGGGTGGACGGGGCGAGGCGACACCCTACCATCGGTCCGACGACGTGTCGAGCGTCGCACCCACGCAGCGAGGACGCCATGCCATCCAAGAAGCGGGAGCCTGAACGCCGGAGCGGCGCGGTCGTCGTGCGCGGCAAGCCGGCAGCCGGAGACCGCCTGACCGAGGACCAGGCGCTCCTCCGCTCGGCCGAAGCCGGACCGCAGTTCCGTGACACCGACACGTGGCGCGCGCTGCGCATCCTCGGTGAATTCGTGGAGGGCTTCGACGCCCTGGCCGAGGTCGGGCCGGCGATCACCATCTTCGGATCCGCACGCGTGGGCAGGCGCAATCGGTACTACAGCGCCGCGCGCAAGCTGGCGGCGCAGCTCGGCAAGCAGGGCTACGCGATCATCCCCGGCGGCGGTCCCGGGATCATGGAGGCGGCCAACCACGGCGCGCGGGACGCGGGCGCGCTCTCCATCGGCTGCAACATCGAGCTGCCATTCGAGCAGGGGCTCAACGAGTACGTCGACCTGGGGATGGAGTTCCGCTACTTCTTCGCCCGCAAGACGATGTTCGTGAAGTACGCCAACGGGTTCGTCATCTTCCCCGGCGGCTTCGGGACCCTCGACGAGCTGTTTGAGGCGCTGACGCTCATCCAGACCGGCAAGGTCGAACATTTCCCGGTGGTGCTCTACGGCAAGGATTACTGGGGAGGCCTGCTGGAATGGATCCGCGCCAAGCCCCTTTACGAGGCGAAGGTCTCACCCGAGGACCTGCGCCTGCTCACCCTGACCGATGATGTGGACGAGGCCTGCGCCGCGATCACCCGCCAACGCCGCTCGGCCGACCGCGAGGCGAAGGAGGCCGGCTCGCGCAAGGCGACGAAGGAGGCGATCCAGGCGGCCGATTCAGGTGACAAAGAAGCGGCTAGCTGAGGAGCGGTTTTCGGATCGTGATCCAATGTAGGCCGGCGCCGCTAGCGTTTGCTGGGGTTGCCGCGCTGTCGTTGATGGTCGGCTGCGGTCTGGGAGCAGCGCCGTCGACGGCACTTCCTGTTGCGTCCATTCCGGTTTGCCCGTCGAACGCGGGTTGCGGCGAGGGGGTCGCACTGAACGGCAGGTTCTATGCGGTGGTTTGCAGGCAGGTTCGAGAGAGAGCAGTGGCCTCGAGTAACTTTGCGTCAGCCCCCGGCGGCCTCGTGACCGAAATTCGTGCGATTCAGGGTGTTTCGCCGAATTACTTCCTCGCCGTCCAGGGAAGCCTTCCGTGCGCCAACAACATCGAGGGCCGATGGTGGCTTATCCAGGCCGACGGCCTGTCACCGCGCGAGCTCCGCGATGTGGGACCACGACTGTCGCAAGTGACACAACCCGGCTGACACTTCTGACGGACCAGTGCGAACGCTGGCGCGCCACGCGGGGTATGACTCAGGCATGACTCCATCGTCCGATGCGGCCTTCCGCGCGCTCACGCTCCTCGTCGCGGCAGCCCTCGTGATCGCCGGCTGCACGACGGCTCCCACGCCGTCGTCGTCCGGCTCGCCGGCAGTGCCGGCAGGCTGGATTCGGGCCGACATCGAGCAGTCGAACGACGTCGTGAGCCTGCCGTCGGGTCCGCCGCCTGTCTTCTGCTCGCCATGCCACCCTTCGTCCTCGACGGCCCTCGCGGGCGTCGCGACCGACGGCGGTACCTGGCTCGCAGTCGGTGGCGAATCGGTGGTCGGCGCCGCGATCTGGCGCGCCGAGCAGCCCGCTGGTCGATGGCGGCGCGTCCCGCTGACGACCCAGCGCGGCGCATCCCTCGCCGGCATCGCGATCGCCCGTGGCCGCGCCGTGACGGTCGGCACCTCCGCCGGCGCGGCTGCGGCATGGGTGAGCGCCGACGACGGGGCGACGTGGCAGCTGAGCGTGGTGCCGGCCGTGGACGGTGCCATCGAATCGCGGATGCTCGACGTGATCAGCGCGCCCGACGGCTTCGTCGCCGTGGGCTACGCGAGCGTGGGACCGACACAGCGGCCGCTCTTCTGGCGCTCGCCGGACGGCCGGCAGTGGACGCTGACTGTGGGTTCCGGCACCGGCCGGCCGCACGGGATCGCGATCGGCGGACCGGCCGGTTTCGTGGCCGTCGGCAGCGGGGCGGAGGGCTTGGACGGCGCGCCGGCCGCGGCCTGGACCTCGCCGGACGGCGTGACGTGGGAACGAGTGGCATCCGGTGCAGCACTCGACGACGGCCTCATGCAGGCCGTGATCGCTGTGGAGAGCGGCTACGTCGCGGTCGGCAGGTCGGGCGACGGGGAGATGGCCGCGGCCTGGACGTCGTCGGACGGGATGACGTGGCATCGCGTGCCGACCACCGAGGCGCTCAAGAGCCGCAGCGCATACGCCGCACAGGCGGAGATGGATGACCTGGTGGCGACAGCCGGCGGCCTCGTCGCCGTGGGCTGGAACTCGGACGCCAATGGTGCCGCGGTCGTCTGGCGGTCGGCCGATGGCGTGACGTGGAAGCGGGACGCGGACACCCCGTCGCTCATCGGTGGCGGCATGGCGAGCGTCGCGACGGGCGGCGACACGCTCGTGGCGGTCGGAAGCTCGGGCTGGCCCGATACCCACGCAGCGACCATCTGGGTGCGACCAGCGAGCTGACGCTGCCGGCCCAGACCGGGCAGCCGCAACAGACGTCTACTACTCGGTCAACCGGGTATATGCGCAACCAACGGCCGTCCAAGTGGCGATGTGACGACATGGCAGACCGGAACGTGTGGCTTCCTTCTCAGCTACACCGCAATGGCGTTCCTCGTGAGGTCTCTCCGCCAATGGGCGCTCGGATCGCGTTCCTTCTTCCGTACGGCTTAGCCCTTGCTGGCCTCGCTGCACTGCTGCTCATCCCCGGTTGGGGGATTTGTGCTCGCGGCGGGATGGGGAGTCGCCCTAATCGCTATTCGCCTGTTGGCCGGGCCGATCCGACTGCGCGCTCATCGCGTGTGGGTTGACGCGATCTTCGTGCTTGCGTGCTTCCTCGCGGCGTTCGAGGGAGGTTGGTATGTCTTGCCCGCAGCCGTGGGCTTTCTCGTCACAGACGCCCGCGGGCCGTCTCGGGCACTCAGGCCACCGTCCCGATCGTAGGCCGCGACGAGTGGGAGCGGTCTGCCCGACGGACGGCGTAGCGACGAAGGGGCCGATGAGTCTTCCTGCCACCCGCGATTCCAGCCGATGGCACAGATCGGTACTCCCGGATGTCGCAGATCGGTAGCGGAGTGTGTCGCACCGCGTCAAGACGCATCTGTTGACAATCATTGCGCATTGACATAACTATTGTCAGCGTGATGACCACTGATGTGTCCTCGTTGTTCGGGGCGCTGGCCGACCCGACCCGACAACAGGTCGTGCAGCTCCTCAGCGACGGCCCTCGACGCGCTGGCGAGCTGGCCTCGGCATCGGGTACCTCGGCCCCCACGATGAGCCGGCACCTGCGCGTGCTGCTCACCGCAGGGATCGTCGCCGACGAACGTCCACACCATGACGCCCGTACGCGGGTGTTCCGGCTCCGACCGGAGTCGATTATGGCGGCGCAGGTGTGGCTGGATGAGCTCCAGGCACACGCGGACGAACAGCTCGCCTCCTTTAAGCGGCACGTCGAACGGGGTTGCCACGCATGAATGATCCCGAGTCTCGGTCGTCGGAGGTGGAGGTGGGGGTCGACCCTGTGACGGCATTCACCGCATTCACTGAGGAGCTCGACCTCTGGTGGGTCCGCGGCCCGATCAACAGCTACGGCGCCGGCAAGCTGGTGGCGATGCGGTGCGAGCCCGGCATCGGCGGCCGGCTACTGGAGGTGTACGACTCCGACAGCGGCGAGGGACTGGAGCTCGCGCGCATCACGGCCTGGGAGCCGGGCAAGCATCTCGCCTGGCAGAGCTCACTCGACGACGTGCGGATCGACGTCCGGTTCGACCCGACGGACAGCGGCACCCTCGTTCGCCTCGACGCGACCATCCCCGACGGCGGTGCGGACAAGGGCGGCTCCTCGTTCATCCGCGTGACGCCTGGCTGGTTCGGAGCCTGGATCGCCAGGCGCGACACAACCCCCCACGAGCTCCACGACCTGGCCCGCTTCGCCCTCACCCTGCATTACGCGCGACCCGTCACGGCGGCTCGCTGGCTGGCCGCAGCCTTTGGCTTCGAGTCACCGAGCGCGCTCCCCCCGGGAGACGACCCACTGCCCGAAGGTGACGACGGGGATCCCTGGATCGAGTTCCACGTTGGGAACTGCTCGCTCATGCTCGAGGCGCTCGTCGGCCCGCCGGTGGATCACAGTCAGCTCACCCACATGCCCTGGGTGTTCGTCGACGACCTCGCGGCGCACCTCGCCCGCGCCGTGGACCACGGTGCCACCATCGTCGAGGACATCACTACCCACGGATTCGAGTCATACGTCGCCCTCGACATGGAGGGTCGGAGCTGGAGGTTCGCTGAGGCTCGGCCGACCCAGCCGCGGTAGACGAGATCGCGTGAGAAGTCGCTAGCAGGGATGCTGGGTCCGTCCTACGCCGATGGCGAGGCGCTTACTGGCTCACCGACCAAGAGCTTGGCGGGCCCGACCGGGCTCAAACCCGCCTTTCAGCTTGATACGCATTCCGATTCTCGGTCGCGGGGAATGGCTGGCCGGGATAGGCGCGACGGAGGCTGGGTAACGCGGTCAATACAGCTGGGATGCTGACGTCGGTCGCTCGGTCACAGCTCGGCGCCAAGCCTCGTCATGCGGCGCAGCAGTGCCGCGGCGACCCAGGTCCCGAGGATTGCCAGCATGACCGCCGGCGCAGCGCCGACCGGTAGCAATGGCAGGCCCACTAGTTGCCCAGCGGGCGTCATCGCCAGCAGGAGCCCGGCGCCGGCAGCCGCCAGCGCCCAG
>JBBQMC010000029.1:0-17070 GCA_038328565.1 Candidatus Limnocylindria bacterium
GGGGGTCAGGGGTTCGAGTCCCCTCATCTCCACCACTTCACCACCACTGCACCGGTGGGACCGATGAACAGCCAGAGCCTCCGGGCCGCCGCCTTCGCGATCGCCGTCCTGCTCATCGTGCTCGGCCTGATCATCGGCATCGGCTTCGTGGCCACGCCAACGTCGTCACCACCCGCCTCACTCCAGGCGATCCCGTCCGCCTCGGGAACCTGACCCCCGCTCGCCGCGCTCAAGGAGCCACGATGCTCGCCGACGCCATGCTGGTCACGACCGTCGCGGTGACGGACCTCGATCGCGCCCGGGCCTTCTTCGCCGACCAGCTCGGCCTGCCGATCTTGGACGAGACGCCGTTCGCCATCCGCTTCGGCGCCGGCGACGGGACGCAGGTCTCCGTGCGCCGCGGCCAGCCGAACGTCGGGCAGACGGTCGCCCACTTCGAGGTCGCCGACATCGAGCGCACCGTCCGCGATCTCGTCGCGCGCGGCGTTGCCTTCGCCGAGTACGAAACGCCGAAGACGACGAACTTCATCGCCGAGGTCGGGGCGGCGCGCGGCGCCTGGTTCTCCGACCCGGATGGCAACGTATTCGGCGTGCGCGAGGGGCCGATCCCCCGACGCGGCTGACCGCGTCCAGCAGCCGCCTACGGCAGCGTCAGGCCGCCGCCCTCGGTGACCTGGTCGGGCGGCGGCGCGTCGATCGTCACCGGCTGGTCGAACTTCGTGAAGGCGAGCGCCGCGCTGACATCCCCCACCTGGCCACCGCTGACGTCGACCGCGACGCGGCTGAGGTAGAGCTTCTCGCGGTCGAAGAACAGGTCGAGCGACAGGCCGTCGGGGAGCAGGGCGCTCGGCGCCATCGAGCTCTGGCCGACGTCCGCCGCCACCGCGTCGAGCAGCTCCGGCGAGATCGTCACCTTCACGTGGTAGCAGGCGCGGTCGTTGCAGGTCGCCTGGTCGAGGAGGCGGCTGTCGACCCCGTCGCGGTCCAGGAAGGAGCGCAGCTGGTCGATCGATGCCTTCAGGTCGTCGAGCGCGGCGAGCGGGTCGCTCGACGCCGTCGGCGTGACGTCCGACTTCACCCATCCAGGACCTGCCAGGGCCGTCTTGAGGTAGGTCGCGTTGTCGATGAGGCGCGCCTCGCCGCTGATGGCGCCGGCGAGGCTGAAGGTGACGGCCAGCTTCTTCGCGCCGAGGTCCACGTCGCCTTTGATCGAGGTCCCTGACAGGGGGATCGTCGACCCGGAGCTCGGGTCCTTCGCCGTCCCGTCCACGGTCAGCTCGACGTGGAACGACTTCAGATTGGCGGTGGCCTCGAGCCCCTTCGAGATGATCTCCTTCGGATCGGTCAGCGCGGGGGCGGAAGCCGCGCAGGCGGCGAGCATCCCGGCGAGCAGGACGAGGAGGGGCAGCAATCGACGCAGCATGACGTCGAGGATACGCGCTACCGTTGACCGATGCGCCACGTCGAACGGTCCGCCGATCTGCCCGTCTCCGCCGAGGAGGCGTTCGCGTTCGTCGCCGACCTCGAGAACCTGCCGCGCTGGCAGTCGGGCGTCACCCACGCCGAACAGCTCACGCCCGGGCCGATGGCAGTCGGCTCCACCGCCCGCATCGAGCGCGCGATGCTCGGCCAGCGCATCGAGGCCGACCTGCGGATCACGGAGCTCGACCCACCGCGCCGGATGGTGCTCGCCACCGAGGCGGGCGGGATGAAGGTCGACGCCACGCTCGACCTCACGCCGGCGGCGAGCGGCAGCCGAGCGACGTTCGGGATGGACATCCGCGGCGGTGGGCTGTTCGGCGGCGCCATGGAAGGGATGGTCGCCTCCGCCGCGGAGTCGGAGCTCGACGCCAGCCTCGCTCGGCTCCGGGAAGCGCTCACGCCCCCCGAAGCCTGAGGAGCGCCGCGCTCAGCCGCCCTCGCCCTGGCGCGCCGCGTTGGCGAGGATGGCATCGTGGACGTACTGCGCCATGCCGGACGCGATCTTCTCGTACGTGGCCGTGAACCGTGGGTCCGCGACGTACATCTCGGCCAGGTTCACGTGCATCTCGACCGGGCACGGATAGAACGCGCTCGTGATCTGCTGCCGCGCCGCCTCGGCGGCATCCATCGCCTCGACGCTGTCAGCGGCCTTGCCCGCCTGCATCGCGGCGAGGTACGCCTCGCCGATCGCCTGGCTCTCGGCCCTGATCCGCTGCCAGTCGGCCTTCGTGTAGCCGCGCGCCCGCCGCACCGACTCGCGGTAGGCATCGGTGCCGCCCCAGCGCGCCTCGACCTCGGCCGCGTGGTCGTCGGGATTGAGGTCGCCGAAGACCTCGAAGCGCTCCTCCGGCGTGAGTGAGATTCCCATCGTGCGTGCCTCCACCGCCTTCTCGACCGCCGTCGCCATCCGCTCGAGCCGCCCGATCCGGCCGATCAGCAGCGCGTGCTGACGTCGCAGATGGGCGGTCGCGTCGGCGCGGCCATCGGTCATGACCTGTCCGATCTCGTCGAGCCCGAAGCCGAGCTCGCGATAGAAGAGGATCCGCTGCAATCGGTCCAGGTCGGCCTCGCCGTAGCGGCGATAGCCGGCGCCGGAGCGTCCGCTCGCGCGGAGCAGGCCGATCTCGTCGTAGTGATGCAGCGTCCGAACGGTGATGCCCGCCATCCGGGCCACCGCCCCAACCGTGTGATCCATGCGCCGAGCATAAACCCTCACGTTACGTGAGGGTCAAGTGGCGCCATCGCCATGGCGCGAGCCTTGGCAAGCGGATGCGGGAGGTCGCATGATGCGCCGGTGGATGAGCTCGACACCGTTCCCGATTCGTCGATCCCACGCGGCCTGGCGTGGACCCTCGCCGTCACGTTCATCGTCGCCACGGTCATCGTGCTGCTCCTGACGTTCAACGTCACCGCGACCGCGCCACAGTTCCACGAGGGCGAGAACGTCCTCGTCGACAACATCCTCATCGACCTCGCGAACCAGCAGCAGCGCTGGCCGCAGGACCTGCTCGCCAACGTCCTGTTCGCCATCGGCTTCGCCGCGGTCGCCGGCCTCGGCACGACGCTCCCCCGCCGGCTCGGCGCTCACCGCGACCGAGGACGCCTCGTCACCGCGGCCTTCGTCGTGGCCGCGACGCTCGGCATCGTGGGCGAGCTGACGTACATCGGTGTCAAGGAGGTCAGCATCAACGCGCAGTACTGCGAGTGCGCGTTGCGAGACCCGCAGCTCATCAGCCGAGCCGAGGCGCTCAACACGGTCGTCAACCTCCAGACCTGGCTGACCGATGGCTTCGCCGTCCTCTTCGGGTTTGGCCTCCTGGCCGCGGCGGGCCTCGCCGCCGCCACGTCAGCCATGAGCGCGGGGTGGCGGACCTACACGCGCTGGACGGGGGTGGCCGCGATTGCCTTCGTGCTCATCGGCCACCTGCTGACCTTCGTTGGGAGCGAGACCCTCGACCTGAACACCATCAGCGCCCTGCTGATCGCCATCGTCGCCGGCATCCTGACCCCGCTCTGGGGCATCTGGACCGCGCGCCGCCTTGGCGGCGCGCATGGCACGCATCCGACCGCCTGACGGCACGCGGCCGTCCTAGGCCGGCAGCACGTTGCCGGTGCTCCCGTCGACCGTGACCCGCATCCCGGTTCGCAGCCGCGTGGTGGCGTCGCCGCACCCCACGACGGCGGGGATGCCGTACTCGCGGGCGATGATCGACGCGTGCGCGGCGCCGCTGCCGATGTCGGTCACCACCGCCGCCGCGCGGGCGAAGAGCGGCGTCCAGGCCGGGGCGGTGAGCGGCACGACGAGAATCTCCCCCGCCTGCAGCTGGTCGAACTCATCCGGGCCGCGGACGACGCGGACCGTTCCCGTGACCCGCCCGGCGGAGGCCGGTACGCCGGAGACGATCGCCTCGTCCGACGGATCGGCGCCGAAGAGACGCGGGTAGCCCTCCCAGAAGGAGCGCAGCGGCTTCGCGAGATGACCGATGAGCACTGGCGGCACGAGCCGCGCCTGCTCCGCGCGCCGGTGGCGGCGCGCCTCGACATCCACGGGGTGCCCGTCGGGATTGCCCGCCAGCCCGGCGAGTGCCTCCTCGCGGGTCAGGAAGAACACGTCCTCGGCCGCCTGGATCCGACCTGCCTCCACCAGCGCCTCGCCGATGCGCAGCACCGCGCGACGGAGCACCGGCCACGGCAGCGTCAGCTCGGCGACCTGCTCCTCGCGAATCGGGATGATGTGCTGCGCATCGGTCAGCAGCCGCTCGAAGGTGCGGAGACGTTTCGGTGACTGCGCAAGGGCCGAGCGCGCGGCAGCCTCGGCGACCTCGCGCGCCTTGATCGCACGTGCGTGCCCATCTGCGCGCCCACCGACCGCCGCGCCCGGATGGGGAACCGCAGCGTCGACCCAGTCGAGGCTCAGGACCGCATGCCGTGGCAGGCGCGGGGGGACCATCAGGCCGGCAAGCAGCGGAAGGTGACCTCCGGCGACGAGCGGCGCGAGATGGCGACGGTGGAACCGGGCCAGGTTGATCTCGAGCTTGTAGGCCGCGCCGGCGAGGGCAACCAGGGATCCGAAAGATTCGCCAGCCAGGTCGGCCAGCCCGTCGACCAGTGCCGGGAGCTCCCGCGGCGGCAGGCTGTCGACGGTGGCCGCGGCTGCCGCGACGGCCGCTCGGTACCGTGGCTGGAGGTCCTCGCGCCAGTCTCGCTCCATGAGCGGAACGCTGTGGCGCGCCACCGAGGGCAGGACGCCGGCGATGCGGCGGGGGTGCCGGGCCACGTGCCAGAGGATGCTGGGGAGGCTGCGCAGCATGTTGCCGGGCGAGATCCAGTTGAGGGAATAGAAGTACCAGCCGTTCACCACGACGTGATGCGGGAGCGGCGCGCGCTGCCCGATCTCGGATCGGATCCAGGCGTGGAGCCGCTCCTCCAGCGTCGACAGCAGCCACGACTCGAACAGTGGCGTGACCGGCGCCGCGATCCACTCCCCGAAGCGCAGCGATCGGGTGTAGGCGCCGGGCGCCGGCGGCTCCCAGGAGACCTCGGGCGGCAGCGCGGTCATCCGCACGTCGGCCAGGCGCCTGATCGGTTGACGCTCATTGCTCGCTCCTCGTCTGTGCGCCGATCAAGGTTCGAACGGCCCACTCGACGTCATCGGCGGCTTCGTCGGGGGTACAGCCAAGGTGATCGCGCCAGGTGCGGAAGGCAGCGGATCCGGTGAGGATCACCAGCAGGCGCGTAAGCCGAGCCCGGTCGATCGGCGAGTCCGCCGGGACGATGGCGTCGGCGAGCTCGCGGGTCCTCGCGACCCGGCTCGGCATCTGCGTCCGGCGCGCCCCCTCGCCGGCCGGGCTGGCCATGGCCGCACGCTCCACGTCACCCATCCCCTCGAGACTGGCGAACTGCTTCCGCAGCGCCGGGCCGAACTCGTCGAGCGATGCCGGCAGGGGCAGCCGATACGCGGCGGCGCGGTACACCACATGTGGATAGAGCGCCGCGAACAGGTCCTGCTTGGTCCGGAAGTGCCGGTAGACCGTGGGAACGGACACGCCGGCCTCGCGCGCCACGGCAGGGATCGAGGTCGTGGCCAGGCCACGAGCCATTACGCGTACCGTCGCGTCGAGGATGCGGCCGCGAGTCTCCTGCGCCTGGCGATCGCGAAGGGCGCTCTGGTACTCGCGGGGCGCCGTATTCGCCATACGTTTCATATGTTCAATATATGAAGCGTGTCAAGAGGGCAGAAATCGAGGCGCGCTACTTCGATTGAGGGGCACTTCCGGTGCCTTGCTATACTTCCCGCCGAACGCGATGACGCGGGAGCAGTACGCGCGCACCCTCGCTCACGAGCGAGCCGGGACGGTGGAAGCCGGTGACGACGGAGCGCGGAACCTCACCCGCTGAGCAGTCGGGCGACCCGGCGACGCTGCCTGCGACGCCACTCAGCCCGGCCGGCATGGCGCCCGATACCGACGCCGAACGAGTGGACCGACCGTGGGGTTGTAGCTCAGCTGGGAGAGCACCTGCATGGCAGGCAGGGGGTCGGGTGTTCGAGTCCCCCCAGCTCCACCATTCCTTATCGGTCAAGCTCAGGTGGTACCGCGAAGTGAACCCCTTCGTCCTGACGACGGAGGGGTTCGTTGGTGTTCACGACCACAGGACCGATGAAGAGGCGGGCCACATGACCGGCACCCCGACAACGGCGGAGCGACGCACGGCACGCGACGGGCGTGCCTGGACCCTGCGCCCTGCCCGCCCCACCGACGCGGGCGCGCTGGCGCGCCTCTTCGCCGCCGTGCGCGCCGAGGGCCGCTGGCTGGTGACCCCGCCCTCGGCGATCTCCGAGCCCTCCGAAGCGTTCTTCCTGGGCGAGATGATCGCCGGCGAGACGACGCTCGCCCTCGTGGCCGAGGCGGACGGCGAGTTGATGGGTAATGTCCTCGTCAGCGTCGAGCGCTCATCGATCTCCGACCATATGGGCACGCTCTCGATCTGCATCGCCGATGGCTGGCGGGACGTGGGGATCGGCGGTGACCTCGTGCGCGCCGCCCTCGACTGGGCGCGCGACCGCGGCCTCGTGAAGGTCGCGCTCGGCGTCTTCCCGGACAACGAGCGGGCGATCGCGGTCTACGAGCGCGCCGGGTTCGTCCGCGAAGGGTTGCGCCGGCGGCAGTATCGGTCCGGCAACGGCTACCGCGACGAGGTGCTCATGGCCTGGTTCCCGCCGGAGATGGACCGATGACGACCGCCGTGCCGCGCGGGCGCAGCTTCGACGCATGGGCCGACGAGTACGACCGTTACCGGCCGACGTATCCGGGTGCGCTGTTGGAGCTCATCGCACGCGAGCTGCGCCTCCCATCGGTCCCGGAGGTCGCCGACATCGGCGCGGGGACCGGCCGCGCGAGCATCGCGATGGCGGCGCTCGGCTGGCGCGTGACCGCGGTCGAGCCGGGCGGACCGATGCTCGATGTCCTGCGATCTCGGGCCGGGGCCGCGGGCCTCGAGGTCGTCACCATCCAGGCAGCGGCTGAGTCGACCGGCCTCGATCCGGCCTCGGTCGATCTCGTGACCGCGGCGCAGGCGTTCCACTGGTTCGACAAGCCGGCCGCGCTCGCCGAGATGGCTCGCATCGCCCGTCCGGGCGGTGGCATCGCGCTGTTCTGGAACGTCCGGGAGGAGAGCCGCTCGCCATTCGTCGCCGAGTATCACCAGCTGCTCGAGCACTATGGTGGCGTGGCCGAGGGCAAGTACCTCCAGGCCGGCCGGGCATCGGGCAGGTCCGACACCGCGACCGCGATGGCCGCCGCCGACGGATTCGACCCGCCGAAGCTCCACGAGCTGTGGCACGAGCTGCCCGCCACAGCGGACGCCTTCATCGGCATGGCGTTCACCGCCTCGTACGTGCGTGCCCTCCGGGCCGGTCGGCAGGCCGCCCTCCGCAGGGAGCTCACGATCCTGCTTGCCCGCCACGGGCTTGCGGGCGACGCCCCGTTCACCGTCCCCTACCGCATCGACTGCTGGATCGCCCAGCGCAGCAAGATGGAGCAGACGCCATGACGACCGAGACCCGCCGCCGGCCGCCGCGCGCGGACCGCTTCGACCCCAGCAGCTTCGAATCGAAGTGGCGCACGCGCTGGGCGGCGGACGAGGTGGACGCCGCCCACGACGACGACCCGCGGCCGAAGCGCTACGTGCTGACGATGTACCCGTACCCGTCCGGCGACCTGCACATCGGTCACTGGTACGCGGCCGTCGGGCCGGACATCGTGGCCCGCCTGCATCGCATGCGGGGCGACAACGTCATGTTCCCGATGGGCTTCGACTCGTTCGGCCTGCCGGCGGAGAACGCGGCCATCAGCCGGAACATCCACCCGGCCATCTGGACGGCGGCAAATATCGAGCGCATGCGCGCCCAGTTCAAGACGATGGGCGCGATGTTCGACTGGTCGCGCGAGGTGATCACGAGCGACCCGTCCTACTACCGCTGGACCCAGTGGATCTTCAACCAGCTCTATCGGGCGGGCCTGGCGTACAAGGCGATGGCGCCGGTCGACTGGTGCCCGAAGGACCAGGTCGTGCTCGCTCGCGAGCAGGTGGAGGGCGCGGACCGCCACTGCTGGCGCTGCGGCACGCCGGTCGTGAAGCGCGACCTCGAACAGTGGTTCTTCCGCATCACGAACTATGCCGACGAGCTCCTCGACTTCAGCGGCATCGACTACCCCGAGCCGATCAGGCTGATGCAGACGAACTGGATCGGCCGCTCGGAGGGCGCGGAGATCGACTTTCCGGTCGAGGCGGATGGCGTCGAGCCCATCCGCGTCTTCACCACGCGTCCGGACACGATCTTCGGCGCAACGTTCATGGTGCTCGCCCCCGAGCACCCGCTGGTATCGATCCTCACGACCGATGACCGACGGACCGATGTCGAGGCCTACGTCACCAGCGCGCGGCGCGAGACCGAGATCGAGCGCATGAGCACGGAGCGCGAGAAGACCGGCGTCTTCATCGGTGCGCATGCGGTCAACCCGATGACGAATGAGCGCATCCCGATCTGGATCGCCGACTACGTGCTGCCCGGCTACGGGACCGGCGCGATCATGGCCGTGCCCGCCCATGACGAACGCGACTTCGCGTTCGCGCAGCGCTACGAGCTGCCGATTCGGTTCGTCGTGGCGCCGGACTCCGGGAAGCTGCCGAGCGGCGAGGCATTCGTCGCCCACAGCGCCGACGAGGTGCTCGTCGACTCCGGCGAGTTCACCGGGATGCGGGCCGCGGAGGCGATCGGTGCGATCACCCAGCAGCTGGAGGACACCGGGCTCGGCACGCGCGCGGTCACGTACCGTCAGCGGGACTGGCTCGTCAGCCGCCAGCGCTACTGGGGCGCGCCGATCCCGATCGTCTACTGCGACGAGCACGGCCCGCAGGCGGTGCCCGACGACCAGCTGCCGGTCGTCCTGCCCGACGACGTCGACTTCGCGCCGACCGGCGTCAGCCCGCTCCAGCACCACGCCGAGTGGCTCGCTGCGCGGTGCCCGGTCTGCGATGGGCCGGCGCGCCGAGAGACCGACACGCTCGACACGTTCGTCGACTCGGCGTGGTATTTCCTGCGCTACTGCTCGCCGCACGACGCCGAGCGGGCATGGGACCCGGAGCAGGCAGCGCGGTGGATGCCGATGCACATCTACACCGGCGGAGCCGAGCACGGCGTGCTCCATCTGCTCTACTTCCGCTTCCTCGTGAAGGCGCTGCGCGACCTTGGCCTGCTGCCCTGGGACGAGCCGACCCACATCCTGCGCAACCAGGGCCAGATCCTCGGTGCCGACCATCAGCGGATGAGCAAGTCGCGCGGCAACGTGCAGGCGCCGGACGACCTCGTCGCCCGCTACGGCAGCGACACGATCCGCGCGTTCCTCATGTTCATCGGCCCGTGGGACCAGGGCGGTCCCTGGAGCAGCTCGGGGATCGAGGGCGTTCATCGGTTCCTGGGCCGGGTCTGGCACCTCGCCCAACCCCATGACGTTGGACCGCCGCCCTCGGCATCCGCGATGCCCGGGATGCCGCCGTCGCCCAGCCTCGCCGGCGAGCCACCGGGAAGCGGCGGCCGTTCCGCCGCCGAGCTCCTCGGACCGCTCCAGGAGCTCGAGCGGGCGCTCACCCGCGCCACGCACGTTGCGATCCGTGAGGTGGAGGCGGACTACCTCGCCTTCCACTTCAACACCGGCGTCGCGAAGCTCATGGAGCTCACGAACGTGATCGCCAAGGCGCGTGACGCCGGGCTGTCCGCGACCGCTGCGTATCGCCACGCGATCGACAAGCTGCTGCTGCTCCTCGCGCCCGTCGCGCCGCACGTCACCGAGGAGCTGTGGGAGCGTCGCGGTGGCACGTACCCGATTCACCGCCAGCCATGGCCAACCTACGATGCCGGGCTGGCAACCGCCGACACGATCGAGCTGCCCGTGCAGGTCAACGGCAAGCTGCGTGATCGGCTGATCGTCACGCCGGACACGCCGCGTGAGGAGATCGAGCGGATGGTGCTCGCGTCCGACAAGGTCCAGGCCCACCTCGGGGGCAAGCCGCCGGCCAAGCTGATCCACATCGGTGGCCGGCTCGTGAACGTCGTCACCGCTCGTTGATCAGCCCTGCTAAGCGCTGGCTAATGGACCGATAACCACCGGGCCGTAGTCTTCGCCACCTGCTTCCGGGGCCCGACGCCGAGTGCCCGGGCGCCGAGCCCCGGACGCAGAACTTCGACCAATCGCGCCTCGCCTCCGACCGAGGTGATCAACCGATGCTGCTGCGGGACCGCGCGCTCGTCCTCCTTCTCGCCGGATCGGCGATCGTCGCGGCCGCCGGCGCGTGGCTGGCGCTGGCGCCGGCGAGCGGCGGCAGCGGGGCGGCTGGCGGCCTGTCACTCGTCGCGAGCGGGACACCGCTGGCCGTGGCCAGCGCCGCGCCTTCGGGCACGCTCGTCATCGATGTCGAGGGCGCCGTCCGTCGACCCGGCATCGTGCGGCTCCCCACCGGGTCGCGCGTGGCTGACGCGCTGCGCGCCGCCGGCGGATACGACGCCAGCGCGGATGTCGCGGCAGCCGGCCTGCAGCTGAACCTTGCCGCGCCACTCGTCGACGGGGGCCAGGTCGTCGTGCCGCGCCTCGGTGCGGCATCGAGCGCCGGGTCGCCCGCCGCCGGCTCGGGGAGCTCGGGTGGACTGGTGGACCTGAATCACGCCACGCCGGAAGAGCTCGACACGCTTCCCGGCGTCGGGCCGGTGACGGTGCAGAAGATCGTGGCCGCACGAGCCGAGCGGCCCTTCGCGTCGCTCGACGAGGCGGTTGAGCGCGGCGTATTGAACAACGGCCAGCTGGACAAGATCCGCGATCTGGCGACCGTGGGCTGAGCTGTCCCGGCCCGGTCGCCATCATGCGGACCGCATCGCCGCCGGCGCTTGCCCTCCCCGTCGTCCTCGTGGGGGTTGCCATCGGAATCGGAGCCATCGGCGCGACCGTCGACGAATCGCTCCTGCTGCCGCTGGTCGCGGTCGGCGGTCTCGCCGTCGCCGGCTGTACGGTTGCGCTCAGCGGACGGCTGGCCGGCGGCGCGCTGGTGGCACTGTGCGCCTCCGGGGTTCTCATCGGCGCATGGCGCGGCGCGAGCGCAGCGCTGCCGACCGGGGCGGACAGCGTGGTCGCGGCAATCGGCATCGACGAGCATGAGCTCGGAGGCGTGCTCGCCGACGAGCCACGGCCGCGCGAGGATCGGTTTCAGCTCGTCCTCGACGAGGTCGTCGTGGATGGTCGGCCGCTGCGGGGCCGCCTGCTGGCGTGGGTGCCGCGAACGCTGGACCTCGTCCCGGGGGACCGCGTCGCGCTGCGCGGCGCGCTGCAGGCACCGCCGCAGATCGAGGGGTTCGACTACCCGGCGTACCTCGGCCGCCAGGGGATCGGCGCTGTGGCGCGGTCGTTCGAGGTGGGCCGCACCGGCCACGCCTCGGGCGGTCTCGCGGACGGGCTCGCCGCGCTGCGGCATGCGCTGGCCGGCGGGCTCGACGACATGGTCCCGGAGCCAGAGGCCGCGTTCGGCGTCGGCATCCTGCTCGGCATCCGGACCGGAATCGACCCGGCGCTCGGCGACGCGTTCGCGCGCGCGGGCCTGACCCACGTCGTGGCGATCTCGGGCTGGAACATCGCCATCGTCACCGCCCTCGCCGCGTCTGCGCTGCGTCCCATTCGACGCCGGCCGGGCGGCCGCTGGAGCGAGAGTGCGGCCATCGCGGCAGTCGTCGCGAGCTATGTGCTCCTGGTCGGCGCGAGCGCGTCGGTGGTGCGCGCCGCGCTGATGGCGGGCGCATTGCTGGTGGCGCGCCTCGGCGGCTCCCGCGGGCACGCCGCCTCGGCGCTGACGCTTGCCGTCCTCGTGATGCTCCTCGCGGCTCCAGCGCTGCTCTGGGACGTCGGATTCCAGCTCTCGGCCCTCGCGACGGCAGGCCTCCTCGCCTTCGCCGAGACGGTCGACGCCCGGCTGGCGCGCCTCCCGCGCCTCATTCGCGAGCCTATCGCGCTGACGGTCAGCGCGCAGCTGGCGACGCTGCCGGTCATCCTGGCGAGCTTCGAGCGGCTGTCGATCGTGGCCCCCCTGGCGAACGTCCTCGTCGTGCCGCTCGTTCCGCTGGTCATGGGAACGTGCGCGGTCGCTGCGCCGGTCGGGGCGCTGCTGACGTCCCTCGCTCCCTCCGCTCCGGTCGACCTCGCGACCTGGCTCGTGGGTGGCCCGACCTGGCTCGGGCTCCGCGCGCTGACCCTGGTCGGCGAGATCGCCGGGACGCTGCCGCTCGCCGCGGTCGAGGTCCAGCCACCGCCCTGGCTGCCGCTCGTGTGGTACCCGCTCGTCACCGTCGCCGCGCTGCGCCCGCGACGCGACCCAACGCCGCCTACCGAGCTCGACCTCGTGCCCGGGGCGCTGCCGCCTGACCGCGCTTCTCCCTCGCTCGTCTCGCGCCTCGTGCGCGCGCCGGTGCTCGGCGGCGGTGCGCTCGGAATCCTGGTGCTGGCGACGCTGCTCACCCTCCCCGACGGGGCGATCCACCTCATCGCGCTCGACATCGGCCAGGGCGACGCGATCCTCGTCATCGCGCCGGATGGCACCACGATGCTCGTCGATGGCGGGCCCGATCCGGAGCGGACCCTGCGCGAGCTCGGGCGGGCGCTGCCCTTCTACCGGCGCACGATCGATCTGCTCGTGCTGACTCATCCGCACCAGGGCACGTCGCAGGCCTCGTCGACGTGCTGGCGCGGTACCGGGTGCGAACGATCGTCGATCCGGGGCGCGCCTTCGACAACCCAACCTACGGCCGATTCCAGGCCGATGCCGCCCGCGAGCCGGGCGCGACGATGCTCCTCGGCCGGGCCGGCACGATGTTCAACCTCGATCCCACGACCACGCTGCGCGTCCTCTACCCCACCGCCGAGGATGCCGCCGCGCCACTGCCCGACGACGACATCAACAATGCCTCGGTGGTGATGCTGCTCGAGCACGGGCAGTTCCGCGCCCTGCTCACCGGCGATGCCGAGCTGCCGGTCGAAGCCGCGCTCCTGGCGCGTGGCGAGATCGGGCCGCTCGCCGTCCTGAAGGTCGGCCACCATGGCTCGCATTCCAGCACCTCCGAGGCGGTCCTCGAGGCCGCCCATCCCATGCTCGCGCTCATCAGCTGCGGAATCGACAACGACTACGGGCATCCCGCGCCGGAGACGCTCGCCCACCTCGCCGCCCACCGCGTCGGCACGCTCCGGACCGATCGCGACGGCACGAGCGAGGTGCGCTCTGACGGCCGCGAGGTTGTCGCCCGTGCACGCGGTGTCCTCGTCGGGGCGTGGCCGCTTCCGGACGGTGGCGCCACCGTCGCCCGCCTCGTGCCGCGCGTCTCCCGCCCGGCTACGATCGGAGCATGGCCGTTCCTCATCGCGACACCGCCGAGGCGATCCTCGCCAGCTACGAGCTCCCGGAGGGCATCGTCGTCCATGCCCGGGGCGTCGCGCGGGTGGCGGCCGGCGCGGCGGCCGAGCTGGCTGCCGCCGGTATCCCGGTCGACGCGGACCTCGTCACGGTCGCCGCCCTGCTGCACGACATCGACAAGGTGGAGACGCGCCGCAGCGGGGAGCCGCACGGCATCGTCGGTGCGCGGTGGCTGACCGAGCTCGGATACGAGGAGCTCGCGATGCCGGTCGCCTCGCACCCGATCGGCTGCCTGCTCGACGACGAGCGCTTCCCACGCGGCTGGCCGTCGGTGCTCGTGTCGATCGCGGACCGACACGTCACCGATACCTTCGTGACCATCGACGAGCGGGTCGACGACCTGCTCGCCCGCTATTCCGACGACGCGGTGCGCATCGCGCTTGCTCGGCGGCCGGCGCACGCGCTCGAGTCCGAGCTGGCGGAGGTCACCGGCCTTGATGCGGAGGGATTGGCATCGCGCCTGCGCGCCGCCTGGGAAGCGGCCGAGTGACCGCCAGCGTGCTGCTCGTCCACGGCGACGACGGCTTCGGGATCGATCGTGAGCTGCTCGCGTTCGCCGAGCGGATCGGTGCCGCCGAGCGCGCGGAGATCATGCCGGTGGGCTCGCCGGACGGTGCTGCCCTCGACCGCGCACAGCTCGAGTCCGCGATGGTGGGCCTCTTCGGGGCGCGGCTTGCCGTGCTCCGCCAGCCGCTGCGCGCGGTGGGTCGCGCGACGGCCGCGCTCGACCGCCTCCTCCAGATCATCGAGCGCCTCCCCGATGGCGCTGCGCTCGCCCTTGCCGAGACCCGCCCGTCGCGTGACGTCACGAAGCCGCCCGCGGCCCTCAAGCGCCTGGGCGACGCGGTCACGGCGCGCGGTGGCTCGGTGATCGAGCGCATGGCACCGCGGCGCGGCGAGCTCGTGGCATGGGTCCGAAACCACGCCGCGTCGCTGGGCACCGAGATCGACCCCGGCGCGGCCAAACTGCTCGCCGAGCGGATCGGCGGCGCGATCTGGGAGACGGACGTCGAGCGCGGCGAGCAGACGCGGATGGCCGACGCGGAGCTCCGCAAGCTCGCCACCTACGCCGGCGACCGCCCGATCGCGGTCGCCGACGTCGAAGCCTTGTCGGCCGATGCCCGGCCGGCATCGGTGTTCGCGATCACGAACGCGATTGACCGTCGCGAGCCGGCGGCGGCCGCCGACGCGCTGCGCCGTGCGCTCGACGAGGGTCAACCGGTGCTACGGATCGTGGCGTCGATCGAGGGACGGCTCATCGACCTCATCACCGCGCGTGACCTCGTCGACGCGCGGACGCCGCCGGCCGAGCTGGCGAAGCGCGTGGGACGCGGCAACGCCCGGGTGGCGGAGCGCGTGGTGGAGGCGGCGCGACGCTACGCGGCCGCGGAGCTGGACGCGATGCTGATCGGGCTATTCGAGGCGGACCTCGCGATCAAGACGAACACGATGGAACCGGAGCCGGCGATCGCCGCCTGGCTCGGTGAGCACCTGCTCGGCGCTGATCGGGCGCGCGGCAGGAGTGCCGGGGGCTAAGGGCTAGGCGGCGCCGGCGCGGAGGATGCGGTCGCTCTCGATTGCAAATGTGCAGCGCGCCTCGGTGAGGCCCAGGATCCCGATCAGCTGCTGGTCGACATAGAGCTGGCGGCACGGCACGCAGAGCGCACCCGGAATCGCGAACAGGAGCCGCTCCTCGGCGGCCGGATCGCGAAAGGTGGCGTCGAAGACGCTGGCCAGGAGCGAGCCGCCACAGAAGCGGCAGGTCTCGTTCGGTCGCGGCGTCCGCGTGCGGGTGGTCATGGCCCGCAGCATCGGTGCGGGGGGAGGCGCCCTCAATAGGAGGACCGGCATAGGCCCCAGTGGTACCCGCTGGTACCTCAGACCACCCGGACCACCTGCGCGGCGTTGCTCCACAGCCGCTCGAGGCCGTAGTACTCACGCTCCTCGGGAGCGAAGACGTGGACGATGACCGCGCCGAAATCGATGAGGATCCAGCGCGAGCCGGCACCGCCCTCCGTGCCGACCGGCCTGAGGCCGCCCTTTCTGAGCTCGTCGCTGATGGCGCCGGCGAGGGCCGCGACCTGGCGGTCGCTGCGGCCCGAGCAGATCACGAAGTAGTCGGCCATGGTCGTGATCTCGGCGGTCCGCAGCAGCACGATGTCGACCGCCTTCTTGTCCGACGCGATGTCGACGATTCGATGCGCGAGGTCGCCCGGGTCATCGAGGGTCGTCTGCGTCGTGCTCGTGTCGCTCAGGGTGGGGCTCCCATGTACAGGTGGCGCGCGGCGATCTCCGCCTCGACGCGCTCCGGCACAAGGTAGCGGATGGCCCTGCCGGCCGCCACTCGCTCGCGAATCGCGCTCGCCGATACGTCGAGCGCCGGTCCCTCGAGCATCGTGATCCGATCCGCGTCGGATCCGAAGCGGCCCACCAGCCAGGACCGATCCGCGATCGGCGCCCCCGGCCGCGGGCCGACCGCCCAGCGCACGAGCCGGAGCAGCCGATCGGGCTCGCGCCAGGTATCGATGTCGGCCAACGAGTCGACGGCCATGAGGAGAATGACCTCATCGCCGACTCCGAGCGTCGGGAGCAGCCGCTCCACGGTGTCGATCGTGTAGCTCGGGCCGGGCCGGTCGAGCTCGAGGGTGGACAGCTCGAGGGACGCGTCGTGCGCGATCGCCGCCGCCACGAGCGCCACCCGGTCCTCGATCGGCGAGATGCGCCGCTCCAGCTTGTGCGGCGGCACGGGCGCCGGCATGAGGAGCACGCGGTCGAGCTCGAGCGTGTCGCGGGCGAGCGTGGCGAGCCACAGGTGTCCGACGTGCGGTGGGTCGAACGTGCCGCCGAGGAGGCCCATGCGGCTCACTCCTCGTCGCTCCACTCGAGCTCGATCGGACCGATGTGCACCATCGTCCCCGCGCCCGCGCCCGCCCGGCGCAGCTCGGCATCGATTCCGCTGCGCTCCAGTACGCGCTGGAAGCGATCGCGGGATTCGGCGTTCTCGAAGTCGGTGCGGGCCGCCAGCATCTCGATGCGTCGCCCGAGCACGCGGAGGCCGCCGCCGGTGCCCTCGCCAACGACGCGCCAGCCCTCCTCGAGCGGGTCGAAGCGGTGGACGCGCACCTCCTGGTCGGCCGCCGCCTCGCGCGGGCTGAGCGCGACGTCGGCGAGAGAGCGGTCGAGGACGGCGCGCAGCTCCGTCATGCCGGTCCCATCGCGGGCGGAGACGCCGAGGACCTGCGACGCCCCGGTGGCGAGCGCGTCGCGCACCTCGGCGAACCGCTCACGTGCCTCCGGCAGGTCGAGCTTGGTGACCACGATCGGCATGGGACGCTCGAGGAGCGTGGCGTCGTGGAGGCGCAGCTCCTCGGCAACCGCGCCCCACTCCGCGACGGGATCGCGGCCGGCGCCATCGACCACGCCGACGAGGACGCGCGTCCGTTCGACGTGCCGCAGGAACTGGTGGCCGAGCCCGCGTCCCTCGTGCGCGCCCTCGATGAGGCCCGGGACGTCGGCGATCACCGCGCTCCGCTCCTCGTCGAAGGCGATCACCCCGAGGTTGGGGCTGAGGGTCGTGAAGGGGTA
>JBBQMC010000030.1:0-17069 GCA_038328565.1 Candidatus Limnocylindria bacterium
GACCTCGCCGCGGGCGAGACGGTCGAGCGGCCGCTCCCCGGCGAGGACGGGGTTCGGCGCCTCGAGCCACGCTCGTCGCGCGACGGGCGACGCATCGCGGCCGAGCAGGCCGAGCACCTCGTCGACGGCGAGCAGCCGGTCCAGGGTCGCGGGGCGGGGGCGTGCCCCGCTGCGCCAGCGCTGCGCGGACCGCAGGCTCGCACCGGTGAGGCTGGCGAGGATGCGGGAGGGGAGCGATTCGACGAGCGGGACCTGGCCGACGGTCATCGGTCTACTCGAGGCCGGAGGCGGCGAAGATGCGGCGCAGGACGTAGGAGCCATCGGTCTCCGGATCGGTCAGGTTCGTCTGCGCCTGCTCGAGCATCACGTACGGATGCATGCGGGCCTGCACCAGCTGCGTGCCGCGGAACGCGAGCTCCAGCGTTACGCCCTCCTGGGTCTGCTGGCTCCACGACTGGCCAAACAGGAAGTTGCCGTGGCTGACCATCGTGACGTGGGTGCCGCGGTCATCGGTCGTGAAGTCGATGGGCCCCGACCAGTGGGTGCCGTGCCCGACGACCTGGTCGCAGCCGGCCTGGAAGAAGTACGCCTGCTGGCGGCGCATGTCGTTGCGCCAGTCGTCGTGGTACTCGGCCCCGCCCCACCACTGCGGGACGCAGAACACGATGTCGGCCTTGGCGCGAGCGCGGTCCACCGCAGCTTTCACGTTGGCGTCGGTCAGCCACGCCACCCCGGGGAGGCCGGGCGCGGCCGCCTGCGAGCCCGGCACCTCGTTGAAGCCCACGAACGCAAATCGCAGTCCGTTGACGTCGACGATCGCCGGCTCCAGCGCCGCATCGAGGTCCGCCCCCACGCCGGCAGTCGGAATGCCGACGTCCTTGAAATGCTGGATCGTCTCGAGGAAGCCGGAGACGCCCTGGTCGAACCCGTGGTTCGCCGCCATCGTGGCCACGTCAACGCCGTAGTCGGCCTTGAGGTGGTCGAGGACGCGGGGGTCGATGCTGAAGACCACGCCCTCGTGGACGCGCCAGGTGTTCACGACCGGGCACTCGAAGTCGTCGAGGGTGATGTCGGCGCCGCTGACGAGCTTCGCGACCGCGCCCCTGTTCCCGGTCGGCACAGCGTCGACGATGTTGTAGCCGTTGCCCACCGTCCCGGGCGGTGCCGGGTTTGGATAGACGGCGGTGTACTTCGCCGTTCCGCCGCCGAAGACGTACTCCCAGCCCTTGCCTTGGGTGATGGCGGCGAAGGCGACCCCGCGATCCGGGCAGGAGTCACCGAGCGACATCAGCGTCCGGATGTCGGCGGCGTCATATGCGGTGTCGGCCGGCGGCAGCCCGGTCGCCGTGCCGGTCACCGGGTACGCCTTGGCTCGTGCTTCCGGGTTGCCGAACAGGTCGGCACCGTCGATCGGGAGCACCCTGGTGAGTGGCGTCACCAGCCCCGGCGGGACGAGCAGGTACGCGGTCGGATCGGTCTTCAGCGCACCCGCGATGCCGTCGGGCGCCACGCAGTCGCCTGTTGCGAGCTCGGTCGTCACTCCGCAGATCGTGCGGGGGTGCAGGCCCGGGAGCTCGGCGAGCGTCGCGCCCGCCTTGAGGTTGATGTAGCCGGTGACGAGGGCAAGCGGCGTGGTGACCGTCGCCGGGGTGGGGACCGTGGTTGCGGTGGGCGCCGTGGTCGCGGTGGCGGTCGGCTCGCCCTGGACGGTCGGGCTCGGGGTCTGGTTCGAGCTCGTGCATCCGGCGAGGACTAGCGCGACGGCCATGAGTGCGAGACGGCGACGAGGCTGCATCTTGACCGATGGTATCGGTCCCGGCCACCGGGCGCTCTCGGTTACGCGACCGGCAGCGTGAACCACACCTCCGTGCGGCCATGCGTCGAGGCCGCCCCGACGTCGCCGCCGTGGGCGCGGACGATGTCGCGCACGATCGCCAGGCCGATGCCCGAGCCGCCGGACGCGCGGTCGCGGCTGCGGTCCACCCGGTAGAGCCGCTCCCAGATGAGCGGCAGCTCGTCCGGCGGGATGGGCGCGCCGGTGTTCGTCACGCAGGTCCGGACCCCGCCCGTCGAGGCGGCCGCGACGTCCACGGTGACCGAGCCGCGGTCATCGGTATACCGAACCGCGTTCTGGAGAAGGTTGCCAACGACCTGGCCGATCGCGTCCGCGTCGCCGCGCACCGCTGGCAGATCCGGCTCGCAGTGGACGTCGAGCGTGACACCGCGCGCCCCGAGGTCCGGTGCCGCGATCTCGGTCGCGCGCGCGACGATCGCCGGCAGGTCGAGCGGCGCCATGGCCAGCGCGCGGCCAGCCGGGTCGCCGCGCGCCAGGAGGTCGAGCTGCTCGACGAGCCGCGAGAGACGGAGCATCTCCTCGTGGAGGATGCGCAGCATCTCCGGGGTCGGCTCCGCGACGCCGTCGGCGAGTGCCTCGGTATAGCCGCGCAGGCTGGTGAGCGGCGTGCGCAGCTCGTGCGCGACGTCCTCGACCAGGCGTCGTCGCAGCTCCTCGGCGCGTTGCAGCGAGTCGGCCATGCCGTTGAACGCATCGGCGAGATCGCGCAGCTCGGGGTCGGGCGGCGCGGCGACCCGGGCACGGAGATCGCCGCCGGCGACGGCGCGGGTGGCATCGGTCAGGCGCCGCAGCGGTCCGAGCAGCCGGACCATCAGCCACCACGCGGCGAGGGACCCGAGCACCACCCCGACCACCGCACCGATGACCACGACGCGGCCGACGGCGGAGTCGAACATCGCCTGCGCTTCTGCCTCCGAAAGGCCGGTCTGCATCGCCAGCCGCATCACCTGGTCGGCACTGAAACGCTCGACGGCAATGACGATCACCGCCGCGACGACCAGCGCCATCAGGACGAACAGCGCGACCAGCCGGATGCGGAGCGTGATCACGGGGTCGGGGCTCGCTCGCTCACGCTGGCGAGGAACCGATACCCGACGGTGCGCACGGTACCGATGAAGCGCGGCTGCGCCGCATCGTCGCGGAGCTTGCGGCGCAGCCGGCCGAGGTGGACGTCGATCGTGCGGTCGAAGATGCCCGGGTCATCGTCGCGATGGATCGCGTCGATGAGATCGTCGCGCGTGAACACGCGGCCGGGCCGACGCATGAGCGTGGCGAGGATGCGGAACTCGAAGGGTGTGAGGGACAGCTCCGCGCCGTCGAGGCGCACTGCGACCGCATTCGGGTCCAGTTCGAGGCCGTCGGCGACGAGGATCGGCTCGTCATGGGCGCTGGGACGATGCCGGCGGAGCTGGGCCCGCACGCGGGCCATCAGCTCGCGCGGGGAGAAGGGCTTGACGACGTAGTCGTCCGCGCCGGCATCCAGGCCGATCACCTTGTCCGAGTCACCGGTGCGCGCGGTGAGCAGGATCACCGGCACCGCACTCTCGTCGCGGAGGCGGCGGCAGACCTCGACCCCGTCCATGCCCGGGAGCATGACGTCGAGCACGACGAGGTCCGGCTTGCCGGCCCGTGCCGCGGCGAGCGCCGACTCGCCGTCGCCGGCGGGCGTGACCCGGTGGCCCTCCCGCACGAGATAGAGGCGCAGCAGGTCCCGGATCTTCGGGTCGTCGTCGACGACGAGGACGTGGGCCATGGGCGGCAGTGTATGACCGTCTCGTGACGGCCCAGTGACGGCGCGTCGCCGGCGCTCAAAACATGGACTCCAGTCCAGCATTCGGTGTGCCAGAGGCCACGCCGCCGCGCGCTCGGCGAGGCCGCCCGCGGGTGGGACCGGCCGGCCGGTCTATCGGTCTACAATCGAGCTCCCATGACCGATCCGGAACAGCGTGCCGCCTCTGCCCTTGACTTCGGCAGCGGCACCTCCACCGACCATCGCGACGGGATCCGCTGGGTCGACTACGCGAACATCAGCTGGAACCCGGTCTTCTGCAAGCGCTGCGACATCTGCGTCGACATCTGCCCCAAGGGGACGCTGGTGCTGCGCAATGACGCGATCCTCGAGGAGGACAACTGCATCCTCTGCGGCCTCTGCGAGCGCTACTGCCCGGACCTCGCGATCGAGATGATCCCGTCCGCGGTCGCCGCGCACGACGCGAAGGGGAACGCGGGGACGTGACGAGCATCCGGTCGGCTCGGATACACATCACGCGCGCGTTAACCGCGCCGAACCCCCGGCGGAGCCCTCGAGATCACTCCACGCGTGAATCCGACCCGTTCGAAGGCGGTCGTGAACGGTTAGCGGTCATGCCGTGTGGACGCGAACGACTCGGCATGGCCACTGCGGACCTGACCGCGTGACCCGCAAGCTGAGCCAGGGCAACGAGGCGGTGTTCCGCGGCGCGCTGGCGGCCGGTGCGAGCTACTACGCGGGCTATCCCATCAGTCCGTCGACGGAGATCCTCAACGTCGCGTCGGGCTGGGCGGCCGAGCATCCCGAGTTCGGCTTTCTCCAGGCGGAGGACGAGATCGCGAGCGCGAACGCCATCATCGGTGCAAGCCTGGCCGGGGCGAAGTCGTTCACTGCCACCTCTGGTCCGGGCTTCAGCCTCATGCAGGAGGCGGTCGGCTACGCGCAGAAGGTGGGCGTGCCGTGTGTGTTCGTGAACGTGCAGCGCGTGGGCCCCGCGACCGGGATGCCTACGATGCCCGGCCAGGGCGACATCATGCAGGTGAAGTGGGGGAGCACGGGCGACTACACGCCGCTCGCCTTCTACCCGAACGGGGTCGAGGAGGCCTTCCGCCTGACGGTGGCGGCCTTCAACGCCGCCGAGGAGAGCCGCTCGCCGGTCGTGCTGCTCTCCGACACGTTCGTGGCGCACCTCAACGAGGTGGTCGATCTCGACGCGGCCGCCGCCGAGGTCACCGTCGCGGCGCGCGAGGCGGCGCCGCTCGCGCGCCACGAGGTCGGCCACCCGCGCTTCTTCGCCGGTGTCCTGATGTACGAGGCCGGGCCGAATGCCGGCGAACCGGCCACGGCCGATGCGGATGAGTACCTGCGCCAGTTCTACGCGGCCAAGCACCGGCACCTGGAGGTCGCGCGGCGCTACGCGCTCTACGAGCACGGCTGGAACGTCGACGCGATGACGCTCCTCATCGCGTACGGGATCGTGTCGCGCGTCGCCGCTTCCCTGCGCGACGAGGTTGCCCTCTTCCGACCGATCCGCATCCACCCCATGCTGAGCGATGAGCTGCGCACGATTGCGGAGCGTTACGACGAGATCGTGGTGGCCGAGGCGAACGACGGGCAGTACGCCGACATGGTCGAGCTTGCGCTCCATCGGCCCGTGAAGCGCGTCCCGCTGCTCGGCGGGCGGGTGAGTGCCGAGGCCGTGCGCGCGGGGCTTGAGCGGGTCCTCGGCGGCGGACCGTCGGAGCCGCCGATCCCGCCCGAGCCGACCGGTGCGGAGCCACGCTCGCCCCTGGGGGTCGGCTGATGCGGATGCGAGGTTGGATACACGCATCTACGGCCCAGCTAGGGGAACCCGCCTGATGCCCGAGATCGCGATGGCCGAGATGACGTACAAGGACCGGCTCAAGGTCGAGCTGTTCCCGACCATCTGGTGCCCGGGCTGCGGGATCGGCACGATCATGATGCAGCTCGCGATGGTCCTCGACGAGATGGGGCTCGACGAGACGAACACGGTCATCGTCACCGGCATCGGCTGCACCGGTCGGATGGGCGGCTACCTGAAGCACGAGGCGGTCTATACGCTCCACGGCCGCACGCTGCCGGTGGCCGAGGCGATCAAGACAGTGCGCCCGGAGCTCAACGTCATCGTCGTCGCCGGCGACGGCGACACGGCGAGCATCGGCGGCAACCACCTGATCCACGCCATCCGCCGCAACGCGCACGTCACCGTGCTGTGCAACAACAATGAGATCTATGGCCTGACCGGCGGCCAGACCGGTCCCACCACCCCGATCGGCACGAAGACCCTCTCCTCGCCTGGCGGCAACCCGAATACACCGATCAACCTCCAGGGCCTCGTGCGCTCCTCGCCGCACAGCCTGTACGCGAAGACGACCGTGTATCACCAGCTGCACATGCGCAACGCGATCAAAGAGGCGATCGAGTGGAACGGCTTCAGCTTCGTCGACATCACGAGCCAGTGCATCGAGAACAACGGGCGGCGGATCGGCTTCGCGAGCGCGAACGAGATGCTGACCTTCTACCGCAAGACGTACAGGCGCGCCGGGAAGGACGCGACACAGCTCAACCCGTTCGAGATCGGCATCGTGTACCCGGCCGAGCACCCCTCCCGCAACGGGCACGACCAGACCGATGGGCAGCGCCCGGCGGCGCTGCCCGCACAGCCGGCCGGACCGATGACCTCCGCCACCGAGTCGCCCGGCGCCGCTACGGCGACCGCTGCCAAGGCGCCGGCCAGCGACGACGAGAAGGCGCGCCGGCGTGCCGAGTCGGTCGAGCGCGCGGCGCTCATGGGCAAGCTCCCGGCCGAGGCGAAGATGCGGGTCGCGCAGCGCGAGCTCACGGTCGTCGAGGCGCTGACCGATGCGGGGCTGGAGATCCCCGAATGGGCACGCACCGGGGCGAGCGCGCCGGCCGCGACCCCGCAGCCGCCGGGCGACGTCGAGCCGTCGGCGAGCGGCGCGGATCCGGAGTCCGAGCGCAAGAACGAGCTCGACGCGCAGAAGGCGGAGGCGGCCGCGGAAGGGCGCAACCTCATCGGCGGGGCGCCGGGAAGCGATACGCAGCCGGCCGCGCCGCGGACGGCGGAGGATGCGGCCCCACCAACGGTCCGGGTCGATCCGAAGGACGCGAAGCGCGCCGAGGCAATGCGGCGGGCCGCATTGATGGCGAAGCTGCCGGGCGAGGTGAAGCTGCGGGTCGCCAGCCGCGAGATCACGCTCGACGAGGCGCTCCGCGAGGCGGGGATCGACCCGGAGGAGCTGGACGGATGACGACGCGCATCGCGCTCGACGGGGTCGGGGGCCAGGGCGTGCGGGTCATCGCCGGCGTGATGGGCGCGCTCCTCGCCCGGATGGGGAAGGAGGTGACCGTCCTGTTCGACTACGACTCGAGCGTGCGCGGCAGCATGTCCGACGCGTTCCTCATCTTCGACGACGTGCCGATCGCGAACCCGGTCGTCGAGGAGGCGGACATCATGCTCAAGCTCGCCGACAAGGGCCACCTGCGCATCCACGGCCGCACCGTGATCACCGACCTCGGCCTGGGGCTGCCGGGGCAGGAGCAGATCCCGTTCGCCTCGCTCGGGTCCCAGCATTTCGGCAAGGAGCTGTTCGGCAACATGATCGCGTTGGGCCGGCTGCTGCGCCTGGCGGGGATCGACTTCGACGAGGCCTCGATCCGCGAATCGCTGCCGCGCCGCTTCGTCGACGAGAACGTGGCGGCCATCAAGTTCGGCTACGAGCTGACGCCGGAGACGATCGCGTCGTACGCCGCGGCCGCGCCGCCATCCCGCTTCGAGATGAAGGACGCGGCCACGGCGCCGTTCCAGCACGTCGCGGGCGCCAGCGTGGGGATGGGGAGCATCGCCGACGTCGGGGAGAGCGGCTAGCCGTAGCGGTCGGCCGGGTTCGGTGACAGATTTGCGTGGGGCGACCGTTATCGGCCCGAACCGACCGATTCAGGGTCAAATGTGCGTGGGGCGACCGTTAGACGGGTCAATGGGCGGCCGGCGGCCGGTTTGCGCGCTTGGCTGAGCGTGGGCGAACAGCTCGCAGCCGGGCAGCAGGCGGATTTGACGGTCTAGCGTGCGTGGGACGCACATTTGGCAGCAACGCCGCGGCACGGAACGGCGCACCGCTAAGATCGACCGATGGAGCGACCGAGCAGCGCCCTGAGCCTTGACCTCGCGCGACGCGCGCCGAAGGTGCTGCTCCACGACCATCTCGACGGTGGGCTGCGGCCGCGCACCGTGCTTGAGCTGGCCGCGGAGGCTGGCTATCGCGACCTGCTGACCACGGACCCCGACGAGCTCGCCGCGTGGTTCACGCGCGGGGCCGACCGCAAGTCGCTCGAGCTCTACCTCGAGGGCTTCCGGCACACGCTGGCGGTCATGCAGACGCGCGACGCGATCGAGCGGGTGGCGGCCGAGTGCGCGGGGGACCTGGCGGCCGACGGCATCGTCTACGCCGAGGTGCGGATGGCACCCGAGCTCCTGACCGATGGTGGCCTGACCCTCGACGAGGCCACGCTCGCCATGCTGGCGGGCTTCCGACGCGGCGCCGAGGGCAAGCCGATCACGATCGGCCTCATCATCACCGCCATGCGCCAGGCCGCGCGCTCGGTCGAGATCGCCGAGCTGGCGGTTCGGCATCGGGATGAGGGGGTGGTCGGCTTCGACATCGCCGGGCCGGAGGCCGGCTATCCACCGACCCGGCATCTCGACGCGTTCCACCTCATCGCCCGCGAGAACTTCCACTTCACGATCCACGCCGGCGAGGGATTCGGGCTGCCGAGCATCTGGGAGGCGCTCCAGTGGTGCGGCGCCGAACGGCTCGGCCACGGGGTGCGGATCGTCGATGACATCACGGTGCGGCCGGACGGTCGCGTTACCCTGGGGCGCCTCGCGAGCTACGTGCGCGATACGCGAGTGCCGCTCGAGATGTGCCCGACCAGCAACGTCCACACCGGGGCGGCGACATCGGTCAGCGAGCACCCGATCGACCTGCTGCGCCGGCTTCGGTTCCGGGTGACCGTCAACACCGATAACCGGCTGATGAGCGGCATCAGCCTGTCGAGTGAGTTCGCGACGCTGGGGCGTGCCTTCGGCATCGGCCTGGACGAGATGGAGTGGCTCACCTTGAATGCCATGAAGTCCGCGTTCTGGCCGTTCGACGGGCGGCTGCGCATCATCAACGAGCAGATCAAGCCCGGCTACGCGCTCCTGCGTGCGCACGGGGCCGCCGCGGAGATCGCAACCGGGTGAGCGTGGGGAAGGGGGGCACAGCGTGGCGTAACACTTTTTCGGCGCGCCGCGTCGGTCTGTTTTGCGCCCCTTGCACGTTGAGTGACGTGGTACCCGGGTTGACCGGCCGCATCGCGCGTCGCCACGCTCAGGAAGGGCGGTCGGGACGCGTCAAACGGTCACCAGACCGGGATAACGTGCAGCTGGCGCACAATGGGCGCACGGGGGGCCGAGGTCCGGGAATAACGTGCTGCTGGCGCACGATGGCGCACGATGGGGCCGAATCCCCGAAGTCCGCGAATACCGTGCCGCTCGCCGAAGGCACCTGGACGGACCGAAACGCGCTCGGAACCGCCTACCGCGAGACCAGGAACGGCTCCAGCGCGGCAGCGAGTGCCGCCGCCTCGGCCGGACCGAACTGACGCAGCGGTGGCCGCACGGCCGGACCGACCGCGACGCCGCGGCGCCCGAGCGCGCACTTCGCGGCGGCGATGAACTGGCCGGACCCCTCGAGCGCAGCACGGAGCGCGGCGAGGCGCTCGCCGGCGGTCGGCGACGGATCGTCGATCGCGCCGCGCACGACCTCGGGGAAGGCGGCCGCCATGCCCGAGACGGCGCCGATCGCGCCGGCCGCCATCCCGGCCGGGATGAGCGGCTCGTTCCCGATGAGCACGGGCAGGCCCAGCTCCAGGTACGGCGCCACGCGCTCGAACGGCGACTCGCTCACCTTGAGGCCGGCGAGGTTGCCGACCTGGGCGCCGATCCGCCGCACGACCTCGACCGGCAGCGGGTAGCCGGAGCGGGCCGCGAACGCGTAGCAGTAGAAGGGCGTCGGCGCGCAGGCGCGGGCGGCGGCTACGAAGTGCACGGTTAGCGCCTCGGCGTCGAGCGGAAAGTACGGCGGCGCGATGACCGCCACCGCGTCGGCGCCGATCTCGGCCGCGTGTGCCGAGAGGGTCACCGTGTCGCGCGTCGTCTGCGCGCCGGCATGCACGACGAGGACGCCGCGCAGCGCGGCTCGGAAGGCGGACGCCACCGCACGTCGCTCGTCGATCGCCAGCAGGACGCCCTCGCCGGTGGTGCCGCACACGAACGCCCCGTCCGCGCCACCGGCCTCGAGAAAAGCGACGTAGCCGGGAATCGCGTCGAGGTGGAGCGCCGCGCCACCATCGGTGAGCGGGGTGACAGCCGCCGAGATGAGGGCCGGATGGCCGAGATCGGTCAGGCGCATGTGGGGAGCATGCTACCCGGCGGCGGCATCGGTGTAGACTCGAATGACCGATCTGAGCGACTGCCTTCACGAGGAGTTGGGCCGGGCCATGACCTACGTCATCGTTGAGCCGTGCATCGGCGTCAAGGACGCGAGCTGCGTCGACGTCTGCCCGGTCGACTGCATCCATGCCACCGATGCTGATCCGATGTTCTTCATCGATCCCGACGAATGCATCGACTGCGGCGCGTGCGAGCCCGAGTGCCCGGTGACGGCGATCTTCGCCGAGGACGCGGTCCCCGACGACCAGGTGAAGTACATCCAGATCAACGCGGACTACTTCAAGAGCGCCTGAACCGACCAGCATGGTCCGATTGATCGCGCTCTATCGCCAACCGCCGGATCCCGAGGCCTTCGACGCGCACTACCGCGACGTCCACGACCCCCTCGTCCAGGCGTATCCCGGGCTGGCCGGCCTCACCGTCACGAAGCTGGCCGGGCTCGGCGGCCAAGACCCGGTCTTCTACCAGATGGCCGAGATGCGCTTCGCCTCGCGCGCCGACCTCGACGCGGCGCTCGCCTCCGACCCCGGGCGGGCGAGCGGCCGCGACCTGCGGAACTTCGCGCAGGCCGGGGTCGAGCTCTTCGTGGCGGATGACGACGACACGCTCGATGCCTGAGCCCGAGGCGCCGCTGCCGCTCGAGCCGGCCGCGCTCGGATTCGAGCGCATCCGCTACGCCAAGGAAGCCGAGAGTGGCGTCGCGACGGTCACCATCGACCGCCCCGCTGTCCTCAATTGCTTCGACTTCCGGACCCTCCGCGAGCTCGGCCGCGCCTTCGAGGACGCGTCGTGGGACGACACCGTGGCGGTCGTCGTCGTCACGGGCGCGGGCGATCGCGCGTTCTGCACCGGCGCCGATCTCGACGAGCAGGCCACGTTCGGCGCCACGAGCGGGCAATACTGGCGCTGGATGGGGGCGTTCATCGAGATGCACGATCGGCTGCGGACGATCGGCAAGCCGACGATCGCGCGCATCAACGGCATCTGCGTCGGCGGCGGCCAGGAGCTCCAGCTCGCCTGCGACCTGTCGGTGATCGTCGACGATGCGTATATTCGGCACGTTGGGCCCGAGCACGGCTCCGTCCCTGCCGGAGGCGCCACGCAGTGGCTGGCGGTGACGGTGGGAGACCGGCGGGCGCGCGAGATCATCATGCTGTGCGAGCGGATCAGCCCGCAGCAGGCGATGGCGTGGGGCCTCGTCAACCGCGTCGTGCCGCGCGCCGAGCTCGACGCGACGGTTGCCGAGCTCGCAGCCAAGCTGCGCCGCAAGCTGCCGGAGACGATCCGCTACACGAAGGCCCAGCTCAACTTCTGGCGCGACCTGGCGTGGTCGGGGACGATCACCCATGCCCGCGACTGGCTCGCCGTGCACTCCGGCTCGGACGAGACGCGCGAGGCGGTTGCCGCCTTCCACGACAAGCGGGCGCCGCGCTTCGACGAGCTGCGATTCGCCCAGGCGTTCCCGCGCGCCTGTCCGCGCTGCGGCGCCACCGGCCTGCCCGGTCATCACGGCTTCTGCGGCGTATGCGGCAGTGCCCTGCCGGCCGCGGGCATCGGGAGCGAGGCATGACCGACGAGCAGCTCGTCCTTGTCGAGCGCCAGCCGGAGCAGCGCACCGCCCTCGTCCGCCTCAACCGGCCGAAGCAGCTCAACGCGCTGAACGGCCCGACCATGGATGCCCTCTGCGCCTCGCTGGAGGAGCTCGACCGCGATGAGGCGGTGCGCGCGATCGTGGTGACCGGCAGCGAGCGCGCCTTCGCCGCGGGCGCGGACATCGGTGAGATGGCGACTGCGACGCCGATCGACATGCTCGCCAGCAACCGCATCGGTCAGTGGGACCGCGTCCGACGGATCAGCAAGCCGGTGATCGCCGCCGTCAACGGCTGGTGCCTGGGTGGCGGCTGCGAGCTGGTCATGACCCTCGACCTCATCGTCGCGGGCGAGGGTGCGAAGTTCGGGCAGCCGGAGATCAACATCGGCGTCATCCCGGGCGCAGGCGGGACGCAGCGCCTGACCCGCGCCGTCGGCAAGGCGAAGGCGATGGCAATGGTGCTCACCGGCGAGCCGATCACCGCCCGCGAGGCGGAGGCGGCGGGTCTCGTCGCGCGTGTCACCCAGGACGAGGTGGTCGTCGAGGATGCGCTGGCGCTTGCCGCGCAGATCGCCATGAAGTCGCCAATCGCCCTGCGCCTCGCCAAGGAGGCGATCAACGCGGCTTACGAGATGAGCCTGACCGATGCGCTCGCCCACGAGCGGCGTCTCTTCTACCTCCTATTCGCGAGCGAGGACCAGAAGGAGGGGATGGCCGCCTTCCTCGAGAAGCGGACGCCCGACTTCCAGGGCAGATGAGCCTCGGCAACCCGGACCAGCCGGTCGGCGGGCTGGCGGTGCGCACGCCGCCGGGCGTCGAGCTGCGCCCGCTGGGCCGCGACGACTACCCGGTCGCGCTCGAGATGGCGCGCGAGATGTATGGCCTGCCGCACGGTGATCCACCGCCGCGGACGCGGTTCGACGCGCTCGTCAACTCGCCCGACGCGACGCCGTTCCTCGCCCTGGCCGACGGCGAGCCGGCCGGCATGGCGATCTTCATGTTCCGGCGGCGGCTCGGCCACACCCGGTTCCAGGGCTGGCTCTCCGACCTCTTCGTGCGGCCGGCCGCGCGCGGTCGGGGCATCGGCCGTGCCCTGCTGATGGCCAACATCGCGGAGTGGCGGCTGCGCCAGGGTGACTCGATCATGCTGGAGGTGGGGACGGGCAACGTCGCTGCGCGGTCCCTCTACCGATCGCTGGGCTTCCACGAGACCGGGCTCCACTTCCAGCTCCTCCCGGTCCGGCGTCGCGGGGTGATGCCACCCGCTCACGTCGAGCTGCGGCCGATGGCGATCGACGACTTCGACGCAGTGAGCCGCCTGCTCGGCGAGTTCGGGCTCCCGGTGCCGTCGGAGGAGCGCACGCCGGCGCTGCGACGCGTCCTCGTCATGCACCTCGCCGACCCGGGGGCCGCGCCGCGGGTGGCGGTTCGCGGCGGGGACGTGGTCGGGATGTGCACGCTCGTGTTCCGGACGCCGTTCTTCATGCCGGCTCCCCAGGCGTGGATCCCGGAGCTCATCGTGGCCGAGCGCGCGCGGGGCTCGGGGATCGGGGCGGCGCTCCTCGACGACGCCCTCACCACCGCCCTCGAGCAGCGCGCCTACGCCTGCGTGCTCGAGTCGGGGCCGCAGCGCCAGGTTGCGCACCGGTTGTATGCTGCGGCCGGCTTCACCGATCCAGGTGGGTTCTTCGTCCTCGCAGCATGAAGGCATGCCATCGACCGATCTGGTACACAACGTGCGATTGGTGACTCAGTAACCAATCGGGGGTTGGCGGCGCACGCATTCCGCTGCGCGCCATTTCGGAGGTAGGAATCATGGGACTCATTTCATGGCTCGTCGTCGGCGCCATCGCCGGCTATGTCGCGAGCCGCGTCGTTCCCGGTGACGAGGGCTACGGCCCCATCGGTGGCCTGATCGCCGGCATCGTCGGCGCGTTCGTCGGCGGCTGGCTCTTCGCCTTGCTGACGAACAAGAAGGACTGGCTGACCGGGATCGACATCACCACGATCATCGCGGCCATCGTGGGCGCGATCATCGTCGTGTGCGTCATCCAGATGATGACGGGGCGTCGCCGGGCCGCCTGACCCGCCGCAACCCATCGCAGCTCGAGCCGGTCGCCCCAGGGCGGCCGGCTCATTCGTGTCCGTGGACCTGCGTGCCTCAGCCGGTGGCGCCGTCGTCCGGACGCGGCCGCTGCACCCACCACTCGTCGAACCGGCGGGCGCGGCCGTCGGCGGCGAGGCGCACGATCCAGATGTTCGCGTACGCGTCCTCGTACGGCGTGTCGTCGGTCGGCTCGTAGTACGTCCACCCCTCGATCACGGCCGTGTCGCCGTCGATCGCGACGATCTCGTGGTCAAAGCGCCAGCCGGCGCCCGAATCGCCGCGCTCGATCCACTTGCTCACCACGAGGTCGCGCCCCTGCCAGGCTCGCGTCCCACGCGGCCATGGGTACGGCGCGTACCGCACGTCTTCGGTGAACAGGGCGGCGATGTCGTCGGGCGCGTCGCTCGCCCAGGCACGCCGGTATGCCGCCATCCAGTGCTCGACGTCCGTTCGATCCATGCGTCCATCTCCTGCGTCGGTCTCTCCTGGGCCGATGGTGCCCGATGTGCCATCACCGGTCAAGGGGATATGACTGGTGACGAACAACCGTGGCGGCGCATCGTGCGAGAATCCCCGGATGCCAGCCGCCCAGCCGATCACCCGCGAGCAATGGCTCATCACGATCGGGGTCATGGCCGGCATCGCGGTCGCCGCGCTCGACGCGACCGTGGTCGGCACCGCCATGCCGACGATTATCGGTCAGCTCGGTGGCATCGACCAGTACGGCTGGGTGTTCGCCGCCTACCTGCTGACCGCCACCACGACCGTCCCGATCTGGTCGCGGCTGGCCGACCAGCACGGTCGAAAGCCGATCTTCCTCATCGGGCTCGCGCTCTTCGTCGGCGGCTCGATGCTGTGTGGCTTCTCCGGCTCGATGCTCCAGCTCGTCGTGTTCCGCGCCCTCCAGGGACTCGGGGCCGGCGCGGTCCAGCCGATCGCGTTCACGATCGTGGGCGACATCTTCGAGCCCCGGCAGCGGGCGCGGATGCAGGGCTATTTCAGCAGCGTGTGGGGCATTTCGGCCATCGCCGGCCCGTTCATCGGCGGGATCCTGACCTCGACCGTCGGCTGGCAGTGGGTCTTCTTCATCAACCTGCCGGTCGGCCTGCTGGCGGCGGCGATCATCAGCGGCGTCCTGCACGAGCGGGTCGAGCATCGCCGCCACCGGCTCGACTGGCTGGGGATGATCACCCTGACCGCGGGGGTGAGCGTGCTCCTGCTTGCGGTCAGCGAGGTCGCCGACGTCGGCATCGGCTCGCCGCTCGTCCTGGGGGGCATCGCCGGCGCGGCGGCGCTGCTGTTCGTCTTCTGGCGCATCGAGGGCTCGCGGATCGAGCCGCTCATCGACGCGAGCCTGTTCCGCATCCCGGTCGTCGGGGCCGGCCTCGCGATCGGTACCCTGGCCGGGATTGTCATGTTCGGCCTCACCGCCTATGTGCCACCCCTCGTGCAGGGCGTGCAGGGCCGGAGCCCGCTCGAGGCGGGCCTGGCGGTGGGCGCCATGAGCGTCGGCTGGCCGATCGCCGCCGTCGTCGCCGGCCGCCTGCTCCTCGTCCTCGGCGGGCGGCCGCTCATGCTCGGCGGGTCGGCGCTCCTCGTCGCCGGCACCCTGCTCCTCACCCAGGCGGCTCGCTTCGACGGGCCGGTCGTCGCCGCGGTGGCGTGCGCGATCGTGGGCTTCGGCATGGGCTTCCTCTCGACCACCACGGTCGTCACGATCCAGTCATCGGTGGAGTGGGAGCGGCGCGGGCAGGCGACGGGGCTCGTGCAGTTCAGCCGCACGATCGGCGGGGCGGTGGGCGTTGGCGTGATGGGCGCCATCCTCGCGGCGGCGGTCGGACCGCTGGCCAGCGCGATCCTCGACCCCATCGCCCGCGGCTCGGTCAGCGCCACCGACCTCGCGGGCGCACGAGCCGACCTCGAGACGGGACTCGGCTGGATCTACCTGATCCTCGTGGCGACCTCCGCGGCGACGCTCGCGCTCGCCGTCAGGACCATGCCGCAGATGCACGTGACCGATGTGCGCGGGCCTACAATCGGCGCCGATGCCTGAGTCGCCCGCGCCGGCGCAGCTCCTCGTCGACACCGACGGCGGCGTGACGACGCTCACCCTCAACCGCCCCGAGGCGCTGAACGCGCTCACCGCCGGGCTCCGCGGCGAGCTGCTGGCCGCGCTGAAGGCGGCGGGACGTGATCCCGCCATCCGCGCCATGGTGCTGACGGGCGCCGGCCGCGCCTTCTGCGCCGGCGCCGACCTTCGCGGCGGGAGCGGCGAGCGCGACTTCCGGCGCGTGCTGACCACCGAGTACAACCCGCTGATCCGAGCCATCCGTGACCTGGAGAAGCCCGTCGTGGCCGCCGTCAACGGCGTTGCCGCGGGCGCCGGCATGAGCCTCGCCCTGGCCGCGGACCTCGTCGTCGCGAGCAGCGGGGCGCGGTTCGTGCCCGCCTTCGGTCGCATCGGGCTCGTACCCGACTCCGGGCTGACCCGGATCCTCGTGCGCGCACTCGGCCGGCACCGCGCAGCCGCGATCCTGTTCCTTGGTGAGCCCCTCGACGCGGCCGGGGCGGAGGCGGCCGGGCTCGTCGCGCGCGTCGTCCCCGGTGACGAGCTGGCGACGGCGGCGAACGAGATGGCACGCTGGCTGGCGGGCGGCCCGACGCGGGCGCTCGGCCTCGCGAAGCGCCTCATCAACCAGGCCGAGGATCTCGCGCTCGACGAGAGCCTCGCGGCCGAGGCGGCGCTGCAGGGGGTGGCCGGGGGCACGGCCGACCACGCGGAGGGCGTTGCCGCATTCGCCGAGAAGCGCGACCCGCGATTCCAGGGCCGATGACGCCGCGCGCGGTCACCACGCTCGGCGTGCTCGGGGCGGGGACGATGGGCGCCGGCATCGCGCAGGTGGCGGCGGAGGCGGGGATCGAGGTTCGAGTCCACGATCCGATACCCGGGTCGTGGGAGCGGGGCCGCGACCGGATCGCCGGCTTCCTCGCCCGCCGGGTTGAGGAGGGCCAGCTGGACGGCGCGGAGCGGGACGCGGCCCTGACACGGCTCGGGGCGGCAGCGAGCGTCGAGGCGCTGGCCGAGGCCGACGCGGTGATCGAGGCGATCCCCGAGGATCTTGACCTCAAGCGGAACGTCTTCCGCCGCCTCGATGCGGTGGCGCCTCCTGACGTCGTGCTGGCCACGAACACGAGCTCGCTGTTGGTGGCGCGGATCGCCGCCGCCACGGC
>JBBQMC010000031.1:0-17025 GCA_038328565.1 Candidatus Limnocylindria bacterium
CCGCTGATGCTGCTGGCGCTGCTGCTCGGCTTCGACGGGCGCTGGGGCCCGGTGGCGGTGGCGCTCGCCGCGTCGATGAAGTTCACCCCCATCCTCCTGGTCGCCGCGTACGTCGCGCGCCGCGAATGGTGGAAGGCGGCGCTGAGCCTGGTCCTTGCGGCGGTGCTCCTCGTGCCGGGGCTGTTCATGGGCATCACCGGCGCGGGCGTGCAGTCCGGCGCCGCCCCGTCGCTGCTCGGCGTGTCGCCGGTCCTGTACGTGGCCGCCGTCGTGGGCGCGCTGCTCGTCACGCTCCTCGTGCCCCCCCGATTCGCGCTCCTCGGCGCCGCCACGGCCGCGGTTCTCGCCCTGCCGAGGCTCTTCGTGTACGACGTCACGCTCCTCGCGGCGGGCACGGCCGACGAGCGGCGGAGGAGGTAGGGCGTGTGGGGACGGGTTGCTCAGACGAGCCGTACGGCGATCGACGCGGCGGCATCGGGGCCACAGGGGCATTCGTCCGTCGATCGGTCACCGGGGGCGACCACACGACGGCTCCCCCCGTCGCAAGGCTGCTTTGAGCAACCGCATCGCCGCTACGGGTAGGGCGTGTCGCTGCTCGCGGCCGCCGCCGAGGGCAGCGACCTCATCGTCGGGAAGAGGGCCGCCTGCCGAGCGCCTGAGCCGGTGCGGCGCTAGAGCGCAGACAGCAGCTGCGTGATCTCTTGCACGGCGGCGATGTTCACGAGGGCAACCGGTGCCTCGTGCTCCACGCTCGGCTCCAGGATCGAGTCGATGACGACGTCGGTGACGGGGAGGAAGACGCTTCGCCGGCTGAGCAGCTCCTCGTCGACCCGAGTCCCCGGCGGGACGTGAGCTGTTCCGACCACACGATATGGACCGATGCGCAGCGCGACGCGCCGGCGAAGGCGGCGGAGGCGGCGCTGAGGGTCGGTCATCGCGGGCGGCGGCGCCGCGATGAGCACCTCATCGCGGGGGTACGGCGTCCACGCTTCGATCGTGCCGGGAATGCGGATGCGGAGAATCGGTCGCAGGTTCAGCAGATCGCTGACCCGTCGGCCTTCGGGGTCGATCCGGCCGAATACGGTGCCTTCTGCCAGGTAGAGCGTGATCGGCTCGAGCGTGGGTGCGAGCGCCACCGCGGCACCGGCGGGTCCGGCGTGCGAAGCGACCTGCCGATGCAAGCTCCAGAAAGGCATTCCCGAACTCTCGACCCATGTGCGGCCCCGCACCATGGCCGGAAAGTCCCAGGCGATTGGCACGCACTCTGCCTTAGCGCGAAGCGTGCGGAACTCCGCACATTCACATGGAGGACACACCATGGCTCAGGACGATCGGGAGAACACCGACCCCGGTAAGGGCAGCGGTCAGGGGTCCGACACGGGCTCCGGCAGCGGCTCGACCGGCGGCGGCTCGTCGTCGGGCGGCCAGGGCTCGGACATGGGCTCGGGCAGCAGCAGCGGCGGCTCGTCGTCGGGCGGTCAGGGCTCGGACATGGGCTCCGGCAGCGGCTCCAGCGGCGGCTCGAGCGGCGGCGGCCAGGGCTCGGGCAGCGGCGACAGCGGCTCCAGCGGCGGCCAGGGCTCGGACATGGGCTCGGGCGGCGGCAGCGGCTCCAGCGGCGGCGGCCAGGGCTCGGACATGGGCTCGGGCGGCGGCAGCGGCTCGAGCGGCGGCGGCCAGGGCTCGGACATGGGCTCGGGCAGCAGCAGCGGCGGCTCGTCGTCAGGCGGCCAGGGCTCGGACATGGGCTCGGGCAGCGGCAGCAGCGGTTCGACCGGCGGCGGCCAGGGCTCCGGCAGCGGGAGCAGCGGCAGCAGCGGTTCGACCGGCGGCGGCCAGGGCTCCGGCAGCGGGAGCAGCGGCTCGGGCTCCGACACGGGGACGGGCACCGGGTCCACCATGGACCGCTAAACGAGGCAATAGCCGGCGGGGGAAGCCGGCACCGTGCCACTCCCCCGCTACTCCGCCATCACCTCATGTTTCGCGGATAGGCTCCGCGTCAGGCGGGGTTCATTCAGGCGACAGGAAATCTCTGAGCGCGCCCACGACCTCGTCGGGTGCTTCCTCGCCATGTGGTGCCCGCTCTCGATCGAAACGCCGCGCACGTCGTCTGACCACGAGGAAGAATCGGTCTCGCGGAAGCCGGGGAAGAAGCCTGATCGTGCGTCATGCATCGCAATACATCTCAGCCTGGGCGGAACAGTCGGAGGGCGGACCACCCCTCGCGGGCAACGATGGCAGCGACGATGAGCGCGCCGACGGCATCGCCCCAGGTGACGTGTGCAAATTCGCTGAGCGCCAGCGCCACCAGCCCGATCGCGGCAAGCGCGCCCGCCACCGCGGTCAGGACGCTGTCCGCGCGCAGGGCCGCGCTGTCGAGGGCCTGAGCCACCCGGTACTTGGCGATCGCCAACGGCGGCAGGACAACGATCCCCACCACGAGAACCACCGTTCGGGGAAGGCTCGGATCCGGGTGCGAATCATTGATGAGGGCGCTCACGGCGCTGGCGGTCAGATAGGCCGCGAGGATAAGCAGCACGCCGCCAACCAGCCGCTCCGCAACCTCCTCGATGCGATCAGCCCGGTGCGGCTGCCGGACCTCGGTCCGAAATCGCCAGACGAGCACGACCGACGCCGCGGCGTCGATGACGGCATCGGCCCCGAACCCGAGCAGGGACAGGCTCTGCGTCGTCAGGCCCACCACGACCGCGGTCGTCCCGACCAGCGCGCTGAGACCGATGCTGATGCCTGACAGGAGGACGGCACGGGTGAGCAGGCGCGCGCGATCCATATGGACCGATGGTAGTCCAGGAGCTCGGCGATCCTGACCCGCGGCCTACCGCGGGCGAGACCGTTGCACGTTCCCGCGGGCAGATCTCGAGGAGCGCCGGCCGAGGTCCATCCGCACCGGGGTCAAGCGGCCCGGATCCCTGGACCGGCCTGGTCGCTCGTCCATCCAGGTGAAGACGAGTGGGAGTGGCTCGAGTGCGGCCTCGCGGTCGCGAGCTCGGCTCCTCCGCCGGTCCGCGACGAGGCGGCCGGTCTCGAGGCACAGTCCGGTGAACGTGATCCCGAACAGCGCCACGCCGACGATGGCCATCGGCACAGCCCACCATTCGGCCCAGCCGGTGATCGCGGCGACCAGCCAGAAGGTGATGCCGAGATTGGCCCCGGCCAGCCAGCCCGCGAAACGAGCAATGCGTTGCATCGGAACAGTCCCCTAGGCACGCCGCCGCACAGTGCAGGGGGCGTGCCGTCCGCGGGTTCCGCAGATTCGGGGCCGGCGGCACGGGTTGTGCATTTAGGTGCAGTCCACCCACCGCAGCGACCAGAGGGGCGCACGCATATGACAACCACCCGTCCTCCAAGTGCGTTGAACGATCCCGGCTTTGGGACCGATCCCACGCGACCATCGTTTGCCGGCGAGCCAGCGACAGACGCATCTTCGAACGAGACGCAGCATCCACTGACCGAGGCCGGCCAGCAGGTTGGCGAGAGCGCGGGGCAGATCGCCTCGCGAGCGAAGGAGGTCGGCTTTCAGCAGGCCGATCGAGGGCGCGAGCTCACCGCCGATGGCCTCGGCAAGCTCGCACAGACGATTCACCGCGTGAGCGGCGAGATGGAGCAGCAGCCGGCGATCGCCAACCTCGCGTCGACCGTGGCCGAACAGACCGACCGCGCCGCGAACTACCTGCGCACGACCGATGCCCGCCAGATCGTAACCAACGTCGAGGGCCTGGCGCGGCGCTCCCCCGCGCTGTTCCTGGCGGGAGCATTCGTGCTCGGCGCCGTCGCGTCCAGGTTCATCAAGGCGGCGGGCGCGCCCGATTCCAGCTCTGGGACGGACAGCCGGCTGACCCGTGACACGCCCGAGAGCGGCTTTTCCGCCACCGGTCCCGGATCGGCCGGCACCGGGACCTTCCGCTCCGGTGGTGCGTGATGGCTTCCACGGAGGACGGCCGGTCGATCGGTAGCCTCCTCGGGGATCTCGGTCGCCAGGTCAGCACCCTCGTCCGCAAGGAGATCGAGCTCGCTCGACTCGAGGTCACGTCCGGCGTCGCGCGCGCCGGCAAGGCCGCCGCGCTCACCGGTGCCGGGGGCGCGTTGGTCTACGCGGGTCTGCTGATGCTGCTCGCTGCTGCCGTCCTCGGTCTCATGGAGACAGGGATGGCAGCGTGGCTCGCCGCATTCCTGGTGGGGCTCGTCGCCCTGCTGATCGGCGTTGCGCTCACCGCGACCGGCATGACGCGAATGCGAGCCGTCGAGCTCGCCCCGAAACAGACGGCCGAGACGGTTCGCGAGAACGTCGAGTTCGTGAAGGAGCAGATGCAATGACCGATGTGCGCGACGACGTTCAGGTCACGGATCCGGCCATCGCCGTCTCCCACGAGGGGCAGCCACTGACCGACGCTGAGCAGGCTGACGCTGGCGAGATCCGCGCCGAGATCGACGAGACCCGAGAGGAGATGGGGGGAACGCTGAATGAACTCGGCGATCGGCTCGACCCCGCCCATCTCGTGAACCAGGCCAAGGAAAACGTCCGCGATGCGACGATCGGTCGTGTCGAGGAGACCGCGAAGGGAATGACCGACATGGTGATGGATACGATCAAGAAGAACCCGATTCCGGCTGCGATTGCCGGTGCGGGTCTTGCCCTCCTGTGGGCAAACCGCTCCTCGGGCACGGCCGGCGGGTACGGTGCCGGCAGGATCCCGCAGCCCGGGGGCGTCACCGACACAGCAAAGGATGCCATCGGCAGCGCCGCATCCTCGGTCGGCTCGGCGGTCGGTAGCGTCGGCGAGAACGCGAGCCAGGCGGCGGGCGACGTGCTCGGTCGCGGACGGGAGACGGCCGGCGAGCTCGGGTTCCGGCTCGAGCGCTTCATGCATGCGAGCCCGATTGCGATGGGCGCCATCGCGGCGGGGGCCGGCGCAGTGCTCGGGGCGCTCGTCCCGGGGACGCCCGCCGAGAAGCAGGTCATGGGCGACGCGAGCCGACAGGTTGGCGAGACGGTCCGTGACAAGGTCGGGGAGGCCACGGACAAGGCCGAGGAGACGGTCGACCGCGTCGGGGAGACCGTCGCGACGAGCTAGGCATCTCTCCGAAGTAGCGCTGCACCCGGTCCGCAAGGGCCGGGTGCCTTGCTGTTGCGGAGATTGGCACACCGGTTGCCCTCGTCTTACCCATGGCCCTTCTCGCCCCACTCATCGCCTTCATCGGTCGCCAGGTCGGCCGCATCGTCCAGATGGCCTTCGGGTGGGCCACCCTGCTCCTGTTCGGGCGCGTCCCGCAGCGCAAGCAGCTGCTGCTCGCGGGCGTTGCGCTCGGATCGGTGCTGTGGGTGGTGCTGCTCATCGGCGTGGCCATGCCGGACATCGGTACGTGGCTGCTTGCGTTCGTACCTGCACCGAGCTTCGTCGACGACAATGTCGTCCGGCTCCTCATGCTGGGCCTCGCGGTCCTGCTCCCGCTCCTCGTGGGGCTGGGTGGCCTGTTCCTGATGGACGACGATGACCGGCCCAGGGGATTCGGCGGCACCTGCGTCCAGGTCCTGCGCGGCTATCCCTACGCCGCGGTCCTGTCACTCGTGATCGCGATGCTCCTCCTGGTGGCGCCGATCTTCAAGGTGCGCGCGATCGTGAAGCGCTGGGAGGACGCCCACATCCCGATCATGGTCAAGCCGAACGGCTACGACCGCGTGGCGACCGATCTCGAGGCGGCGGTCGACGCCGCCGGGCTTGATCTCACGCGCGGACGAGCCCCCCGGATCCTCGAGATGCCGTCGCGCCTGCTTGCTAGCGTCGGCGGGGCGGCGGTTCGGCGCCTCGTGCCGGACCAGATCGTGATGCTGAAGGCGAAGATGCTCGAGGTCACGATCCACCCGTCCGACGTGGCGATGGTCGGCTCGAAGCAGGCCGTCGCGCGGGCGAGGGCCGCGATCGCGGACAAGCTGGCGAAGACGGAGGCGTATCTCACGACGAGCGAGGAGGCCCAGCAGGTCGAGGACGCGCTCGGCAAGCTGCGCGATCCAGGGCCCGTGGACCCCGACGTCGCGCACGGCTGGCTGGTGGCGATCGACAAGCGTCTCGCCGAGCTCACGGTGCCGTACGAGGAGTGGGAGGTCCTGTACCGGCAGCGGCTCCAGATCGAGCGCGACCTCCTGCGAGCCCATCAGGACGGCTCGGGCGACGGCGCGCAGGCCGGGGAGGACGGCGACGGCCTCGTGGATCGGGTCCGCCGCGTGATCGGCAATCTGGCCGGTTTGATGGCGATGGATTAGTTTCGGCCCGATTGTTGCAAGGCATGCGGCTGTCCGAACACTTCGGGCTCACCGGGTGCGCGAGCGCCCGGGATGAAACTTGAGGAGGTAGGGCTCGTGGAATGGATCACATGGATCATCGTCGGCGCGATCGCCGGCTGGCTCGCAGGCTTGCTCGTCAAGGGTGACGAGGGCCTGGGTGTCATCGGACACGTGCTGCTCGGACTCGTGGGCGCCCTCTTGGGCGGATACGTCGTTGGCCTGATCACGGGCAATGACCCGATGGATGGCGTCTTCGACATCAGCACCATCGTCACCGCCGTCGTTGGCGCGGTCGTCCTCGTCCTGCTGGCCAACATGGTCATGGGTCGCCGCCGCGTCGGCAGTGGGCCTGTCTGAGCCGAATCGGCTCCCAGATGAGAAGCCCCCGGCCGTCGGCCGGGGGCTTCTCATATCAGCAGCATCCAACGATTCGGTCACCGTCGGCAACTCGCCGGGGCGCTCGCATTCGGGCCGATGCGAGAATGCGGGCCGTGAAACGCGACCTCGGCAACGGCTACGAGCTCGACGACGATCCCCATCGGATCGACCTCGACGCGGTGCACGCGTATCTCACCCACGCCTACTGGGCGAGCGGCAGGACCCGTGACGACCAGGCCGAGAAGAATGGGAAGGCGGCCCGCCTCGTGGGTCTGTATGCCTCCGGCAGCCAGGTCGGGTTCACGCGAACGGCGGTCGTGCCGGGTATGCCGGTGGCCTGCCTCTATGACGTCTACGTCCTCGAAGATCACCGCGGCCGAGGGCTGGGCACCGAGCTCGTGCGCGAGACAGTCGAGCGCGGCCCCTACGTGGCATACCGATGGCTGCTCGACACGCGCGATGCGCACGGCCTGTACGCGAGGTTCGGGTTCGGTCCGCCCGGCGAACGGATGATGGAACGACCGCGCCGCGACGCGTGACTCCCGCGATCGACCCCCGCCTGACGCGTTAACCCCGCCACCGGACCCTGGCGCTGTTGGCGCCCATCTTGCTCATCGCAGCCGCATGGCGCGGAGGCTGCTGGCCGTTTCGGTTGGCTGGATCGGCATCAGCATGGTGGCTGATGCAGTCCCATCGGTCCTCCTCCCATATCGCGTGGCGTCCGATGGCGGCGATGCGACCGCGGTCGGACTCATCAGCCTCGTCGCGCTCCTGCTCGCCGCCGGGCTGCAGCCAGCGGCCGGTGCGCTGAGTGACCGAACGGGACGCGCGCCGGTGGCGATCGCGGGCGTCGCTCTGGCGGCTTCCGGCCTGGGATTATTCCTCGTCCCGAGTGCGGCCATTGTCGGCGCCTTTCTGGCTCTCGCCGGCGTCAGCGTGGCGCAGGCCGCGCAGCAGGCCCTGCTCCCCGACCGCGTCCCTGCCGAGACCCGCGGCACCGCCGGCGGGCTGAAGGGCTTCTTCGACGTGGGCGGCGCCTTCGTCGGCTTTGCCATGCTGGCCGGCCTCATGGCGGCCGGCCGCGTCGACCTCGCCGTGGTGGGGATGGCCCTGGGCCTGACCGCGGCCGTGTGCGGTGGTCTCCTGATGCTCCGCGGGCAGCGCTCCGGAATGCACGAAGCGTCACCGGCGCCCACGCCGCGGGCCTCGCTGACTCGCCTCGTCGTCGCCCGGTTTGCCTTCCTATTCGGTATTTATGGCGTGGGGAGGTTCCTTCTCCTTTTCGTCGCCGATCGCGCAGGGCTGTCGTCGGAGGCCGCCGCCGCGGCGGCCAGTGGCCTGTTCGCCGTCCTAGCCCTCGCCACGGCAGTCGCGTCGCTCCCGAGCGGCTGGCTCGCGGACCGGATTGGTCGCCGCGCTCCCATGGCGGCCGGCGGCGTCGTGGCGGCCATGGGCATCGGCCTGCTCGCGACGGCCACCTCGGTCGAGGCGATGCTCCTTCCTGGTGCGCTCATGGCGCTCGGGACGGCGCTCTTCGGCGCCGCCAGCTGGGCCGCACTCTCGGACGCCGTGCCCGCCCCAGAGGCTGGCCGCCTCCTGGGCATCGCCAACCTGGGCACGGCCGCAGCGGCGGCGGCGGCCGGCCTGCTTGGCCCGCTCGTCGACGCGGCCGGCTTCGGCCCGGCCTTCGCGGCCGCGGCCCTCGCCACCGTGGTCGGCGGGAGCATCCCGCTGATCGGCGTGGGCCGGATTCGCATCGGTACTGCGCGCGTGGTAGCGGGCTGATGTTGCGGCGCCTCCGCCTTGACGTGCCGGGCCTGCTCTCGATGATCTACGCGCCGCTGCAGCCGCTCGTGAGGCGCCTGCACCTGACGTGGCGCGGCACGCGCCGCTTCGAGCCCAGCGACATCCTCCTGCCGGACGGGTACGTTGCAGAGCTCGTGGCACACGGGCTCACCACGCCGGTGCACGCCTGCTTCGATCCGGACGGCAGGCTCTACGTCACCGAGGCTGGCCACAAGAGCGACTCCCCACCGCGCATCTACCGCGTCGACATCCCGACGGGCGAGCGCGAGTTGGTCGTCAACCTCGTGGACCGTTGGACCAGGACCGGTGCCGCCACGGGCGCGGCATGGCATGACGGGGCGCTGTACGTCGCCAACACGGACACCATCCTGCGCGTCGACCTCGCGTCCGGCGCGGTCACCGAGCTGGTGACGGAGCTGCCTGGCCTGGGCGACCACCAGACGAACCACCCGGTGGTCGGGGCCGATGGACGGCTCTACTGGGGCCAGGGTTCTGTCACGAACCTGGGCGTGGTGGGCGCAGACAACTTCGGCTACGAGTGGCTCGCCGCCAACTCCGAGGTCTGCGACGTCCCCGCGGCCGACGTTGAGCTGGCCGGCCGCACCTTCCAGCAACCGGACGTGCTGCACAATCCGCTCGACCGCGTCATGTGTTCCGCGTACGCGCCGTTCGGCAGCGGATCCGAGGCCACGCACGTCGCCGGTGCGACCGCCGCCTCGGGCGCGGTCCTCAGCTGTGCGCTGGACGGCTCCGACCTGCGGACCGAGGCGTGGGGTCTGCGCAACCCGTACGGCATTGCCGTGCATCCGGACGGCCGGCTCTTCGTGACCGAGCACGGGTCCGATGAACGGGGCGCGCGCTGGATCATCGGTGACCCGGACGACCTGTACGCGGTTGCTCCCGGCGCCTGGTACGGCTGGCCGGACTTCGCGTCGGGTATCCGCCTCGACGATCCGCGGTGGGGGGCGGGCGGGCTCGCGCGGGAGCCGGTCCTCGCCGTCTTCCCGGATGACCACCCGCCAATGCCGGTCGCCTCCTTCGAGACGCACGCCGCTGCCAACGGCTTCGACTTCGCGCGGACCGATGCTTTCGGCTTCGTCGGCCAGGCGTTCGTCGCCCTGTTCGGCGACCTCGCGCCGCTGACGACACCACGTCAGGTCGTACCGGCCGGATTCAAGGTGGTGCGCGTCGACGTGGAGACGGGCGCGATCACCGACTTTGCCGTCAATCGCGTGCAGGGACCCGCCTCAAAGCTCTTCCACGGAGGCTTCGAACGACCGAGCCACTGCGCCTTCGGCCCCGACGGGGCGCTGTACATCGTCGATTACGGCGAGATCAAGCTGGCGCCGGAGAAGGGTGGGATCCGCTCGAAGCAGGGGACCGGGTCGGTATGGCGAATCCGCCGCGTGGGCGACGTGCCTGCCGGGACACTGCCGCCAGCGCCGCACCGGGTGCCGTTCTATCCCATCCAGGCGGGCGTCGTGGGCGCCCTCGTGGTCGGAGGCGCGGCGCTTCTGGTGGCGCTCGTGCGCCGGGTATTCCGGCGATGAGGGCTCAGGACCTTGGCGTCTCGATGCTGGCCGGCCTGGCCGCAACCTGGGTCATGGGGCAGGTGACCACGGCGCTGGGCGACCTGCAATCGCCGGCGGACAAGGCGCGCGAGAAGGCCGTCAGCCCTGGCGTCGCATACGAAGTCGCAGCCGGGCGAACGGCAGAAGTGGCCGGCATTCGACTGTCAGACGAGGCGCGAATGCGCGCTGGCACGGTCGTGCACTACGGCCTCGGCGCTGGCTGGGCCGTCGCCTATCCACAACTGCGCGCGGCAGGCCTCGGGCCACTGCTGGCCGGGGTTGGCACCGGCCTGTCGCTGAAGCTGATCATCGATGAGGGCGCGAACACAGCGTTGGGATTCAGTGCGCCGCCGCAGGCCTACCCGGCCTCGACACACCTCCGCGGCTTCGCCGGCCATGCCGTCTACGGTGCGCTGGTGGCCGTCTTCACCGAAGTTGGCTGGTGGGTACTGCGCCGGTAGGCTCGCTCGAAGGTGATGCGGCCTCGCGCAAGACACGTACTGACACCGGTGCGTCCCGTGCGCATCCCTTGTTGGCAATCACGGATTTGTTGGAGGCTCGATCAGGCCCATGCGCACCAGTAATACGGTCCAGCTGTGGGCGGCGGTGGCGGGGATCGTCCTCGTCCTCGTCGGTATCCTCGGCTTCATCTCCAACCCCCTCGTTGGCAGCGCGAACGGCGCGCTGGTCCCCACCGACGCCCTGCACAACATCGTGCATCTCGGCACGGGGCTGCTGGCGCTCTACATCGCGTTCGGCCTGTCCGGCATGGCCCAGGTGAACGGTGTCATCGGCTTCGGCTTCCTGTACGTCGTCATCTTCGCCGCGGTCCTGCTCAGCCCCAACCTGTTCGGGCTGTTCAGCATTTCAGCCAACTGGCTGCTCCACGTGATCCACGGCGCCCTTGCGCTCGTGAGCCTGGCTGTCGGCTACATGGCGAAGGGTGCCGTCGGCACCGCCGAAGTCGCTCGCTAGCTCCGAACATGCACGGACACGAGCTCCTGCACGTGTTCGCGGCGGCCGCGCTGTTGGCGGTAGGGGCCTTCCTCGTGCCGGCTGGCTGGCTGGCGCGGCGGAGGGCTCTCGCTGCGCGTTCGGCTACGGGCGGTCGCGAGCCGGCTCGTGGCACTCCGCGGCCCGCCGTGTCGGGCGACCGTTTCATCGGAGTCGTCGCCGCAATCCTCAGCCTCGGCGCGGCCATCATCCATGCCGCGGTCGTGCCAGAGCACCTCGCCGAATTTCCTCCCTTCGGCATCGCCTTCGCGATCCTCGCCGGTATCCAGACGGTGAGCGCGATCGCATTGGTCGCGCGCTGGGGTGGGGCAACGCGAGCGACGATCGTGCTCAACGTCGGCGTGATCGTCTTCTGGCTCGCCTCGCGCACCGTAGGGCTGCCGATCGGCCCCGGGCCCTGGGTCGCCGAGCCGATCGGACTCATCGACGTCGTCGCCACCGGCTTCGAGTTGGCGCTCGTCGTTCTGCTGACCCTCCCGCAGCGAGGCTGGTGGAGCGGCCGCGCCGGCGCTCGCCGCCTCGATCGGGCATCCATCGCCCTCGTGCCCACTGCGGGCGTGATCGGGCTTGCCACGCTCATCGCGCTCGCGTCGCTGAGCGGGCCCGGGGACGCGCACCACGGGTCGGATGCGGCGGCCATCCATGCCCACGCGGGTGACGTCACGCGGTGATCGGGGCGCCGTGCTGCGTTGTGGCCTCGCGCGGCTGGCACGTGTCGATGGCCGGGCACAAGGAAACGGGGCCGCCTCCGAAGAGGCGACCCCGTCAAGGGACATCGGTCAGGCGATCGTGGTGGCCGGGCGAAGCACCGGGACCTTGACTACTTCGCGGACCGGGCGGACGGCCCAGACCAGGCCGGCACCGGTGAGGAAGAGGGTGGCTCCCAGGGCTGCGAACAGGCCCGCGAGGGCGACTGCCAGCTGGAGGGCGGAGGCGGTGGCCGTTCCGACACCCAGCTCTGCGATCAGCGCGTGGGCCGTGCCGGTCCAGGCCTGGCCGCGAGCGGCTGCCTCGATCGGGTTGGTGCGGTCGAACTGGGCCCAGTAGCGGCCGGCGACCGGGAACTCGTACGTGCCGGCGGGGATCGTCGTGCCGTTGAAGTCGGCAGGCTTGTCGAGGACGACCGTCTGCGTCGAGTTCAGGGTGTGGTAGGCGATCGTCGCCATCTGGAACATGTACTCGCTGGCCGTGTTGACGACCGGGTCGTTCGGGTTGAGCTCACTGTCGACGACGGGATAGCCCCAGTCGTTCTTGAGGAGGCCCATGATCGCGGTGGCCTCATCGGTCTTGCCGGCGCTCGTGAGCTGGCCCTGGTCGTTGTAGCTGAGCGTGACGTTCTGCGCGGCGCTGAATGAGTTGAGGGACTTGTAGCCCTCCTGCGTCTTGAGGAACGCGTAGCCGCCGACGGCCACGAAGACCAGGCCGGCGATGAGGAGGAAGACGCCCAGGATGCGGAATCGTTTGGTGTTCATTGCTCGATGCCTCTGATTGGATTGAGTGCACCTGCAGCGTGGGCGCCAAAGCCGGTGGGCCACAGGGCCCAACGGACCGATCTGGGGGGCCTGAACGGCCCCCCAGACTCAGTGACCGCCTGTGACCGGTGGCCCGCCGTCGCCGGCCTTGAACATGCCGAGCGCGCCGCGGCTGGCGTAATTGAAGGCGTGGGTCACGATCGGGTACATGCCGTCCTCCGCGAACCGCATCTCCACGATCGCTCCCTGGGCCGGCGAGAGGTCGACGGCCTGCACGCCCCAGTGGCCCGGGTTGCCCTCGGTGAGATGGATCCCTTCCTTGATGACGTCGTGGAAGATCGTGCCGACGACGTGGAAGGACGAGTAGACGTTCGGGCCGGCATTCAGGACGAAGACGCGGACCGTCTCGCCGACGCCGACCGGGATCGGGTTGTCCTTGTACTGGTTCGCGATGCCGTTGAAGACGACGAAATCCGGTGATGGAGCGCCGGCGATGGCCTTCGTCAGATCGGTCACCTGTCCCTGCGGGCCGAGGTACCACTCGCTCTGGACCAGTGCGAATTCGCGGTCGACCTTCGGCAGGCCTTCCTTCGGCTCCACGATGATCATCCCGTACATGCCGTTGGCGATGTGGTGGAGCGTCGGCGCGGTGCCGCAGTGGTACATGAACACCCCGGCATAGTTCGCCGGGTACTCGTAGACGAGCTCCTCGCCGGGGTTGATGGTCCGCATCTCGTCGTTCCAGGCGACCAGGCTGGCGTGGAAGTCGATCGAGTGGCCCATGCTGTTCGTCGCCGGGTTGACGAGGTGGACGCGCACCGTGTCGCCGACCCTGACGCGTATCACGGGGCCCGGCACCTGGTCGGCGAACGTCCATACCAGTTGCTGGTATCCCGGCGCCACGGTCATGAGCCGCTCGCTCATCTTCAGCTCGATGTCGTGGACCGTGCCGCTCGCCAGCGCCGGCGCCTTCGGATCGCGCGGAGTATAGGCGGGGGCTGACGGATCGGGGGCGACCGTCGCGGCCGGAGCGGCGATCGGGGCGCCGGACCCGCTGGGCGTCGCGGAGCCGCTCGCCTGTGCACCGGCCACGGTGACCGCGCCCTTCATGCCGGCCGCTTCGTGTCCCGGCACGCTACAGATGAACGTGAGGCCGCCTGCCGGGATCACGACGTCCCCGTCGGCCATCGCGCCGCCGGCGGCCGGGATCTTCGTGCCGTCGGCGAACGTGATGTCGTGCGCCAGCGCGCCCTTGTTCATGAACATGACCGCATAACGACCCGGCTTCGCGACCTCGATCGTCGATGGCTCGAACCCGAGGTCCACGGCATTGATCGTGATCGTGCCGAGAATCGCGTCGTTGCTCGGGGAGGCGGCGCCCGATGCCGCAAGCGCCGCCGACGCTGCCGGGACGGCGGTGGGATGGCCCGCGCCGAGCGCGATCGCGCCGAGGACGAGCGGCGTGGCGAAGATTGCCGCCCCGCCGCAGAAGGCGAGAAACAGGACGAGCGAGCGGGGGAGAGTCATCGAACGGCTTCCTTCATCGTGCGAATCGCGGTCGGCGCGAGGGCGCCCTCACGTCAGGATCGCCGCTACCGGTCGCCTGGCTCCAGTGCCGAGGGTCACACCGGGCGCGGGGCAGATGGCCCTCGCTGCGAAGTACCCTTGCGCCATGACCTCCACCGCGGGCGAGTCGGGACGCGCCGACGCGCCTCGCTCGCTGATCCTACCGCCACTCCTGGAGGCGGTCGATGATTGGCGCGAGGGAGCGAATGCCGAATCGCTGCGTGCGGTCCGTGAGCGCGTGGGGGAGCTCGCCGACCTCCTCGGCCTGCGGCTGGCCCGGCTGGAGGTGCGGGCCGCACCGCTCGCCGACCTCGAGATCGTTGCGGACGACGTACCCGGCTCATTCGCCGTGCCACTCGCCGCGCCCGGAAGCGATCCTCCATTTGGCACCCTCATCGTCGCCGGTGATGGTGATCAAGCGGGCTCCCTTGCCCGTGCGCTCGAGCTTGCCTTTGTGGCCGCGCAGGCGCAGGCGCGTGCTGATCGCGCGCGCCGCCAGCTCACCGCACTCGACCAGGCGGTGCGCGGCATCAGCGTCGTGCTCGACGTTGACCGTGTCCTCCAGGTCATCGTCGACTCCGTCCGGGAGCTGGTTGAGGCGCAGTACGCAGCCATCGGGATCGTCGATCGCGATGGGGCGATCGAACGCTTCATCACGAGCGGCATCGATGACGCGGAGCGCGCCCGGATCGGGGACCTGCCGCATGGGCGCGGCCTGCTCGGCCTCATCATCCGCGAGAACCGCACCTATCGGATCCCGGACATCGGTCAGCATCCCGAGAGCTTCGGCTTCCCGCCGCACCACCCGGCCATGCACAGCTTTCTCGGCATGCCGATCACGGCCCGCGGCGAGGTCGTCGGTCGGCTCTACCTGACGAACAAGCTCGGCGCGGCCGAGTTCAGCACGGATGACCAGGCGCTCGTGGAGATGTTCGCGCTGCACGCGGGGATCGCAATTGATAACGCGCGGTTGCACGAGCAGGTCCGGCGTTTCGCCGTCGTCGACGAGCGGGATCGAATCAGTCGCGACCTCCACGACAGCGTGATCCAGTCGATCTACGCGCAGACGCTCGCCCTGGAGGACGTGCCCGAGCTCCTCGCCGAGGAGCCGGAGGAGGCGCGACGCCGTGTCGACGACGCGATCGACGCGCTCCATGCGGTGATCCGCGACATCCGTAACTTCATCTTCGGACTGCGACCCGTGCTGCTCGAGGCGGGGACGCTCGCCACCGGCCTCGAGCAGCTGGCGACCGAGCTCCACCGCAACGGCGCGGTTGCGGTGAGCGTCGACGTGCGCGACCCGGATGAGCGGATCGGCACCCTGCCGATCGAGATCGTGGCCGAACTGCTCGCCATCACGCGCGAGGCATTGAGCAACATCGCACGCCATGCGGCAGCCACCGCGGCGAGCGTCTCGCTCGACCTGGCGTCTGACGTGCTGCGGCTGGAGATCGAGGATGACGGTCGTGGATTCGACCCGGATCGTGCCTCCTCCGGCGGCCACCACGGGCTCGCGAACATGCGTGTCCGTACGGACGCGCTCGGCGCCACCCTGACGGTGACAAGCGGCGCGACCGGCGGCACCCGTATCATCGTCGCGCTTCCGATTCCTCCAGGACTCGCAGCGAGGCCACGATGAGCGAACCTGCGCCGCGCGCCATGCGGCTTCTCGTCGTCGACGACCACGAGGTCGTACGGCAGGGTCTCGTCGCGCTCCTCGGCCGCCGCGAGGGGTTCGAGGTCGTGGCCCAGGCCGGCACCGTTGCCGAGGCGATCAGCGAGGCGAGGCGCTTCGAGCCCGATGTGGTGGTCATGGACGTCCGGCTCCCCGACGGGTCGGGCATCGAGGCGTGCCGCGAGATCCGCGCTGAGCGTCCCGAGACGCGCGTCGTCATGCTCACCAGCTACCCCGACGAGGAGGCGGTGTTGTCGGCGATCATCGCCGGCGCGTCGGGCTACCTCCTCAAGCAGGTGCGCGGCCGCGACCTCGTGGCGGCGCTCGAGGCGGTCGGTCGCGGCGACTCGCTCCTGGACCCGGCGGTCACCGAGAAGGTGCTCGCCCGCGTCCGGAGCGCTGCCACCGGCGGCGCGAACGACGAGCTGGCGGACCTCACCGCGCAGGAGCGGAAGATCCTCCTCCTCGTCGCTGAGGGCAAGACGAACAAGGAGATCGCCGTTGATGTATTCCTCTCCGACAAGACGGTGAAGAACTACGTCAGCAGCATCCTCTCGAAGCTCAACCTCCAGCGCCGGACCCAGGCGGCGGCCCTCGTCGCGCGCCACCATGTCGGCGACGACTCGGGCAGCTAGGCTTCGCCGGTCAGCGCCGCCCGCTCGAGCTCGGTGAGCAGCCAGCGCGCCGTGCCGTTCGCCGCCAGGTGCAGCAGCATGCGGTCCGCGACGCGGCCCGTCACGCCACCAGGGGGTGCGTACAGCCCCTCGATTCGGAGTGCATCGCGCTCGACCCACAGGCGGCCGGCGAAGACGGGGAAGAGCGGCTGGCCTCGGGCGGCGCGCCATCCGATCTCGGCCACCCAACTGTCCGCGAGCGACTCGGCGGGACCGATGTCGAGCAGCGCCGCCTTGCGAAACGTGGTCATCGGATGGCGTGCGTCGCCGATCGGGAGCTGCAGATCGACGACGAAGCGGCGGAGGCCGGGCGGGGCGCCGGCGACGGATGTGCCGCCCCACGGCCCCTCCCCATTGAGCAGCCGCACGACCCGGTCCGGCTCGGCGGCGAGGGGGACGCGCGCCGCGAGACGCACGAACCCCTCGTCGACGGCCGGGGCCGCCACACGCCCGATCACTTCTGCACGACGAGGGCGGTGACCATCCCGAACATGCCGTTCGGGCCTTCTGCGTGGGTGAGGATGTGGCAGTGGAACGCCCACGTCCCGAGCTCGGTGGCCTCGACGAT
>JBBQMC010000032.1:0-17022 GCA_038328565.1 Candidatus Limnocylindria bacterium
CGGCCGACGAATGACCGATGGAAGTACACGATCATCGCCAGCGCCACCACCGTCACGACGACGAAGAGGAGGAAGCCGCCCTCGAACAGGCTGAACGCCGCGCCGCTGTTCTGCGCGTGCCAGACCTGGACGAGGTCGCCGAGCACCGCGACCTTGTCGCCGACCGGGACCGCGGCGATGACGAGCGCCTTGCTCACCTGGTCGGCGACGAGCACGACAGCAGCCACCCCGAGCATTGTGAGGATATTGGCGCGCCCGGCGGCGGGCGACGGTTCGCTTCGCATCGTGTGCGGCATGATACCGTCGCCCCCGCGGGCCGACTGTCAGGCCCGCGCCACCGCCAGCGCGACGCTCGCACCACCGACGGCCATCGTCTCGGTGCGGTCAGCCGGGTCGAGACGAGCCTCCGGGCCGATCTCGAGCTCGGTTGCCAGCAGCTCAGCGGCGAGCCAGTCGCGATGCGGTGCCAACTGGGCGGCGACGGTCCCCGGGGCCATGACCGCCACCCTGATCCGATCGGCGAGCTCGTATCCGGCGGCCTTGCGGAGGTTCTGCAGCCGATGCCCGACCTCGCGGGCCAGCCCCTCCGCCTCGAGCTCCGGTGTCAACCGCGTGTCAAGCGCGACGAGCAGGTCGCCGTCCTCGGCCACCTCCAGTCCGGGCCGTCCCCGCGCCGTGAGCTGGAACTCGTCGGCGGCGAGCGTGACGCCTCCGGCCACGACCGTCCCGTCATCTGCGAGCTGCCACTCCCCGCTGCGGGCGGCGGCCATCACCCGTCCGACGTCGCTGCCGTGGCGCGGGCCGATGACCGGCAGCAGCGGATAGAGCGAGCGCTCCACCAGGTCCGAGTCGTCGGGGATCAGGGCGAGGCTCCGCGCGTTCAGCTCGTCGAGCACGATCCGCGTCAGGTCCGCGGTGACCGCCGCGTCAGTCGCGAAGCCGGCAGCGCCACCGGGCAGCTTGGCGCGCACCACCGGGAGCGGCTGACGGGTCCGCACGCCGGCGGCCGCACGCGCGGCGCGGCCGAGCGCGACGGTTCGCTGGGCGAGCCGCATGGCGCCCTCGAGCGGCGCGTCCTGCGCCCCATCCGCGGGCATTGGGAAGTCGGCCAGGTGGACGCTATCGGGCGCCGCCTCGTCGACCGCGGCGACAAGGTTGTCCCACAGGGTGTCGGCGACATGCGGCAGCATCGGCGCGAGTAGGCGCACCACGTCCACCAGCGTGCCGTGGAGCGTCGCGAACGCGGCCAGCTTGTCCGCGTCGAGCTCGCCCTTCCAGAAGCGACGGCGATTCAGCCGCACATACCAGCCGGAGAGATCGTCGACGACGAACGTCTCCAGTGCCCGCGCTGCGCGGGACGCATCGTAGCCGTCGAACGCGGCGCGGACCTCCGTCACGAGCGTGGCGAGCCGTGAGCGGAGCCATCGGTCCAGCAGGGAGGCGGCGCCATCGGCGCCATCGGTCTTGTCCGGCGTCCAGCCGTCCAGGCGGGCATAGCTGACGAAAAAGGCGTACGTGTTCCAGAGCGGGAGGAGGAACCGCCGCACCACCCCGTGCGCCGGGCCGTAGCCGAAGTTCAGGTTCGTGGCCGGGTTCGTGGAGCAGAAGAGCCAGCGCATGACGTCGGCGCCGATCTCCTCGGCCGCCTCGTCGAACCAGATCGCGTTGCCCTTGCTCTTGTGCATCTCCTCGCCATGCTCGTCGCGCATGAGGGCATAGCCGAACAGCGTCCGCGCCGGCGCGCGGCCGGTCATCACCGTCGACTCCGCGATGAGGGCGTAGAACCAGTTGCGGAACTGACCGGGAAACGACTCGGTGATGAAGTCGGCCGGGTACCAACGCGCCCACTCCTCGCGGTCGTCGATCCAGCCCATCGTCGACAGCCCGACGATGCCCGCGTCGAGCCACGGGTTGCCGACGTCGGTCGTGCGGCGAGCCCGTCCGCCGCAGGCGGCGCAGGCGATCTCGACCGCGTCGATCCACGGCCGGTGCGGCGTGTGGCCGTCGAAGGCCTCCCAGCCTGCGACCGCGCGCTCGCGCAGCTCGTCCTTCGATCCGATCACCTCCCACGCATCGCAGTCGGCGCACTCCCAGATCGGCAGCGCGAGGCCGTAGTAGCGCTTCTTGCTGATCATCCAGTCCCCCATGTTCCGGAGCCAGTCGAGCTCCCGCTCCTGGAGGCCGATCCCCTCCGGCAGCCAGGTCATCTCGCGCGTCGCCTCGCTCAGGGGAGCGCGGAGCGGGTCCATGGAGATGAACCACTCGTCGACGAGGCGAAACAGGAGCTGCGTCCCGCAGCGCCAGCAGACCGGGTAGTGGTGACTGTACTGCTCCCGCCCCACGACGAAACCCTTCCGCTCCAGGTCGGCCGCCACGTCGAGGCCGATGTCATCCTTCGGGTCGGGCGTGGCGCCGGCGAAGCGGCCGGTCTGCCAGCCGTAGCCGTCGCGGAAGACGCCGAACTCGTCGATCGGATCCAGGACGGCGAGCCCGTTCGCCTTCGACAGGGCGAAGTCCTCCTGCCCGCAGCCCGGCGCGATGTGGACGATGCCCGTCCCCTCCTCGTCCGACACCTCGTCCCACGCAACCACGGTGTGCGCCACGCCCGCGGCCACGGGCAGCTCGTCGAACGGCCCCGCATAGGTCAGGCCGATCAGCTCGCTCCCGGCCGCCTCGCGCAGCACTACCGCGTCGCCGGCGGCGCGCCCACGCGACCCGTGGCTGACCCACCAGCGCCGGCCGTCGCGGCCCTCGACGAGGACGTAGGTGAGCGCCGGATTGACGGCCGCGGCCACGTTCGACGAGAGGGTCCACGGCGTCGTCGTCCAGATGAGCAGGTCCTCCTCCTCGTGCCCCGGCGACGTGATCGGCAAGCGGACGGTGAGCGACAAGTGCCGGATCTCGCGGTAGCCCTCGGTCGCGATCTCCATGTTCGAGAGGCCGGTCCCGCAGCGCGGGCACCACGGCATGACGTCGTGGCCGCGGTAGACGAGCCCGCGGCGATGGCATTCGGCGAGGAACGCCCAGATCGTGTAGTTGTTGGCGTCCGAGTTCGTGTAGTAGCTGTGGTCCCAGTCCATCCAGTAGCCGAGCCGCTTGCTCTGCTCGGTCTGGATGGCGGCGAACGTGTCGACCCGCGCCTTGCACAGCTCGACGAAGCGGTCGATGCCGTATCCCTCGATCTGGCGCTTGTTGTTGAAGCCGAGCTGCTTCTCGACCTCGACCTCGATCCACAGCCCCTGGCAGTCGAAGCCGTTCTGGTAGCGCTGCCGCTCGCCGAGCATCGTGTGGTAGCGCTGGAAGAGGTCCTTGTACGTCCGGCCCCATGCGTGGTGGACGCCCATCGGGTTGTTGGCGGTGATCGGCCCGTCCAGGAAGCTGTAGCGCCGCTCCGAGTCCGCGTTGCGGACGAGGTACCGGGCCATCGTGTCGCGTGCCCGCCAGCGCTCGATCTGCGCCCGCTCGAGCGCCGGCACGTCGAGCTCCTTCGAAACCGCTGTGAACACGCCTCGTCCTTCCCGGTACCCTGAGATTGAGCCCATACAAAAACCCGTCCCGATCGCCGGGACGGGGTGCAGCGTCTGCTTCCCGCGGTACCACCCGCGCTTGACCGATACCGCCGCTGCGCGGCAGGCGCCGATCCGCTCGTTCGCCACCAATGCCGCCGCGTTCGACCGCACCGAGGACGTCGCCGCTGGTATCGGGTGGCGGACCCGGGAGGCGTTACGCGCGCCACGTGGCGGTTGGCGCCTCCGGCTCGGGAGGGATGGTCGCCCGTCTCGCAGCTGCCCGCTCGCACCGTCCGGGCTCGCTCAGTGCGCGATGGTGACGCTCGATCGTGGCTCCGTCATGGCCGGCGTCGGTTGTGCTCCCGATGGTCGCAGCGCCGCGCTGGCCTTGTCAATCCGGCGTCAATTCGGCGTCGGGACGAGCGACCAGCCGAGGAGGAGGAGCGCAAGGATGGCGGTGAGGGCGACGAGCGGCGCGAGCCGCGGCCACCAGGCGCGGGCCATGAGGACCCCGCTCGACCCGAGCGGGCCCATCGTCAGCAGCCCGGCCGACAGCCCCGGCGCCTGCGGTCCGTGGTCGCCGCCGACCACCACCACGAGCACCCAGGTCACGGCCGCCACGACGGTGGGCGCAAGCGACAGCACGATGAGCATCCCCGTGCCGGGCGGGGCGGTCATCGTCGACCGTCGCCGGCGCCGGTGGCTGACGGGCGTCGCGGTCGGTCGCGGTTCCGGCACGCTGACGGCGACCGCGGCCGGCTCGAACGCACGGCGCCCTGGCCAGCGGCGTCGCGGGCGTGAATCCTCCTCCGCGGGCCGCGCCGCCGCGGCAGCGCGTTCGGCCTCGACCCGCTCCCGCTCGGCCACCTCCGCCTCGGCCGCCGCGCGCTCGGCCTCCGCCGAGTGGATCGCCGCCACCCGGTCCGCGGCCAGACGCTCCTCGAGGATCTGGCGCTCGATGCCGGTCAGGAAGCGCGGCTCGATCTCGGCCGCGGCACGGTCGACCGCTGCGGAGCGGGCCGCCTCGTCGCCGGCCGGGACGCGTGCCGCCAGGGCGCGGGTGCGCTCGACGACCTGCTCGAGACGAGCCTGCACGCGCGCCGAGGCTGCGAGCGCGTTGAGCAGCTCCTGCTCCAGCGCCGGGACGAGCAGGAGTCGGCCGCGGTCGGTGGGGACGAGGATGCCGGAGGCGCTCGGCGCGAGCCGCACCATCTCGATCCGCTCCTCGCCGCGCAGCGTCGCGACGCCGATGGGGCTCAGCCACGAGCGGAGATGCGTTCGCAGCCGCGCTGCGCTTCCGCCTCGCAGGGAGAGCCGCGTGACGGAGCCACGCTCGAGCCCGTAGACGCGCTCCCCACCGATCCAGTGGACCCGCACCGCACCGACCTCGATGCGCACCGCGGTCGACAGCGTCACGAGCGCCAGCCAGGCGCCGAGGATCGCGAGCAGGATCGCGATGCCAATGCCGAGCGCGAGCAGGGGGCCGCTCAGGACGAGCGCCGCGACGACGGCGAGCACCGCACCGACGATCCACAGCACCGCCGGCACGGCGAGGATCCGCTTCGGGCGACGCGCGAGCCGGATCTGGGCGATGGCCACCGTCTGCTCGGACATCGGTCAGGCCTTCTCGGTGACGCGGTATTCCAGATAGCGGCCGGTGAGCAGCCGCGTCTGCGCATCGAGCGCAGGCAGGTTCGAGAAGAAGATGCCCACGAACGGCAGCCCGATCCACTGCGCGTATGACAGGAATCGGGCCCAGAAGCCCCACTCCGCGGGGCGCGGCGGCACGATCCGGTACTCGACCCAGATGAGCACGAAGAGCGCCACCACGCCGATCGAGAGCATCGTCGATGCGTACAGGGGCAGGTTCTGGCCGAGCGTCGTCTCCGCGAACGCCGGGTTGAGGAGCAGTGGCACGGTCGCCCCGAACGTGATCACGAGCGGCGCGATGGCCCAGTTGATGTGCTCGCCGAACAGGTTCACCACGCGCCAGGCGCGCGACCAGAAGCTGATCTCGGTGTGCCGGATGGCGTTCTGCACGACGTACGGGATGTCGGTCACGCCCCATGCCCAGCGGCGCGCCTGCATGTACTGGGTCGCCAGCGAGCGCCAGTAGGTCTTCGCCCGCACGGCGTCGCCGTAGATCGGGATGAAGAGCGGCACGGCCCGGAAACGGTCGCCGTAGGTGAAGTAGCTCTTCCAGTAGAAGCGGCTGTCCTCCGGGATCGCGTCGGTGGCCCAGTAGCCGACCTCGTGGACCATGTGGAGGGTCGTCGAGTAGCTGCCGAAGCTCTGGAGCTTCTCCGGCAGGACGCTGCGCCACATCTGGAGCTGGGTGAGGATGGCGGCAAAGAGCCGGAGGAGGAGCGGCGCCTCCCAGATGTTGTTGTGGAAGTACGGGATCGGCTGGTAGAGCTGCGTCTCGCGGTTCGGATCGGTCAGGTGCACCCAGGTCAGGTAGTTGAAGTACTGCGGATGGACGCGGTAGTCGGCATCGAGATCGGTGACGAGGATGCGCCGCGGGTCCATCCCGCGTTCCCGCACGAGGAGCCGATACAGCCAGCGGCCGCCCCAGGCCATGGCGCTGCTCTTGCCAACCACGATCCCCGGCTCGAGCGGGTCGAGGATGTGGATGAGCTCGCGGAACCGGTCGCCGAACTCGGCCTGCAGCGCCTTCACGTTCGCGATCCCGCCATCGTCCGTCTCGCGCGTGATGATCGCCACGATCTTCCGGTCGGATGGCCAGTCGGCGTCGGCGAGGGCGTGCACCGTGTGGCGCAGCTTCTCGAGCGACTCGGTGTAGGTCGGGATCAGGGCGAGGTGGACGTAGTCCTCCGCGGCCGGCACGGCGAGCGCGTCACGGTCAAGGCGGTCGAGCTCCGCCAGCTCGCGCCGCACCGCCCGGCGCTCCATGCTCCGCGACGGGACGGGCGCACTGGCGATCACTCCGAGGGCGGCATTCGCGGCGCGCGACGTCGCCGCCAGCCGTGCCTGGAGCTGGCCGCGACGAGCGGCGCGATCGTCGAGCCCGGTGAGCGCGGCGGGCCAGTCGGCCACCAGCACCTCGCGGATCCGTCCGAAGGCGACGATGACCGCGCCCGCGAACCAGATGGCGCGGCAGACCCAGTAGAAGTCGAAGCTCAGGACGAAGTAGGCAACGAGCCAGGGGTAGCTGAAGCTCAGCCAGATCGGCCCGATGATGATCGCCCAGCTGATGAGGCCGGGCACCATCTCGAGAAGGCGCTCGAGCCAGCGATACCGCTCCGGGTCGTGTCCTTCCGCCATCAGCTCCTCAACCCGACCCCGCCGGTGGTCGGGCGTGGCCGATGCGCGCCGATCAGTAGACCGGGGTCAGCCAGTCACGATACTCGTCGAGCCGCCCGCGCACCGCGTCGAAGTATGTGCTCGACAGCGCACGTGTGATCGGGCCGGGTCGCCCCGTCGCGATCTGGCGGCGGTCGATCTCGACCACCGGCGACAGCTGCGCACCGGTGCCGCACAGGAAGACCTCCTGCGCGGTGTAGAGCTCGGTGCGGTCGATGCTGCGCTCGACGACCTCGATGCCACGGCTCCGCGCGATCGACATGAGCCGGCTGCGGGTGATGCCCTCGAGGATGTTGTCGGTGACCGGTGGCGTGGTGAGGACGCCGTTGCTCACGATGAACAGGTTCTCGGCGCTCCCCTCGCTGACGTGGCCGTCGGCGGTGAGCACGATCGCCTCGTCGAACCCGTTCATCTGCGCCTCGCTCTTGGCGAGCGCGCCGTTCACGTAGGCACCCGTGATCTTGCCGCGCGCCGGGATGGCGTTGTCATCGGTCCGGCGCCAGGACGATACCTGGGCCCGGATGCCGCCCTCGGTATCGATGTACTGGCCGAACGGGACGCCGAAGATGGTGACGTCGCAGTCGAGGTTGTGGAGCCGGACACCGATGATCTCGATCGACTTGTAGACGATCGGCCGGACGTAGACATCCTCGCGCAGCCCATCGCGACGCAGCATCTCTACCGTGGCGTCCGCCAGGTCCTGCGCGCTGTGACGCAGCTCCATCAGCAGAAGACGCGCGGATCGCAGGAGGCGCTCGTAATGGAGCAGCAGGTCGAGCGCATAGAGCTGCTCCTGCTCGGCGTTCCAGTAGGCGCGAATCCCCTCGAAGACGCCGGTTCCGTAGTTGAAGCCGTGCGTCATCACGTTGATGTTCGCCTCGCGCAGCGGCACCAGCTCGCCGCGGAAGAAGGCCCACAGCTCGGGGCTGCGATCGGCGGTCGCCGCCGCGCCCGGGGTGGCGTGCTTGGTTGCCTGCTTGAGCAAGTCGGTCTCCTTGGCGGCCGGGTCGCGGTGGTCCGCGGCGACCATCCGGCCAGCGGGCAGTATACCGGCCGCGGCTCCCGGTGGCCCCTGGCGGTGTCCGGAGTCCACGGAATCAGTGGCCTCCCCGCGGATCGCCTATCCGCAGGACCGATGCCAGCCGGCTAGTGGACCGCGCCCGTCCCAATGCCGAGCGGCGTGAAGAGGGCCAGGAACACGTAGAGCAGGTACAGCGGCCCACCGATGAGCAGGTACCAGGCGCTCAGCCGGCCAATGCGCACCATGTTGCCGAAGATGAGGATCGTCGAGACGAATGCCACCCCGGCAGAGGCGAAGACGATGAGCCGCTCCGGCGTGAACGTCCATTCCGTGAAGAGGAGGCCGAGCACGGCGGGGATGCAGCTCTGGAAGACCATGGCGCCGGTGATGTTCCCCATCGCCAGTGTGTCCTTCCCGTTCCGCACCCACAGGACGCTGTTGAACTTCTCCGGCAGCTCGGTCGCGATCGGCGCGATGACTAGGGCCAGGATCGTGGGGTCCAGGCCGATGACGGTCGAGATGTGCTGCACCGCACCCACGAAGACCTGGGCGCCCAGGATGATGAGCCCCAGCGCCACGAGGATCTGGATCACGATGAGGCGCATCGACGGCTCGCGGCCGGTGATCGAATGGTCGCCTTCGAACGCGTCGATCTCGATCGGCGAGCGGGGCGCGGGTTGCGGGTCCGGACCGGCACCGGGCAGGCGCGAGAGGTGGAGCGTGTTGAGCTCCTCCGGATCGGTCTCGGCGGCCTCGTCGGTGAAGTGGGCGCGCACGTAGATCGCATACACGACGAGCAGCACGGCGGCGGCGACCCACTTCAACCAGCCCAGCGACGCGGGCAGGAACGCCGTCCCGATCGCGATGCCGTAGCCGACGATGAAGAACCCGACGTCACGCCCCAGGATCCTGACGTCGACGCGCATCTCGGTTCCGCGCCGCCCGCGACGCGAGAAGGTGACGATCGCGATGCCGGTGACGAACATCGCGAGCGTGGACAGCATGAATGGCGCGCCCAGGATGGCGCCGAGGCCGATGGCGTGGGAGCTCTCGACCGGGCCGCCGCTGAAGATCGGCCCGAGGATGGCGATCACGGGGATGAGCGTCTCGGGCATTGCGGTGGCGACGGCCGCCAGCACGCTACCGACCGCGCCCTCAGCAAGGTTCAGCTTGTGCCCGAACCACTCGATGCCGTTCGTGAACAGCTCCGCCGCCACGAGGATGACGGCGAGCGATGCCACGAGCAGGACGACGTCCACGGTGCCGTTCAGCCTCCGGAAACGGGATTCAGCAGCGCGTCGATGACGAGGCTGCCGAGGAGCAGCGCAAGCACCGCCAGAGTGAGCACCAAATACCGATGCTCGCCGGCTCGCCCGAAGGCGAGCGCCGCGGCCGCCAGCTGCGCCACCGGGGTGAGCGCCAGGGCAACGATGCCGAGCAGCACGATGCTACCCGGTTTGCCGGCCCTGATCTCGCCGAGCACTTCGGTCGCGCCGGCGCCGATGGTCGGTCAGCGGGTCAGGGGCGAAGGTGCTGCGGCGCGTAGGGGAGGAGGGCGACGTGTCGCGCCCGCTTCAGCGCGGTCGTGAGCATCCGCTGGTGACGCGCACAGGTGCCGGTCTTGCGACGCGGCTCGATCTTGGCGCGCTCCGACAGGTAGCGGCGGAGGCGGTTGACCTCCTTGTAGTCGATGCTCTCCGCCTTGTCGACGCAGAAGTTGCAGACCTTGCGTCGCCGCCGGTCTCGGTAGTAGTCGGCCGCCTCGCGGCGGCTGCGTGGGCTTGCCATCGGTCTCGAATGTTCCTTCGTCGTTGCTCGTGTGCGTTGGTGATCAGAACGGGATGTCGTCGACGTCCATCTCGGCGCCGCGGCTCGCGGCCGGAGCCTCGCTGCCCGCGCCACGCGGACGTGCGACCGGCGCGTCCATCGGCGCGTCGCCGAAGGCGCCACCACCACCAGCTCCCTCCTCGTCGCGGCCGCGCCGCTCGAGGTTCAGGACGCGCGCGAAGCGCATCTCGACGCTCGTGCCCTTCGTCCCGTCGTTGCGGTCGTACTCCCGCACCCGCAGCTCGCCCTCGGCGTAGACGCGGTTCCCCTTGCGGAGCTGCTCGGCGACGCGCTCGGCGGCCTGGTCCCAGACCTCGACCCGCAGCCACAGCGTCTCCTCCTGCCACTCCCCGTCCGGGCCACGGCGGTTGCTGTTCACCGCCACCCGCAGGTTGGTGACCGCCTTCCCGCTCGGCGTGTAGCGGAGCTCGGGATCGGCGCCCAGGTTGCCGATGATCATCATCTTGTTCAGGGACATCGGTCTCCTCCTCGTTGCTTGCGCACGATCAGCTGGCTACGCGCTCGCCTCGGAGGGCTCGCGCTCCTCGTCGGCGTCCAAGGCCTCGGCGGCCACGGGCTCCGGGGTGGGTTCCTGATCGGTCGCGGGCTCCGCCGCTGGCTCAGCGCCCGCAGCTGGCTCGGCATCGATGGCGCTCTGGACGCGCGGTTCCTCACGCTCGTCGAGGGCGTCGTCCGCCGAGAAGGCGGCCGGCGTGGCCTTGATCGCCTCCGCCTCGTCCGCGGGCCGCTCCTCGATCACCGTCACGAGGTGGCGGAGGATCTCCTCGCTGATGAGCAGCGTGCGCTCGAGGGGCCTGATCTCGGCCGGCTCGATGTCGAAATGGATCAGGAAGTAGCTGGCGTCACGATGGCGCTTGATCTCGTAGGCAAGGCGGCGCTTGCCCCACGGCGACACCTTGGCGAGCGAGCCGCCGGCGGTGACGATGGCGCGGGTGACCTTCTCGACCGCGGACTGGAGCTTGTCGTCCTCCAGGTCCGGGCGGAGCAGGAGCATGAGCTCGTAGCGGCGCATGATCGAACGTTCCTCCTCTCTATGGGCTTGCGGCTCTCCCATCCCGTGCATGGTCGCGCGGGCGAGCGGCAGAAAGGAGCCCAGGTGTGAACACGAAACGCGCCTCCACGACGGAGGCGTCACGCGGAGGATACCACCGGGCTCGTGCCCTGCCAATCCGCCGCGGGATGCTGGGTATACTCGGCGCACCTTCCGTCACCTGCTGCCACTGAGGTCTCGATGGCCGGCAACCCCATCCTGCTCTGCGCTCCCACCGAGGCCCTCCGCGCCCAGATCGACCAGACCCTGCGCGCCGCCGGCTACGGGACGACCTCCGTTCCGACGCCGGCGCACGCCGTCGCCGCGCTTCGCGACGCACGCTACGACCTGGTCGTCGCCGAGGGCCTCGCGGTATCTGGCGCGATCTCCGGCATCCGTGGCGCCTCGCCCGTTCCCACGCCGGTCCTCATCGTTGCGCCGGCGGGCGACGTCGAGGCCCGGATCGCGTTCCTCGAGGCGGGAGCGGACGACGTCATCACCTCGTCCTTCGCGCCGAATGAGCTCGAGGCCCGCGTCGAGGCGTTGCTCATCCGCGCCGGACGGCTGCGACCGGAGGAGCGGACACGCAGCGCCGCGGGGGAAATCGTCACCTTCTTCTCGCCGAAGGGCGGGGTCGGGACGACGACCCTGGCGGTGAACACCGCCGTCCTCCTCGCCGGTGGTGGCGGCCTCGCATCCGGCACGCGACCGGCGGGACCCGGTGGCCGGATCGGCGGGCCGGCGGCGCGCGTTCTGCTCATCGACCTCGACCTCCAGTTCGGCCAGGTGTCGACGCACCTCAACCTGTCCCCCCGCTTCGACCTGGCCGGGCTCGCCGGCGACGAGCAGGCGCTGAACGACCCGGAGCTGGCGAACTCATACCTGGCGACGCACAGCTCGGGGGTCGCCGTCCTTGCCGCACCGCTCAACCCGGAGGCGGACTTTCGCGTCACCCTCGATCAGCTCGAGCGCGTGGTCGCGGTGCTCCGCCAGCGGTTCGACGTCATCATCGTCGACTGTGGCTCGCGGCTCGACCAGCGGACGCTCTGGATGCTCGAGCAGGCCGATACCCACGTCTTCGTGATCTTCCCGGAGATCGCCGCGTTGCGGGCCACGAGCCTGCTGCTCGGCTTCCTCGCCGAGACCGCCACGCTCAGCGCGCGGACGCACTTCGTCGTGAACCACATCTTCCCGAAGGAGCTGCTCAAGACCCGCGACGTCGAGAACCTGCTCCGCTCGCGGCCCGCCGCGGAGATCCCCTATACCGAGGTCGAGATGATCCGCGCCGTGAACGAGGGCGTGCCGGTCACGGTGAGCCGTCCCGCGTCCCCGGCCTCGCTCGCGCTCCAGCGCCTGGCACAGACCCTCATGGGCACGGCGCCCATCGGCGAGGCGGACGCGACGACCGAGCGCAAGCGACGCGGCATCTTCCGCCGCTGACCGCTGGACGTGGTGCCGGAGGAGGGACTCGAACCCCCATGCCTTACGGCGACCGGGTTTAAACCGGCTGCGTCTGCCATTCCGCCACTCCGGCGCGCGCGGCCTCAGCCGTTGCCGGGCTTCACGACCATCAGGAAGATAATGACCACGATCGCGCCGAGCAGGACCGCCGATCCCATCATCGCGCGCGGCTCGTGCGTCGCGTTCACCAGCTCCGCCGACGCGGCGTCGTCCGGGCTGGCTGCCGCGGCCGCGGCCATCCGTCCTGCCCAGGGACCGGTGATTGCCGCGCCGGTGACCATGGCGATGACGAAGACCACGTAGGCCGCGATGAGCCACGGCTTGAAGAAGTCGAGCTGGCCGGTGGCGGCCGCAATCAGGCCGAAGATCGCGCCGCCGATGAAGAAGACCGGAAGCAGCTTGCCGATGCGGGCCGCGATCGCCGCCACCACCCGGGTGGCAGGCACGCTGTTGCTGCGCGCCACCTGGTGGAGCACCACCTCGGGGACCACCGCGCTCGCGACGGCGACGAACATCGTGAAGATGTGGAGGAACTTGAACAGGATGAACGGCACGTGCTGCCCCTCGGTGATCGGAGTCGCCCGGATCCGGGCGTTGCGACACTAGCACGCCCGACGAGCGATCACGTTCGCATTTCCCCGGCGTTCGCAAGGTGGGCTGCAAGGTCGGCCCGCTACGATGCCGGGCATCCGCAGCCGCACGACGAGTGCCCTCTCGTCGAGCCGCTCCGGTCGTGACGAGTGGATGCACCATTGACCGATTTCGCCCATGTCCACGGCAAGCAGTTCTGCGTCTGGCTCGCCCAGCAGATGCAGGCCCGCGGGATCAGCCAGCGGGCGCTCGCGATGCGCAGCGGCGTCAACCACTCGACGATCTCGCGACTCTTGCGCACCGACCGCACGCCAAGTCTCGAGACGGCGGGCCGCCTGGCAGCAGCCCTCGGCGTCGCGCTCCCGACCTACTTCGGCGGCTCGCTCGACCCGGCACCACCCGAGCTGGTGCGGCAGACGCTCCTCGGCCTGGGGCTGAGCGGCACCGAGGTCGAGATGGTCGTGGCCGCCTACCGCCGACGCCACCTCCGGATCACCGGCTGACCTTCACATCCCGCCCCGCTGACGGGGCCTCTGCTACCGTCGCGCGATGCGGCTCGACGCGGCCTCTCACCTTCGCCTGATCGGGCGCGGCACGCGCGCCATCGCGGCCATCGCGGCTGCGGCCACGATCGCCACGGCGGTCCTCCAGATCGCCGGCGCCGGCTCGACGCTCGTGTTCGCCGTCTCGGCCGTCGCGCTCTCCGCGCTCGCGTTCCTCGTCGGGGCCGCCACCGATCATCTGGGCCCTCGCCTCGGACACGCCACGACCGGCGTGGTGCAGTCCGCGCTCGGCAACCTGCCGGAGCTGTTCATCGGCTTCTTCGCGCTGCGCGAGGGCCTGGTCGTGGTGGTCCAGACGGCCCTCATCGGCTCGATCCTGGCGAACACGCTGCTCGTGCTCGGCCTGGCTTTCGTGGTCGGCGGGTTGCGCCACGGCCGTCAGCGGTTCAACGCGGAGCCGATGCGGAACACCGCCATCCTGCTCGTCCTGAGCGTCGCCTCGCTCGCCATCCCGACCCTCGCGACCGCGCGCGGCGCGCCGGACTTCGGTCATGCGGGCGAGCTCAGCATCGTCGTCTCGGTCGTCCTGCTCGTCGTCTTCGTCGCGTCGCTTCCCGCCTCGCTCGGCCGCGACGCCGAACCTGGCGCCGCTGAGGTGGCACATGAGTCCGCGTCCGATGCGTGGCCGCTCTGGATGTCGCTCGGCCTGCTCGCGCTGGCGGCCGTGGCAGCGGCCTTCGTCTCCGACTGGTTCGTGGCCGCGCTCCGCCCGGCGATGGCGGGCCTCGGATGGTCCGAGGCGTTCGTGGGCCTCGTCGTCGTCGCGATCGCGGGCAACGCGGTCGAGAACGTCGTCGGCATCCAGGCCGCCGCGCGCAACAAGTCGGCGCTCGCGGTCAGCCTGATCCTCAACAGCAGCCTCCAGATCGCGCTCGTGTTGATCCCGGTGCTCGTCCTGTTGAGCGCGGTCATGGGCGGGTCGACGCTCACGCTCGCCGCACCGGTGCTGCTCGTCGGCGCGCTGGGGCTCACAACCCTGCTGGCGGCGCTCATCACCATCGATGGCGAGTCGACCTGGCTGGAGGGACTGGCGCTCGTCGGGCTCTACGTGATCATCGCCGCGAGCGTCTGGTACGGGCCGCCCATCCACCTCTGACCGAGGAATGGAGGCGACGAGGGGAAATGAACCCCTGTACGCGGCTTTGCACACGTTGCCGAGCAAAATCAAGCGGAAGGACCTTTCGCAGCGGGCGGAGCCTCTTCCGTGCGGAGGTTGTCGTAGGGAGTAGCCTGCATGCACGTAGCGCGCGAAGAAAGCGGACGACATTGGGCCGCGGGCAGCTCATTCGACTATCGCTTCTGGGTGGCTTGATCCTTGGAGCCACCAGCTGTGGGGCGGGCGTGGCGACCGTCCCACAGTCGGCCCAGGCGACCGCTCCAAGCGTGACCGCTGCGGCGACCAGTCCCGCTGCCCCCTCGCTCGCGGTCACCTCGACGAGTGTGACAGCGACGGCTGGGCCAGCAGGCGCCTTCTCGGTGGGGATGACCGGGCCGCCGCCGCGCTTCGATATCGCCCACCTCTCGGTTACCGCAGCACCGGATGTTGCCTTCTTCCTCACCAACCGCGCGCATGTGCCCCACACGTTCGCGATCGGACTCTCGCGCGATCACGCGTTGGCGGTGAGCAGTCTCGTGTTTGTTGGCGACAGTGCCGTGCTGACGGTCGAGGGCCTCACGCCCGGCGCCTACGTGTTCTGGTGCACCATCGGCGACCATGGCGCCGAGGGCATGAGGGGCACCCTCGACGTCCGAGCGCCTTGAGCTCAACGCCGTAAGCGCGAGTGACCTTCGTGTTTGGCGGGAGCCGTCCTGCCCGCGTCCGACCCGGATGTCCCTGGCGGCGCCATGCTGCCCCGCCGCCGCGTATCGGGCACCCATCGGGGTGAGGTGGCCAGCCGCGGAAAGGGTTGCACAGTCCCGATTGCGGCGGGCCTGCCACTCGGTCCGGAATGGAGCAGACGCCATGCCATTCGAACACGCCGCCGGCAATCCAGCATTGACTGCGGGGAACGATGAAGCCAACCGTCAGCGTCATTCCATTCAAACGTCGCGGCCCTGGCGAAGGCGCCGCGCGTGTCCCGCTCGGAGATCCAAGCATGGAGCCCCGACGAGGCACGCCGGTTCCTGCGCGCCATGCATCCGGTTCCACTTCCTACGCCACACCGCCGCCACACTGCTCCTGGCTCAGGGCACGCACCCGCGCGTCGTCATGGAGCTGCTAGACCATTCGACGATTCGGCTGACGATGGATACGTACTCTGCGTGATGCCGGCGCTCGAGCGAGACGCGGCCGATCGGATGAAGGCAATCCTCACTGCCAGTCACGGTACTTAGTGACCATTCGAAGACGAGCTCATCTACAGCACTATCTTGACAACTTCTCTATCCTTACCGATCCCGAAGTTATGAGGTGCCCACTTCGTGGACTTGAAGCAAGCCTTCTACTCGCCGGCAGAGGTAGCGAGCCTCGCCCGCCTTCATCCGACCACAATCCTTAGCTACATTCGGGATGGGAAGCTATATGCCGTCCGGCTCTCGGCGCGGACCATACGGATCCCCGCTAAGGCCGTTCAGAAGCTGCTGGCCCCAGACGAGGCGATCCGACCGAAGCTGATTGAGCGACCGAATGACGACGTGCGCGACGACTCATCCCTCAGTACGCCGGCTGACGAGCTCGTTCTCGCTTGACAGTCCTCTCTGAGGCAGCGCTAAACCTGCGGGTGGTCGACATGACTGCCCGCTTCGACAACATCGGCGAAACGGTGATCCAGGACGTGGGCGCTGCGACTGGATACCGCCTCCTGCAATGGAAGGTCGTTGCTCCATACGAGGGAGCCGTGATGGGGCGCTTCCAATACGACGAGTGGTACGAGCTGCAGGCGGCTCAGTGGTCGATGGTCAAGTACGCCTACGATTTCCTTAAGACCGTGCGCCACTCGCGGCTCGCCTTCCACGCTCACCCCCTGCTAACACGCAACTGGACCCCGCATGTTCATTGCGAGCCTCAACTAGGAACGCCGACGCACAGTCACTACCGATTCCCCGAAGTGACGATCTACGAGGCGCTTGAGGAGCATCAACGATGGTGGGCATCGGACACCGACCTAACGTGTAGCGCCCTGTACCCTCTCGAGACATAGGCACCAGTTAGGCACCACCAAAGCGTTGGCCCGGTCCGGTAGGAAGCCGAATCGGGCCATTTAAGCTCGGGTGATGGAGGCGACGAGGGGAATTGAACCCCTGTACGCGGTTTTGCAGACCGCTCCCTGGCCACTCGGGCACGTCGCCATCGGTCCAACGCGCTGGCTGCCCCGCGAGGATTCGAACCTCGGTAAACGGATCCAAAGTCCGCTGTCCTACCACTAGACGACGGGGCACCGATGCGCCCCGAGGCTAGCAGGTCAGCGGAGCTCGAAGGCGACCCCGCGCATGAAAATGGAGCGGAAGACGGGACTCGAACCCGCGACCCTCACCTTGGCAAGGTGATGCTCTACCAACTGAGCCACTTCCGCCCGAATCGAATGTGCCCGACCGATGCAACGCTGACTGGTGCCGAGGGTCAGATTCGAACTGACGACACCCGCCTCTTCAGGGCGGTGCTCTACCAACTGAGCTACCTCGGCGCCGAACGCTGAGGCTGACTCAGCACTCCGTCTGCGCAGTTCGCATCGGGCA
>JBBQMC010000033.1:0-16644 GCA_038328565.1 Candidatus Limnocylindria bacterium
GTACCTCAAGGCGAACTACCCGATCGAGTTCATGACCGCGGTCCTCAACGGCTTCCGCGAGCGCGCGGAGAAGGTTGCCGCTGTCATCGCCGAGTGCCGGCGGCTGGGGATCGAGGTGCGCCCACCCGACGTCCAGAAGTCATACGCACTGTTCGCCGTCGAGACCGATGCGGCCGGTGCGCCCGAGGCGATCCGCTTCGGCCTGGCCGCCATCAAGAACATCGGCGAAGGCGCGATCGAGGCGATCACGTCGGTCCGCGACGCCGGCGAGGAGCGCGGCCCGTTCGTCTCGCTCGACGATTTCTGCCGCCGCGTCGACCTGCGCACGGTCAACAAGCGCGTGGCGGAGTCGCTCGTCAAGGCGAACGCGATGGCGTCACTGGGGACGGCGAGCGCGCTGCTCGCCGCGCTCGACGGCGCGCTCGAGAACGGGCAGCGCCACCAGCGCGACGTGGCCGCCGGGCAGTCGACCCTCTTCGACCTATTCGCCGCGCCGGCGGATTCGACGGTCCGCTTCCTGGACGGTGGGGACGAGATCCCGCGCCGGGAGCGGCTGCGCTGGGAGAAGGAGCTCATCGGTCTCTACCTGTCGGAACACCCGCTGGGCGACATCGCCGACGTGCTGCCGGAGTACGTGACCGCCTACACCGGCGAGCTGGCGGAGGAGTCGGACCAGGCGCGGGTGACGCTCGGCGGCATCATCCAGTCGTCGCGGCGGGTTGTGACCCGCGCCGGCTCGACGATGCTCGTCGCGACCGTCGAGGATCTCCAGGGCTCGGTCGAGGTCGTCGTCTTCCCGAAGGTCTTCGAGCAGACCGCGCCGGCCTGGACCGATGACTCCGTGGTCCTGGTCTCTGGCCGGGTCGACCATCGCGATGAGACCGCGCAGCTCCTGTGCGAGGCCGTCTGGGCATGGGACGACGCGGTTCGGATGGGTCCTGTCGCGTTCGGCGTCGAGCGGGATCGGATGCAACGAGCACGCACGAACCGTGGGTCCTGGACGAACGGCGGTGGGGGTGGTGCCGCTTCCTCGCGTGGCGCCGTGCCGGTGCAGCCGGAGCCGCCGATGGCCGTGCCGGTCGAGGCCCCGGTCGCGGTGCCGGTTCGTGCGGTGGTTGGCACCGTTGGCGCACCAGACGAGCCGGCGCTCGCCACCACCACCTCGGCCCCCGAGGTTGACGAGGCGCCCGCGCCGAGCGACGCCGTCCCGATCCAGTCGGCAGCGGTCGGGATCGAGGGCACGGTCGAGGTCGCGTTCGAGGACGGCACCCCGGCCGATCGCATCTACGCGGCGCTCGAGGCCATCCAGGGCGCCATCCGCGGCCGGCCCGGGCCGCTGCCGGTGGTGATCGGCCTGCGGGGCGCGACCTGGCAGGTCAAGCTCCCCGAGCGCGTGGCCTGGGACGAGCGACTTCCCGAGGCGCTGCGAAGGGCCGCCGGCGTGACGATCTCCGTCGAGCTGCGATCGACCCCCACCGCGCCGTAGCGGTATTCTCGTATCCTTCTGCCCGTGACAGACCCCAAACCAAAGCCCACGCCAAAACCGAACCCCGCTGCGCGCGCGCGTCGCGGTCCGGCTGGTGCCCCCGAGCAGTCGATCCGTCCCACTCGCAGGCAGGCGAAGGCGGTGGCGACGCTCCCGGCGGCGACTGATGCACCGATCGACGGCGTCCAGCTCGACGCCGTGATCCTCCGCTCGCTGCGCCGCTTCCCGAACCAGTTCGTCGACCTCGGCCCGCTTGCGGATGAGCTGGCAATCGAGCCGGAGCGCATCCAGCTCGCGCTCGAGCGGCTCGCGCAGCGCCGGATGGTGACGCTCCCGTTCATCGAGCCTGGCACCGCCGGCGGAGCGGAGCTTACCGAGGTCGGTCTCCGCTGGCTCATCGGCCGCGAGGGCGGCAAGCCTGCCGACGTGCCGATCGCGTTCCAGCCGGCGGCTGGGCGCGTGCGTTCCGAGGACGAGGCGGCGCGGCTACCCCGGGCGGACGTCTACGGGCGGCGCCGCTGACTCCTGAACGTCGTGAGGGGTCCTAGCGGTCCAAGAACCGCCGCAGGAACCGCTTCGTACGTTCGTCCCGAGGCGCCTCGAGCATCTGCTCGGGTGGGCCTTCCTCCGCGATGACACCGTCCTGCATGAAGACCACGCGGTCAGCCGCCTCATGCGCGAAGTGCAGTTCGTGAGTAACCACGATCATTGTCGTGCCCTCGTGCGCCAGATCCTCCATGACGTGGAGCACCTCGCCGATGAGCTCGGGATCCAGCGCAGACGTGGGCTCATCGAAGAGGAGGACCTTCGGCTCCATGCACAGTGCCCTGGCAATCGCGACGCGCTGTTTCTGGCCTCCGGACAGGCGCGCCGGATACTCGTCGCGCTTCTCCAGCAGGCCGACTTTGTCGAGGTAGCGCTCCGCTGTCTCGACCGCTCGGTCACGCGGGATGCCTCGCACCCGCATTGGCGCCTCGATGCAGTTGGCGAGCACGCTCATGTGCGGAAACAGGTTGAAGTCCTGAAACAGCATTCCAGCGCGCAGGCGCAACTGCCGGATCTGCTCCTGATGCCGCCGGCTGCGGCCATGAAGTGGATCGGCATCCATCTTCAAGCCGTCGATCTCCACGGATCCGACGGTCGGCTCTTCGAGGAAGTTGATGCAGCGGAGGAGCGTGGTCTTCCCGCTTCCGGATCGACCGATGAGCATGATTGCTTCCCGCTGTCGCACTTCGAGGTCGACGCCCCGCAGGACGTGGTTGTCACCGAAGTACTTCTCGATGCCCCTGGCGCGGACGATGACATCGCCGACGTGCGCAGGGAGGTCCTGTTCAAGACCGGGCGTCGTCACCGCGATCGATCACCGCGCGCCATGCGCTTCTCGAGCTTGTCCTGGAAGTAGCTGAAGATGATGGTCAAGCCCCAGTAGATGGCGGCGGCAATAAGCAGGCCCGCCAGGGAATTCAACTCCCGTCTGCCGAGGGTGGAGGCACGCCATAGCAGTTCCTGCACGCCCAGCACATAGACGAGCGAACTGTCCTTGATCATGGAGATGAAGTCATTCCCGATCGCTGGAATCACGATACGAAGGGCCTGCGGCATCACGACGCGACGGAACACGAGGGACTCGGGCATCCCGAGAGCTTGAGCCGCCTCTCGCTGACCAGTGGGGACCGCCTGGATGCCCGCACGGAAGATCTCGGTCATGTAGGCGCCATAATTGAAGCCGAGCGCGAGAATTCCGCCGAGCACGACGGGCAGGGTGATGCCCAGCTCCGGGAGCGCGAGGTAGACAAAGAAGATCTGAACGAGGAGCGGCGTGCCGCGGACCAGCGAGACGTAGAGCGAGGCGACGCCATTGAAGATTGGGTTGCCCGAGAGCCGGCCCAATGCTCCGAAAAGCGCTAACACCACCGCCAGCACGATCGACGTGACGCAGATCAGGATCGTTAGACCCGCGCCCTGCACGATGTACGGGCCGGCGCGTGCGATGAAGTCAAGGTTGATATGGCCGCTACTCCAGAGGGCGAGGCCCAGCGCCCCCAAGAGGATGAGCCAGGTCAGTCCGAACTGGATACGGAAGAGCCTTCGAGCGTGGGTGCGAGCCGAAGTGACCCTCTCCACGATCGAGGGGGCATCCGGCCGCGCCGGAGCCGCAACGCTCATGTCAACCCTCCATGCAGACGACGACCGACACGAGCCCTCGGATCGTGCGGCCGCCGTCTGTCCTGTGAGTCGACCGTCTCAGCCTGACTTCGTGGTCAGATCGAGGCCGTCGTACCACTTCTTGCTCAGCGCGGTCAGCGTGCCGTCGGAATGCATCTCGCCGATGATCTGGTCCAGAGCTGCCTGAAGGCCGGCATGCGCTGGGCCGTTCTTGTCCGTCGCCACGCCCAATGGCTCGAAGAAGACGGGATCGCCGACCGTGACGATCGGGACACCGTCGTCAATCGCCTGCTTGACGGTGGTGGATGAACTCAGCCACCCAGAGAACTCGCTTCGACCAGCCTTGAACGATTCCGCGCACAGGGCGTCCGTCTCGAGAGCGACGGGCTCGACGCCGCCAGGCGCCGGCGCAGCCTGGGATCCATCGCCGAGAGCCAAGTCGCCATTGATCCAGTCAAGGTACGTGGTGGCCGCTCCCACGCAGATCTTCTGGTTGGCGAAGCCGTCGATCGCCGTGATACCCGAGTCCTTCGAGGCAGCCAGTTGCGCGGGAGTGAAGTAATACGGCTCCGTGAAGTCAAGGTGGTCCTTTCGGGTCGTCGTGATGGTGATCGACCCGACGCTGAGGTCCCATTGCCCGTTCCAGCCTCCGGCCTGCACGAGGTCGAACGTCGGTGTGACGAACTCGACCTCCGCCCCCAGACGCTTGCCGATCTCTCTCGCGACGTCGATATCGAACCCCTCGAACTCCCCGTTATCGTTGAGGAAGGATTGGGGTGCGTAGTTTGGATCGGTGGACACCTTGACCTTCTTGTCCCCGCAGATCTTCGCTAGCAGGTCACCTTGCGATGGGTTCGCACAAAAGGCCGACCCTCCACCGCTGGCGTTGGGACTGCCCGAGCCCGTACCAGCCTGGCACGCGCCAAGGATGACCATTGCGGCCGCCAGGAACGCGACCCTCCGAAGGTTAGTCATGACTCGCATCTCTCCTCGTGTGGGCCGTCCAGCAGCATCGTGCGTTTCCTGGGGTCGAGCACGTTGTAGCACTTCGCGGCTCTGCGCGGCAAGGTGGCTCGCCAACGGCGTCGGACGGAATGGCGCGACGGGGCGACGCATCGGGACTTGGCGGTCACGGCGCGAATTCTATCGGTACACTCGAACGCCATGACCCAGACGACGCCGCGCGACGACGCTGCAGCACTGCCCGCCACCCCGCTCTCGCGCGCCGCCACGCTGCCGAGCCGCTACTACACCGACCCGTCGATCCTCGAGGCGGAGAAGGAGCGGATCTTCGGGCGCACCTGGCAGCTCGTGGCGCGGTACGAGGACCTCCAGCGCATTGGTGACTTCGTCCCGGTCACCGTCCTGGACGAGCCGGTCGTGATCACCCACGCCCAGGACGGCGAGCTTCACGCCTACTACAACGTCTGCCGCCACCGGGCCGGGCAGGTGGCGCTGACGCGCGGCAACCGGAGGTCGCTCCAGTGCCGCTACCACGGCTGGACGTACGGTCTCGACGGCGCGCTGCGCGCCTGTCCCGAGATGGAGGAGACAGAGGACTTCCGCAAGGAGGACTTCGGCCTGATCCCGGTGCGGGTGGACCGATGGGGGCCCTTCGTCTTCGTCAACCTCGCCGACGACGCCCCGCCGCTTCGCGACGTGATGGGCGCCATCCCCGACGAGGTCGCGCGCGCCGGCTATCACGTCGACCGGATGCGGCTCGTCGAGCGCCGCGAGTACCTCATCGACTGCAACTGGAAGGTCTACGTCGACAACTACCTGGAGGGGTACCACCTCCCGATCGCGCATCCGGGCCTCTTCAAGGAGCTCGACTACGACAGCTACCGCGTCGAGGAATTCCGCTATTACAGCAAGCAGCACGCACCGATCCGGGAGCTGAAGCCGGGCGAGGAGCTCGGCGTCGACCGCCGCTACCTCCGCCAGCCGGGGGCCGAGGGGTCGGCACTGTATTACTGGTGCTTCCCGAACACGATGTTCAACATCTACCAGGACAACATGTCGTCCAACGTCATCCTGCCGCTCGGCCCGGACCGGACGTTGACGATCTTCGAGTGGTTCTTCGCGGAGCCGGGAAGCGGGGAGGGCTGGGAGTCGATGCAGCAGACGATCGCCTTTTCCGACGAGATCCAGCAGGAGGACATCGTCATCTGCGAGCAGGTCCAGCGTGGCCTCCGCTCCCGTGCCTACGACACCGGCCGCTTCTCCGCCAAGCGGGAAAACGGCGTCTACCACTTCCAGAACCTCGTCCGCGAGTTCCTCGGGGAGTAGCTCGCGGCCGCGCGCCGAGGGATTGGGTGCGGATTCACGCCACACGCCCGCAAACCCGCGCGCGACCCTCGCTCAGGCTTCGCGTTCACGGGGTGCGTGCATCTGCCGCCTCCCGGGGCAGCCTGACCCAGATAGTGGTCGCCGCGCGTGAATCCGAAGCGGTGCGCACGAACCTCAGCGCACCGTGCGGTACCGACGACGAGGGGCGCCTGATCCAGCGCAGCGCGGATCTCCCGCGGCGGTCGAACCGCGCGAACAGGGCGGCGTGACTTCGCACGACGCGTCGGGCCGCAGGGCCGTCACGGATGACGAAGGCGGGGATCACGCCGGCGACATCGGTCCATCCGACGGTTCGCGGGACCCCGTTCGCCAGCCGTGCCTTGACGTCAAGGCGCCCCAGCATCTCCTGGAGGTCGCCGATCGCGCTCTTCACCTCGATGACCAGGACGAGGCGCGTCCGCGGATCCCATGCCAGCAGGTCCACGCGGCCGCGGTCCCCGTAATGGCTGAAGCTCACCTCGGGTTGCACGATCCAGCCCCACGCCATGAGCTGTCCCGCAACCGCTTGCTGAAGTGCCGCGTGGTTGGCGTCGATGAGCCGATCGAGGTCCGCACCGCGTCACTGCGCCATCAGGCTGGCCTCGGCACCAACGGCGCGGACGATCCTGTCGACCGTTTCGACCGTCATCCCGAGCAGCTGCCCGCGCTCGAGGCGCGAAACCGCCTCACGCAATACGCCCGCCCGCGAGCCAACGTCTACCTGGCGCCAGCCGCGGGATCGGCGCAAGCTCCGGACCGCTCGCCCGACGTTGCTCCGCACGGATCAATGCTCCGCGCCGTGGCTTATCGGCCGGTAATCACCCGCTCATCGGCAGCTCGCCCATCTCCGGGCCGCGGTTCACGCACGGTGGCCACTACTCGGCAGCGGCCCCCCTCTGCGCATCCACGCTCATGCCCCATGTGAATCCGGGGCCGCCCAGGAGCCAGGTGCCGGATTAGCGGTCACCTCGTGTGAACGCGGAATGGCCCCGAACGCCGGACAACGGGACCGATGTAGGCTGCCCGCATGACGCAGCCTGCCCCTTCCCGAGCCGATGGGCGCCTCACCGTGGCCCTCGTTTCCGAGGTGTTCTGGGAGCCCGACGGCGCAGGCCGCCTGGCCGACCGCCTGGCCGAGGCCTCGGGGCGCGGCGCCGACATCGCGGTGCTGCCCGAGATCCCACTCAACCCGTGGCGTCCTGCCACGAAGGACAGGGTCGACGACGATGCGGAAGGGATGGATGGGCCGCGCGCGCGCCTCCAGGCCGAGGCAGCGGCCAAGGCCGGCATCGGTCTGGTGGGTGGCATCATCCACCGGGACCCGGCGACCGGGCGGCGGACGAGCCGGGTGCTCGTGATCGACCGCGCCGGCACGCTCGTCGGCACATACGAGAAGCTCCACCTGCCAGAGGAGCCGGGCTTCTGGGAGACGAGCCACTACGAGCCGGGCGACGCAGCCCCGCGTCCCATCGACGGATTCGGCCCCTCGATCGGTATCCAGGTCTGCTCCGACATCAACCGTCCGGAGGGCTCGCACATTCTGGCCGCGGCCGGCGCGCTGGCCATCCTCGCGCCGCGGGCCACGGAGGAGGCGACGTACCAGCGCTGGAAGACGGTGTTCCGCGCCATCGCCCTGACGAGCTGCTGCTACGTGCTCTCCGTGAATCGGCCGTACCCCGAGGCCGGGGTGCTCATCGGCGGGCCGAGCGTGGCAGTCGATCCGAACGGCAACTTCCTCGCCGAGACGACGGACACGCTGGCGCTCGCCACGATCGACGCGGAGGTCGTGCGCAAGGCGCGCATCGCGTACCCCGGCTACCTGCCCGTGCGGGCGCGGCTGTACGCGGACGCGTGGTCGGAGATTGCGGGCCGGGACGGCTGAACGCGGCCGCGGGCCGCAACTGACGGCAGCTATGGGTTGAGGGTGAACGTCCCCTCGGCGACCTTCTCGTCGCCCCGGTAGATCCGCATCACGAAGTTACCCGTGCCCCACGCCTGGTACACCCTCGACACCGGCACACTGTAGCCCTCGACCGATGCGTTCGGGTCGGCGTTGTTGGCGCCCTCCGCGCGGCTCTGGACGATCTTCTCGCTCCCGTCACCGGCGACCCGCGCAACTTCCTCGACGAGCGCTGCTGCGCCGTAGGGTGCAGCGAACGCGATCGAGTGCGCGAACGCGCCGGCCTGCGGCGTGAACTGGTCGGTCGGCTGGCTCACCGTCCGCGTCGCGCCGTCGAGGACGGTGCCGAACGTGATGGCGCCCGGCAGCGCTGGCGTCGGCACCGGCGTGTCCGTCACCACGACGGGGACCGATGCACCGGGGCTGAACGAGGGGCTGATGACGAACGAGCCGCTCGGGCTGGGGATCGGCGTCCCGAAGCCCACGGTCGCGTTCGTCGGGTTGAAGTTGGAGAAGAGAACGCCGAACAGGACGGCCACCAGGATCGCGCCGATCGCCGCGCCCATGCTGATGAGCGACGCCTGGTCCGTCGGGAAGGGGCCGGAGGGTGCCCCGTCTCCGCGTGCCGCGACGAGCGGCACCCCGCACGAACGGCAGACCTGGGCCCATGCCGGGTTGGGTCTGCCGCAGTTGAAGCACTCGACGGATTCGCCGGTCATCGCCTCGTTGGTGCCCTCGAAGGTGCGATCAGCTTGCCGAGCGCCGTGCGCCGACGTCCGACGGAAGGCGCCGGAACGGTGCGTCCGCGCGCCGGCGGTAACCCTAGCACGGGCGAAGCCGTCGGCGGTGAGATCGCCGACGGCTTCTTGATCGGTCGTGCAACCGACCGATCGGGAGCCATGGTATCGGTCAGGACCGATGCGTGCAGCGCGTCCTCAGCTGGCCGGCACGACCTCGGCATCCGCCTCGACCGGAATCGGTCTGTCGGTCATCGGCTCGATCTCGAAGGCGGCCATGAGGCCGGGGATCATCGGTCCGCGCACGGGCGCCTGGCGCACGCGGATGGCGCGCAGCCGACGGCGCTGGAGGCCAAACGTGAAACGGGCGATGCGCTCCCGCGACCAGCCCTTCTCGTAGAAGAGCCGAACCTCGAGCACCGCGCTGTGGGCCGCCCCATTCCGCATTCGTCGCACACCTCGTCACCCACCCGATAGGTCGGGTGGACCGTTTCGCTCACCGTGGGCGACGGTGAACCGAGGCAGACGAAGGGCACGCTGTGCTGCCGGACGCGTGTTGTAGCACACGGTGCGGCAATGCACCAGCCCCTGCCGGACATGGAAATCCGTCGCGATGTACTCGCTCAGGGTTGGGAGACGATCGGTCCGGGTGCCCGAAGAGCCTAGTAGCCCGGCCCGCTCCCGCCGTTCGTCTTCTGGCATGCGGCCACGAGGAGCGCAAGCGCCACCAGCAGCAGCGGCTGGACCCGGATCGCCAGTCGTCGGAATGATTCAGTCATCGAACGCTCATTCGCGGAGGGTTACGCGGTAGGTGGGTCCGAGGGCCATGGTGCTCCAGATCGGGGGGCTTGATGGCCCTATTCACCAGGGCCCCTGGCGGCGACGCTGGGACGACCGCAAAGCGATGGGCGACGTGGCCCACTGCGCGCCAGACTTCAAAGGATGAACAAATGCCTGCCATCGAACGCCCGATTCTTGCCGCAGCGCCCAGATGACCAGCCGAGGATTTACGACCGGCGCCATTGCGGCGCTGGCGACGCTGCTGGTCGCCTGCAGTGCTGGTGGCACGACACCATCGGCGACGACCTCTGCATCTGCGTCAGCGTCAGCTTCAGCCAGTGCTTCGACACCCGCGTCGGCGGCCGGCGTGACCATCACCGCCAACCTCACCGAGTTCAAGATCGCCCTCAGCGCGGCGACCGCCGCAGCCGGCTCGGTGACCTTCAACGTCACCAACGGGGGCACGATGGCACATGAGTTCGTCGTGCTCCAGACGGACACCCAGGCGGCGGATCTGCCGCTCGTCAGCGGCGCGGTCAACGAGGACGACTTCACCTCGATGGGCGAGGTCGCTGAGTTGGCGCCCGGCGCCTCGGGAACCCTGACCGCCGACCTGCCAGCGGGGCACTACGCGATCATCTGCAATCTGCCCGGCCACGTGAGCCAAGGGATGGTCGTCGATTTCAACGTCCAGTAGGGATGCTGCGATACGACTCGTCTCGAACGCCCGTTCAGTCCCTCGTCGGGCCGCTGAACGGGCGTTTTCGTGCTCGGTGCTGTGGTGCCGGAGGTGGGACTTGAACCCACACGAGCTTTCACTCATCGGTGTTTGAGACCGACGCGTCTGCCGATTCCGCCACTCCGGCGCGGGGAGCGGTCATTATAGGAAGCCGATGTCCGAGCTCGACCCGACCGTCCCGGCCGCCGCTCGCGGCTCGCGCACCGCACCGATCGACGGGGAGGAGGACATCGTCCGCCGCGCGATGGCGGGCGATCGGGTGGCGTTCAGCCGCCTGATGGAGCACTACCAGTCGGCGTGCTACGGCCTCGCGTGGCGGCTGCTGGGCAACCCGGACCAGGCGGCGGATGCCGTCCAGGACGCGTTCATCCATGCCTACACCGCGATCGATCGGTACCGCGGCGGCATCTTCCGCTCCTGGCTGCTGCGGATCACGGCCAACGCGAGCTACGACATCCTGCGCCGCGCCCAGCGGCGTCCGTCGCAGGCGCTGCCGGACCCGGAGGAAGGGGAGCGGGAGCTCCCCGATGTGGGCGCCCTGAATCCGGTGGCGGAGGCCGCGCGGAGCGAGATGTTTCGGTATCTCGAGGCCGCCCTGCGCCAGCTGCCGGAGGACCAGCGGATCGCGATCGTGCTGTGCGACGTCTATGGCATGGATTACAACGACGTGGCCAGAACGACGGCCTCCGCGCTCGGCACGGTGAAGTCGCGGATCCACCGCGGACGGCTGCGACTGCGCGAGCTCCTGGCCGAGCACCGGGAACTCTTCGAGCGATGAGGGCGTCAGACCGATGACCATGGACCCCCAGCACCCGCTCGACGAGCTTCTTGCCGCCTACGCGGACGGAGATGCCGACGTCCTGACCGATGCCACGCTGCGCGCGCACGTCACCTCGTGCGAGCGCTGCGCACTCGTCGTTCGCGACCTCGGCGCGCTCCGGACGGCGCTCGCCGACCTCCCCGATCTCGTTCCCATTCGCCCACTTCGCTTCCTGCCACCCGTCGAGGCGCCGGCATCGGCGTCGGGTGGCTTCCCATCGCTCGTGCGCCGCTTCTTCGCACCCGCGCTCGTGGCCGGCGCGGCGCTGGTGCTCGTCGGCAGCGTGGGTATGGCCGCGCCCACGGCGACCGCGCTCCTCGCCGGCAAGGGTGGCGCGGCACCGGCCACAGATGCCGTCGCCAACGACTCGAGCGCGGAAGGCGTGACCGACGCCCAGGGATCCCCGGTGACCGCCTACCGTCCTGGCGAGACCTCGCGCGCCGCGTTCGAGACGAGCGCACCGGCGCCACAGGCGGGCGGCCCCGAGTTCGTGGACGACGGGTCTACCCCCATCGCACCGATGCCGTGGCTGGCGCTGACGATCATCGGCGCGGCGATCGTCATCGCGTCGCTCGTGCTGCGCTGGACGGTCCTTCCGGCCGCCGGGACCCGCAGCCCGCCGCGCCTCTGATCTCCGTCCGTCAGCACCACATATCACCCAGCGGCGGCGTAAGCGAGCCAATCCGGGCCGATATTCATCCCCCTAAACCTGACGCTCGAGGAGCGCGCCGCTGAGCGTGACCGATGCCGGAGCGCAAGCGGCCTCCCGCCGTGGTGAACTTCATGTGGGCGCCGCCGACGCCCGCGTTCCACCCGGTGGCGATATCGGCCAGGTTGCGGCCGGCGGCGGCCGATTCGTGGCCGCTTGTTCCAGCCTGTGGGCCCATCCGCCACGGAACGGACTCGTGGCAGATGAACGACGCACCAACGTGGCCGATACCTCTCGTGGGTGGGACACGAGCGGAGCCCGCGCGCGACGGGCGGGCGGCGCGGGAGCAGCGACGCGGCGAGGGTCCAGGTCACGCCCCGGAGGCGATCTTCCCTGCCACGATCGCCGTGGCGAGCAGGCCCACGATGACAATCGCGACGATGAGCGCCGCCCAGCCGGTGTCGCGGAACGACCGCGCGTCCGGCTCCACGCGCGGCGGGCGCCGCGTCGGCGGCACCTGGACCTCCCCCGGCTGGCGCAGCGTGCGTGGGGCGGCGCGCGTCTCCGCTGCCGTCGCGCGCCAGCTCGCCCAGGTCCGGGTCGTCGACGGCGCGGCCGCGCGGATCGGTCGCCGGTTCGCGGCCCAGTGGCCGCCCGACGGGATCCCGCTCGGCGTGCCGGCGGCCGGATGCGCCTCGTCGTACGCGAGGCGCCGCGCGCGGTCCGAGAGGATCTGCCACGCCTCGTTGATGCGGCGCATCCGATCCGCGCCGCCTTCGCCGGGCGCGACGTCGGGGTGGTAGCGCTTCGCCAGGCGCCGGTGCGCGCGGGCCACCTGGAGTGGTGACGCGTCGCGGTCCACGCCGAGGATGGCGTACGGATCGAAGGCCGGGCGGTCGGGCATCGGGCCGATTCTACGTGGGCCTATCGGTCTAGACTTCGTCGTACCGATGCTCGCCGACCGACGCCCGCTCCTCATGCTCATCGACGGGCCGAGCCTCGTCTACCGCGGCTACTTCGCGCTGCCGCCGCTCACGATGTCGGACGGCACGCTCGTCAACGCGGTCTTCGGCTTTCTCCAGATCGTGCTGCGCGGCATGCAGGACGTGAACCCGGACTACGCGATCCTCACCTTCGACCGCGGCCGGCCGCAGTTCCGCTTCGACGCCTACCCGGAGTACAAGGCCGGGCGGCCGGGAATGCCCGACGACCTGCGCAGCCAGTTCCCGATCGTGCGTGAGATCGCCGAGATGATGGGGATGCAGGTCCTGGAGCTCGAGGGCTACGAGGCGGACGACCTGATCGGCGCGCTCGCCGCCCGGGCGACCGCCGCGGACGTCGACACGATGATCGTCTCCGGTGACCTCGACGGGCTCCAGCTCGTCGACGACCACGTTCGGCTCCTCACCACGCGGATGGGCGTCGCGGCGACCGTCATCTACGACCCGGCCCGCGTGATGGACCGATACGGGCTGCGGCCCGACCAGATGCTCGACTACAAGGCGCTGAAGGGCGACACGTCGGACAACATCCCCGGGGTGCCCGGCGTGGGGGACAAGACCGCCAGCAGCCTGCTCCAGCAGTTCGGCACCCTCGACGCGCTGTACGAGCGACTCGACGAGGTGAAGGGAAAGCTGCGCGACCGGCTGGCCGAGCACCGCGAGTCGGCGTTCCTCTCGCGCCAGATCGGCCGCATCCTGACCGACCTGCCGGTCGAGCTCGATCTCGAGCGCGCCCGAACCGGCCGCTACGACCGTCGTGCGGTGGCGCAGCGCTTCCGCGAGCTCGAGTTCCGCTCCCTCATCGACCGCCTGCCGCCGTCGACCCTGGCGAGCAGCGGTCCCGAGCCGCTCGAGCCGGACAAGGGCGGCCTCCAGCTGAGCCTCGACCTGCTCGCCGCGGGCGGCGTCGCGGCGGCGGCCGATCAGGGCGCTTCCGGCGACCACGCCGTGCCCGACCCATTGACCGATCCGTCCGGCGCGATCGAGCACGTGGACCCGCGCATCCCGCGCAACGAGGCGGACATAGCTGCCTTCACCGCATGGCTCGAGGCGCGCGCCGATGCGGTGGGGCTCGGCTGGGCGGTGGGACCCGGGCGCCCGCTGGAGCGGCAGCTCCACGGGATCGCGATCGCCGCCGCCGACGGCAGCAGCTGGTTCGTGCCCTGCGACCCGGACGCGATCGCCGCTCAGCGGCTGCCGGCCTGGTTCGCACGCGACGACCGCGACCTGATCGGGCACGACGTGAAGCAGCTCATGACGACGCTCCACGCCGACCGCGGCTTCGACCTTGCCGGGCCGGTGTTCGACACGCTCGTCGCGAGCTACATGCTCAACCCGGCGCTGCGCGCCCAGACCATCGACGACATGGCGGCGAACCGCTTCGGCGCCGAGCTGCCGCCGAAGCCGCTCACCCCTGAGACGGGGGCCGAGGAGCGGACGATGGCACGCCGCGCGGCCGGCGAGGCGCTCACCGCGCTGCTGGCCCGCCCCGCCCTCGAGGCCGAGCTGCGCGAGGCGTCGCTGGGCGACCTGTTCGACCAGGTCGAGATGCCGCTCGTTCCCGTGCTGGCGCGCATGGAGCTCGCCGGCGTGCTCATCGACCTCGATGCGCTCGCCGCGATGCGCGACGAGTTCGGCGCCCAGCTCGCCGGCCTCGAGTCGCGGATCTTCGAGCTCGTCGGGCACGCGTTCAACATCGGCTCGCCGAAGCAGCTCGAGACGATCCTCTTCGATGAGCTCGCGCTGCCGGCGACGAAGCGCACGCGCACCGGGCGCTCGACCGACGCATCGGTCCTCGAGGAGCTGAAGGAGCGGCACGAGGTCGTGGCGCTCATCCTCGAGCACCGCCAGGTCGCGAAGCTCAAGTCCACGTACGTCGACGCGCTGCCGACCCTCGTCGACGCCGAGGGCCGGCTCCACACCACGTACCAGCAGGCGGTCGCGGCCACCGGGCGCCTGTCGAGCACCGATCCGAACCTCCAGAACATCCCGATCCGCACCGCGCTCGGGCGGCGGATCCGGCGCGCCTTCGTGGCGCCACCCGGCACGCTGCTGCTCGGCGGCGACTACTCCCAGCAGGAGCTCCGCATCCTGGCCCACGTCTCCGGCGACGCCGGCCTGAAGGCCGACTTCGCGAAGCACTCCGACATCCACCTCGCCGCCGCGGCGCGCGTCCTGGGCCTGCCGCCGGACAGGGTGGGACCGAAGGAGCGGAGCGTGGCGAAGATGATCAACTACGGGATCGCCTACGGGCTGTCCGACTTCGGGCTCGCGGATCGGCTGAAGATCCCGCGCGAGGAGGCGCAGCGGTTCATTGCCGACTACTTCGCGGCGTACGAGGGCATTCGCCGCTACACGGTCGAGATGAAGATCCTCGCCCGCGACCAGGGCTACGTGACGACCCTCCTCGGCCGGCGCCGCTACCTGCCGGAGCTCTCCGCCCGCAACGGGGCGCTGCGGGCCGCCGGCGAGCGGATGGCGATCAACATGCCGATCCAGGGCACCGCCGCCGACGGCATGAAGCTGGCGATGATCCGCATCGACGCCGTGCTGCGCGAGCGCGAGATGCGCTCGCGGATGCTGCTCCAGGTCCACGACGAGCTCGTCTTCGAGACCGATGAGGCGGAGCTGCCCGCACTCGCGACGATCGTGCGCGAGATCATGGAGGGCGCCCTCCCGCTCGACGTCCCGCTCGAGGTCGACCTCAAGGTCGGCGCGGACTGGGAGGGGATGGATCGCTACCTCCACGACGACGCGGGCGCGTGGCGACGTGTCCCAAAGTCAGCCGGGGACGTCGCCCGCGAGGAGGCGGACGAGGAGGTCGCCGCCGAGCTCGTGCCCTAGGCGCCCGCACAAGGGCTGTTCCGGCGCGAGATGGCGTGGTCGTGCGGCTGTCGTCTGCACCTGGCACGACGCCGCGCAGCGCAGCGGCATGGGATTCGGCACACTAAGCGCCCATGCCGGAGCTGCCCGAGGTCGAGACGGTCGCTCGCGACCTTGCCCCGCGGGTCATCGGCGCGCGGATCGTCGACGCGAGGGTCCTCTGGGAGCGCACGATCCGCCACCCGCTGCCGCCGGAGCGCTTCGTCGCCGAGCTCCGCGGCGCCACCATCACGCGCGTCGGACGGCGCGCGAAGACGGTGCTCCTCCACCTCGACGACGGGCGCGTGGTGACCGTCGCGCTCCGGATGACCGGCGCGCTCCTCGTCGTTCCCGGCGGCGCCCCGGATGACCGCCATGCAAGGGTCGTCTTCCAGCTCGCCGATGGTCGCGAGCTCCGCTACCGCGACCCGCGCAAGTTCGGCCGCATCGGCCTGTGGGAGGGCGGCAGCCTGCGGGCGCGGTCGCGCCGCGCGCGCGGCCGGCGCGTCGCGGAGCGCGCGGCGCCGTATCGCGTGGGTGACGTCTTCGCGCGGCACGGGCCGGAGCCGCTGACCCGGAGCTTCACCGCGGCGCGCCTCGCCGAGCGGCTCCGCGGACGCAGCGCCCGCCTGAAGACGCTCCTGCTCGACCAGTCGTTCATCGCCGGGGTCGGCAACATCTATGCCGACGAGGCGCTGTGGCGGGCACGGCTCCACCCGCTCCGCAGCGCCGACTCGCTCACGCCCGACGAGGTGCGGCGCCTCCATCGCGCGGTGCGCGGTGCGCTGCGCGAGGGCCTCGCGAACCGCGGCACCAGCATCAGCGACTACGTGAGCCCGGACGGCGAGCGCGGGACGAACGCGGAGCGGCTGCGCGTCTACCAGCGCACCGGCGAGCCGTGCCTGCGCTGCGGGACGCCGATTGAGCGGATCGTGGTCGGCCAGCGGAGCACGCATTTCTGCCCGCGCTGCCAGCCGCTTGCGGCGGAAGATGGCGCGGGATGATCGTCATCGGCCTGACCGGCAACCTCGGCTGCGGCAAGAGCACCGTGGCGCGGATGCTCCACGACTTGGGCGCGGCGGTGATCGACGCGGACGCCGTCGCTCGCCAGCTGCGCCACAACGACGCCGACGTGCGAGCGGCGATCGAGCGCCGCTTCGCCACGACCGACGCGTC
>JBBQMC010000034.1:0-16508 GCA_038328565.1 Candidatus Limnocylindria bacterium
CTTCGTCGAGGAGGAGGATGTCACCGTCCATGTCCTCGTCGATGCCAGCGCGTCGATGGACTTCGGCGCCCCCAACAAGCTCGACTTCGCGCGCCGCGCCGGTGCCGCACTCGCCTATCTCGGCCTTGCCAACCTCGACCGGGTGAGCGTCGCCTTCCTGGGCGAAGGGCGCGCGACGATGCTCCGTCCGCTGCGCGGCAAGGCGCGCGTGTTCGAGGTCTTCGGCTTCCTCGCCGCCCCGCGTCCCGAGCGGCTCACCGGGCTGGCGGGCGCGGCGCATGACTACGCGGCCCGCCTCCGTGGTCGCGGGCCGCTCGTCCTCATCAGCGACCTCCTGGATCCGGGCTACCTGGACGCGCTCCGCGACCTGGCCGGGACGCGGTGCCAGCTGTCGGTCCTCCACGTCCTGGCGCCCGAGGAGCTCGAGCCCGACATCGCGGCGGACGCGCGTCTCGTCGATCGTGAAACGGGCCGGGCGATCGAGGTGAGCGGTGACGACGACCTCGTCGAGCGCTACCACGCGCGGCTCGCCGAGTGGCAGGCCGAGATCGGGCAGTTCGTGACCCGCCGCGGCGGCTCGTACGTGGCCGTCCCTTCCGACCTCGACCTCGCCGACCTGCTGTTCGACGTCCTCCGTCGCCGGCGCGTGGTCGAATGAGCGGGCTCCTTGCGCCGCTCGCGCTGGCCGGCCTCGTGGCGCTGCCGGTCATCGTCGCGTTCTACATGCTTCGCCTCCGGCGGCGCGACGTGCCGGTCGGCTCCACGTTCCTGTGGCAGCAGCTCGTCCGTGACATCGAGGCGAACGCGCCGTGGCAGCGCCTGCGCTTCAGCTGGCTGCTCCTCCTCCAGCTGCTGATCGCGGCGCTCGTCGTCATCGCGGCGGCCCGGCCGTTCGTGATCGTCCGCTCTGAGCTGGCCGCGAACGTCGTGCTCGTGATCGACACCTCGGCCTCGATGGGGGCGACCGATGCTGCCGGCCCGCGGATCGAGGCGGCGCGCGCTGCGGCGCGGACCGTCGTCGGGCGACTGCCGGAGGGCGGTCGCGTGACCGTGGTGGCGGCGGACGACTCGGCCCACGTCCTCGCCTCCGAGACGAGCGACCGCTCGACCGCGCTGGCCGCCATCGCCGGCGTGACCGCCACCGAGCTGCCGGGCGACCTGACCGATGCGTTCGCGCTCGCGTCCGCCCTCGCGGCGCGCGACGCGGACTCGACCGTCGTGGTGGTGACCGATGCGACCGCGGACCGCCTGCCGCCCATCGGCATCGGTGCCCCGGTCGTGGTCGAGCGCGTCGGCGATGCGGACGCGAACCAGGCGGTGGCGGCGCTGAGCGTGGTGCGGAGATCGGGCGGCGCGCAGCTCGACCTGTTCGTGGCCGTCACGAACCTCGCCTCGGCGGACGTGACGCGGCGGCTGGAGGTCTATGCCGACGGGGTGCTGATCGACGCGCGGGACCTCGCCATCGGTGCGGCACAGCGCACGGAGGCGATCATCGGCACGGTGCCGTCCGCGGCGAAGGTCGTCGAGGCGCGCCTCGCCGGCAGCGACGCGCTCGCGGTCGACGACCGCGCGCTGGCGATCGTGCCGTCAGGGACGCCGACCCGCACGCTCCTCGTCAGCGATGGCAACGCGTACCTCGAGAATGCGCTCGCCCTCCTGCCACGGCTCGAGCTCTACGCAGTGAGTCGTGCGGGCTACGACCCGGCGCTGGCCGATGCCGCGACCGCGGGCACGCCGTATGGGCTCGTCGTCTTCGACGGCCTCGTGCCGCCGACGCCGCCGCGCGTCCCCGCCCTCTTCGTGGGACCCGAGGCGGACGGGCCATTCGGCACGCTCGGCCGCGTGCTCGGTGCGCCGGCCATCGATCGCACGAACCCGGACGACCCGCTGCTCCGCTACGTCGACCTGTCGAGCGTTCACGTCGGCCGCACGCCGACGGTCACCCTCGCGGCCGGGATGCGGCCGGCGGTCGCGACCACGAGCGGCGCGCCGCTCGTCGCGGTCGGGACACGCGACGGCCACGGCATCGGTCTCATCTCGTTCGACCTCGGCGACAGCGACCTGCCCCTGCAGGTCGCCTTCCCGCTGCTGGTCAGCAATCTGACCGACGCCGTCGTCCCGCCGGCGGTCGGCATCCTGCCGCCGTCCACGCGGCTCGGGGAGGCCGCCTCGGTGGCGCTCGATCCGAGCGTGACGCGCGTGGCCATCAGCGGTGCCGGCGCGACCACCCCGCTCGAGCTGCCGGTCATCGGCGGCACGGTCGTGCTGCCCGGGGCCACGCAGGTCGGCGTCCGAGAGCTGCGGGCGGTGAACGACGATGGCAGCGTGGGTGCGCTGCAGGGTGAGACGGCCGTCAACCTGTTCGCGCCCGACGAGTCGGACATCGCGCCGGGCGACGCGCGACGGATCAGCGAGATGGGACTCCTGGGCGGTGGGCCGGCCGCCGACAACGAAGCGCGCGCCGAGTGGTTCTGGCCACTTGCCCTCACCGCGCTTCTCCTCCTCGCCGTGGAGTGGCTCCTGTTCCATCGACCCAGCCGGCGCGCCGCGCTGCGGCTCCTCGGTCGCCGCGCCCCGACGACCGCGCGGACGGGATTGCGCTGATGCCGATCGGCTTCGCGGACCCCGGCTGGCTGTGGCTCGCCCTGCCGGCGGGGCTCGTCGCCGTCGTCGTCTGGCTCGTCGCGGCGCGGCAGCTGCCCGCCGGGCGGCGGATCGCCTCGCTCGTCATCCGGCTCCTCCTGACCGCCAGCCTGGTCGCCGTGCTGGCCGGCGCCCGCCTCGCCCTGCCTGCCGACCGGCTGAGCGTGGTCTTCCTCGTCGATGCGAGTGCGAGCATGGTCGACGCCACCCGCAATGCGCTCGTCGCCGCTGCGCGCGCCGCCGTGCACGAGATGCCGCAGGGCGATACCGCCGGGGTCGTCGTGTTCGGCGCCAACGCGCTCGTCGACCGCCTCCCGTCCGCAGTCGCCGAGCTGGCCACGCCCGAGTCGGTGCCGGTCGTGAGCGCGACCGACGTCGGCGCCGCGGTCCGGCTCGCCACCGCCATCGCGCCGGCCGGCGCCCAGCAGCGGCTCGTGCTCCTCTCCGACGGAAACGACACCGCCGGGGCCGCCCAGCAGGCCGTGCTGGCCGCCGCGGCAGCCGGCGTTCACCTCGACGTCGCGCTACCCTCCGGCGACCGGTACGGGGAGGTGCTCATCGACGGCGTCGAAGCCCCCGATGGCGCACGCGTCGGCGAGACGATCGACGTGTCCGTCCGCGTGCGCTCGACGGTCGACACGACGGCCACGCTCCGCCTCCTGGCGGATGGCGCGACGGTCGGCACCCGCGCGCTGGCACTGCACCCGGGGTCCGTGACCGTGCCGTTCAGCGTGACCGCCGCGGAGGCCGGATTCCACGTCTTCCGCGCCATCATCGAGCCCGCCGAGGACCACTTCCGCGAGAACAACGCGGCCGATGCGTACACGCTCGTCACCGGCCCGCCGCAGGTTCTCGTCGCCACCGACGACCCGGCGCGCGCGGCCGATCTCGTCGCCGCCCTGACCGCCGCGCGCCAGCAGGTCACGGTGGTGCCCGCGACCGGCGTCCCGGCGTCGATCGCCACCCTCGCCGGCTACGACGCGGTCGTTCTCGACGACGTGCCGGCTGACGCGCTGGGCGCGGCGGCGATGGCATCGCTCCAGATTTACGTCCGGGACCTCGGCAAGGGGCTGGTGATGCTCGGCGGCCGGTCGAGCTTCGGCGCCGGCGGCTATCTCGCCACACCGCTGGAGGAGACGCTGCCGGTCTACATGTCGGTCCGCGACCGCGACCGGAACCCGGACGTCGCGCTCGTGGCGGTGGTCGACAAGAGCGGCAGCATGGCCGACTGCCACTGCACCGGCGACCAGATGGGCGTCTCCCAGCAGCAGACCCGCGGCTTCGAGAAGGTCGACATCGCGAAAGAGGCGATCCTGCGCGCCGCCGATGCCCTGAGCGCCACCGACCAGCTCGGGGTGGTGGCCTTCGACTCCGGCGCGCATTGGGCGGTCCGCACCGGGCCGGTGAGCATCGGTGCCCTCCAGGGCTCGCTCGGCTTTCGCGCCGATGGCGAGACGAACATCTACGCCGGTCTCAAGGCCGCCTACGACGACCTCGTCCACAACCCGGCGTCGCTGCGCCACATCATTCTCATCACCGATGGCTGGTCGCGCTCCGGCGCCTACGACCAGCTGCTGGCGGACATGAAGGCGGCCGGGATCACGCTGTCCACGATCGGGGCCGGCGGCGGCGCAGCCCACATCCTGCGCGACCTCGCCGAACGGACCGGCGGCCGCTACTACGACGCGTCCGACGCGACCCGCATTCCGGACATCTTCCTCAAGGAGACGATCCGTACCGCCGGCGAGCGGATCGTGGAGGAGACGTTCCAGCCCGTGCCGTCGGCCCCGTCGGACATCCTGCGCGGCCTCGACGCGGGCCGGCTCCCGCAGCTGCTCGGCTACAACGCGACCACGGCGAAGGGCAGCGCCACGGTGGCACTCCTCACGGCCCGCGAGGACCCGCTCCTCGCGCAGTGGCAGTACGGCCTGGGACGCGCCGTCGCATGGACCTCTGATGCGCGGCAGCAGTGGGCCACGCCCTGGATCGGCACGGCGGAGTTCGGAACGCTCGCCGCCCAGCTCGTGAGCTGGACGCTGCCGCCGCAGGATGCGCAGGGCATCGACGTGCGGTTCAGCCCGGGGCGCCAGGGCGAGCTGAACGTCGAGGTGACCTCGACCGACGAGGACGGCGCACCACGCAACTTCTACCGCACGATCCTGCGCCTCGTGGCTCCCGACCTCACGCCGATCCAGGCCCAGCTCGAGCAGGTCGGCCCGGGACGCTATGCGGGGACCGTGCGCGCGGATGCGCCGGGCGCGTACCTCGTGCGCGTGGCGCAGACGACCGATGGCGGTGCGTCGGCGAGCCGGACCCTGGGCATCGTGTCGCCCGCGGCCGAGGAGTTCCGACGCCTCGGCGTGGATCCCGAGGCCCTGCGCGGGCTGGCGCGCGCGGGTGCGGGCCGCACCTTCGATCCCGCCGACCCGGAGGCACTCGCCGGCATCTGGCGCCACGACATCGCCGCGGCCGCGTTCCCGACGCCCATCTGGCCGTGGCTGCTGCTGCTCGCGATCCTGCTCGTGCCGGTCGACATCGGGGTGCGACGGGTGGCGTTGACCCGCGCCGACCTGCGTCGCGCACGCGGCTGGGTGGCGAGCCGGCTCGGCCGCGGCGAGCGCGCGCCGGAGGTGGTCCCGGGCCTGGCCGAGCTGCGCGCCGCGGCCGAGCGACGTCGCGGCCTCACCGATCGGAGCCCGCGTCGGGAGTCGCCCTCGGCGCCGGCGGCGGAGGCACCGACCCCGCTGCCCGCCTCCGAACCCGCTGCGGCGGCTCCATCCGCCGCGGCACGCCCGCCCGTCGAGGCGACACCGCCGTCCTCCGCCGAGCCTGCCGAGGAGTCGCTGAGCGCCAGGCTGGCGCGGCGCCGCCGGGGCGGCAGCTAGCTAGGCGTCGATCTCCTCGAGCCCGGCATCGTCGTCCGGGCCGCGCCGGACCCAGCGTCGTGGACCGGGCGCCATCTGCCACAGCGCCGCCGCCGCGGCCAGCGTCAGGACGATGACGATGCCCAGCCATGGCAGACGGCGGTAGTCGATCCAGCCGACCACGCTGAGCGTCTGACGGGCGCGGTTGCCGACGATGTCGATCGCCAGGACCTCGACGTCGACCGGGGTCAGGCCGGCGCTCACCGTCACGCTGAAGTGACCATCGCGGGCAACGTCGACGGGCGTCCCACGCACCTCGACGGTGGCCTCGGGATCGGTCATCCCGTCCAGGTGCACCAATCCCCCGAGCGAGATGACCGGCGCGCTCACCGTCAGTGCCGGCGCCGTCGCGCGCTGTTCGATGCGCCACGCGGTGGCGTAGCCGGCGCCCGACGGCGTCACGGCGAGGACGCGAAGGTCCGCGCTCTGCCGCTCGCCGACGTTCACCGGCAGCGTCACCACCCTGCCTGCCGATCCGCCGGTATGGGCGAAGGCCGGCTGCTCGCCGTCGAGGAGCGCGACGACCGTCGTCCCGATGGGGCCGTTGACGAGCAGGTCGAACGACGGGCCCGGCGTCACGAGCCGGTTCGCGTCTCCCGGGACCGGCACGGCGCCGCGGAGGCCGATCGGCAGCTGCCCGTCGTGCGTCTCGGGGGTGAGGACCTGCTGGGTCGGCACCAGGACGACGTTGCCCGGCGTGGCCTCGCCGAGCGTGGGTCCGCTCGACTGCCGGGATGCGTCCCGGAGGAGGAGCGCCGTGACGCGCCCGGACGTCCCCATCGAACCGACCGGCTCGACGCCGGCCAGCGCGACCATCGGACGCGGCGCCCCGTCCTGGATCAGCTGGCCGGCGACGACGTAGGCGGGCGCGTCGCCCGTCCCGTCCGGCCCGCCCGGCCACGGACCGAAATACGGCGCGAACGGCGCATAGCCCTCGGCGGCCAGTCCGGCCGCCGCCGGCGTGGCGCGCAGGTAGGGCTCGCTGCGCAACGCGGCATCCAGGGCGACGACGCTCGACGTCTCGTCGGAGGCCCGCGCAAGGAGCCGCTCTGCCGTCCCGCTGCCGACGACGGTGAGCGACTCGATGGCGACCGAGGCGCGCGCCTCGACCGCGAACGGACCACCCGCCGGCCAGCTGGCCGCCACGGTCTGCCCGAGCTCCGGCGACGAGAGGACGATGAGCGGCCGCCCGCCATGGGGCAGCAGCGCGAACGGACCAGAGACCTCGAGCTCGGCAATCTCGACCACAGGGGCGCCGTTGCGCCACGACAGGCGGATGAGCACCGGGTCCGACGGCTGGTCGGCGGTCGCCCGATTCGCCACCGCGAGCAGCTCGTCACCCGCCACGCCGTCCGACTCGCCGACGATCGCGGTGGCCACGTCGATCGCCGCCACGTCGAGCACCACGGTCCGTGGCCGAACCGCCGGCGCAAGCGGGTGGTAGATGCGGAGCGGCAGACGTTGCGCCGTGTCGGGGAGCTCGATCGCGACCAGCTCGTCCACGCCGTCGCGGTCGAGGTCGACGGGCAGCACCCCGATCGCGTCCTGCTGCTGGCCGCCGACCGGCGTGAGAGTGAGCGATCCAGCGAGGCCGACCTCGAGCAGGGTGAGGCAGCAGGGGCGGCCGTCCGGCACGTTGAGGCCGATCGCCGCGACGACGACGCGCGGCCGGCCATGGTCGCGGAGCACGAGCAGCCGGGCGGCGTCGTTGACCTGGAGCGGCAACGTGCCGTCGGTGCCAGGACGCGGCAGCCCGGACAGCTGCTCGTCCACGCTCGCATCGCGCCGGATTGGCACCTCACCCAGCGACACCGGGTCTCCGGACGCTGGCTGACGCCAGGCATCGACCGCCATCCGGCCGGAGCCATCAAACGCCGCCACGAGGCGGACGAGCTCGGGAGCGCCGTCCCCGTCCAGGTCGGCCGACACCGCGCCGTATGTCGGACCGGGCAGGGTCCGCGACGGCGCCTCCGCGGGCAGCGCCGCCGCCGGCGTGTCGTCGATGGCGGCCACGGGCCACGGGCCGATCGCGAGCGCCGTGATCGCCAGGACGAGCGATGCCGCGCGCCGCGTGGTGGCCATGGTGGGGCCGAGGATACCGCCCTGCCGGACGCGTGGCATCATCGGCCGATGCCCGCTCCGACGCCGCCGGTCCTGTGGCGGCCTGCACCGGACGCGCGCGCCACGACCCGGCTCGGCGAGTATCTCGAGTGGCTCGCGCGCGATCGCGACCTCGCCTTCGAGGACTACGAAGCCCTGCTCGCCTGGTCGACCACCGAGATCGGTCCGTTCTGGCAGTCGGTGTGGGAGCACTTCACCGTTCATTCGACGACGGATACGGGACCGGCCCTCGCCGAGGCCGCGATGCCTGGCGCGCGCTGGTTCCCCGATGCGCGCCTGAACTGGGCCGAGCACGCCCTGCGGCTCCAGCGGCGCGCCGACGACGACGTCGTGGTCATCGCGCACGCCCAGTCGCGCGACCGGCGCACGCTCACGAAACGCCAGTTGTGCGAGGCGGTCGCCCGCACCCGGGGCGGCCTGCTGCGCCTGGGCGTCACGCGCGGCGATCGGGTTGCCGCCTACCTCCCGAACGTGCCCGAGGCGGCGGTCGCGCTGCTCGCCACCGCCAGCATCGGTGCCGTCTGGTCGAGCTGCGCGCCGGAGTTCGGGACGCGGAGCGTGGTCGACCGCTTCAGCCAGATCGCGCCGAAGCTGCTCCTCACCATCGATGGCTATCGGTATGGCGACCGGAGCGTCGATCGGACCGATGAGGTGGCCGCCATCCGCGCCGCGCTGCCGAGCCTGGCGGCGACGGTGGTGCTGCCGTACCTCGCCGAGGACGGGTCAGGTGTGCCGACCGATGCCCTTGCCTGGGATGACGCCTTCGGGACCGATGACGGCGCGCCGCTCGAGTTCGACGCGGTGCCGTTCGACCATCCGCTCTACATCCTCTATTCGTCGGGAACGACCGGACTGCCGAAGCCCATCGTCCACGGCCACGGCGGGATCCTGCTCGAGCACCTGAAGGTCCAGGCCCTCCACCACGACCTCGGCCCCGATGACCGCTTCTTCTGGTTCAGCACCACCGGCTGGATGATGTGGAACTACCTGGTGTCCGGGCTCCTCGTCGACGCCACGATCATGCTCTACGACGGGTCGCCGGCGTGGCCGGACCTTGGCGCGCTGTGGCGCCTGGCGGCCGAGGAGCGGATGACGTTCTTCGGCACGAGCGCGCCGTACCTCATGGCCTGCCGCAAGGAGGGACTCCGCCCCGGCGAGCTCGCCGACCTCGGCGCCCTGCGCGGCATCGGCTCGACCGGCGCGCCGCTGCCAGCGGAGGGGTTTCGCTACGTGTACGACGCGATCTCGCCATCGGTCCATCTCCAATCGGTCTCCGGCGGGACCGATGTCTGTACCGCCTTCGTCGGCGCCTCCCCGCTCAGCCCGGTGTGGGAGGGCGAGATCAGCTGCCGCCATCTCGGCTGCGCGGTCGACGCCTTCTCCCCGGACGGCCGCCCGCTCGTCGGGGAGCAGGGCGAGCTCGTCATCACCGCCCCGATGCCCTCGATGCCGGTCGCGTTCTGGAACGACCCCGACGGCTCGCGCTACCGCGCGGCCTATTTCGACGACTTCCCCGGCGTATGGCGCCACGGCGACTGGATCACGTTCACCGAGCGCGGCTCGTGCGTGATCAGCGGCCGCTCGGACGCCACGTTGAATCGCGGCGGGGTGCGGATCGGGACGGCCGAGTTCTATGCCGTCGTCGAGGGACTCCCGGAGATCGCCGACTCCCTCGTCGTCCACCTCGAAGACGAGGACCACCTCGTCCTCTTCGTCGCGCTGCGCGACGGCGGCACGCTCGACGAGGCGCTCCGCGGCCGGATCACCGGGGAGCTGCGCCGCTCCCTGTCGCCGCGCCACGTGCCGGACGAGATCGTTTCGGTGCCGGCCATCCCGCGCACCCTGTCCGGCAAGAAGCTCGAGGTGCCGGTGAAGCGGATCCTCACCGGGACCCCGCCCGAGATCGCCGCCTCGCGCGGCTCGCTCGCCGACCCGACTGCGCTCGACGCGTTCATCGCGCGGGCGCAGGATGGACGACCAATGGAGGAGGACCGATGAGCTTCGACGAGCTCCAGACCTGGGAGCTCTGGTATCCCGGCAGCGGAGCGACCGGGATCCCGATTGCGCGCGCCAGGATCGACCCGGTCGACGCCGCGTGGGTCCACTCGATGCCGCGCCAGGTGTCCGTGCTCGTGCGGCAGGGCGATGACCGCGTGATCGCCCGCGGCGAGGCGCTCACCCGCGCGGGCCGCTACAAGCCGATGACCCGCTTCGCCATCGAGGGCGAGCAGCTGACGCGCGAGGACCGCTGGCCGACGCAGGACGACCTCGGGGCGATCGTCATCCTCCCCGGTGGCGAGGCCGGGGTGCTGACCGCATGGTGGAACGCGGAGGACGCTTCGGCGTGGCGCTGGTCGGTCGAGTTCAGCAACGCCCGTCAGTCGGTGAAGTAGACCCCGTCGAGGGCGCCCCATGCCGCGGCGCTGAAGATGGCGCACGCGGTCTTCGTGCGGGCGAACTCGTCGTCGGAGAGCGCGTCGATCTTCGCGGCCAGCATCGCCGGCTCATCGGTCTCGACCGCGTGCTCCACGAAGTACGCCTGCCCCGCTTCGTCGACCGCGCCCGCGTAGTGCTCGCGCAGCCCGGCGAGCTTGCTCATGGCGGTGGCCGGCTGCTGGACCTCGAAGCTGTAGAGCGCCCCGAGCGTCTCCGGGACCGATGCGAAGGCGTTGTCGCCGACCGCGAGCAGGGTCGCGCTCTGCGGCCGCGTCATCTCGCCGGCCGAGCCGAGCGATGCGCGGAAGGCGGCCCACAGGACGTCGTGCTCGCGCTCCTCCTGCGCGTAGGCCGGCTCCCCAATTCGCTCCCAGCCTCGGTCGAGGGCGGCGATGAACGGTGCCCACTCGGTCGCGTACTCGCGCAACCGCTCGATGGGCAGCGCGCCGGCGCGCCAGGCGACGTAGAAGGGATGGGCGTTCAGGTCGAACTGGCGCACGATCGCGTCCAGCTCGTCGATGCGGCGGCTCATGGGCGGGCACTCCTCGTCAATCGCTCGGTCGCTCATCGGGCGACGCGTCGCCGGCCAGCGTAGCAGTCCAGGGCCCGCCTGACGTCTCGTCGAGCTCTTCGAATGCGCCGATGGTGCCGGTGAGCGACCGTTCCTCGCGGCGGAGGCGGGGCGCGAGCACGTAGAGCCCCAGGCCGACGAGCGTCGTGGCGGCCACCACGAGGAGCGGCCACGGTAGCCAGCGGTAGTCGACGAGGCCGATGACGGTGAGCGCCGTGACGGTCCGGTGTCCTACCGCGTCCGTGGCGGTCACGAGGACGTCCCGCGGCCAGGGACTGGCCGCCACGGTCACGCGGAACGTGCCATCGCGATTGATCGTCGCCGGTACGCCGTCGACGGCGACGGTCGCGGCCCGCGAGACGGAGCCGCTCACCGTGGCGCCGAACCGGAGGGCCTCGGTCGTGGCAGCGGCGGTGAGCGTCGGCGGATCGCGAAGCACATGGGCCTCCCAGGTGGCGGTCGTGGCGGTACCGATCGGGGTCGTCACCAGGAGCGCGGCCCAGAATGTCCGGCTGCCGCTGAGCTCTTGCGGTGCGACGTGGATCGTCGACGTGCGGCCCGCGGCCCTGACATCGGTTCGCAACCGAGCGTCCACGATCAGGATGATGCGGCTGTCCGTCGGTGCCGTGACGACGACATCGAACCCGTTGTCGCCCATCGCCAGGGTCCCATCAGGAAGCGTTGTGACGGCGAGCGGGTCCCCGACGGTGGCGAGGTCGTCCGGCCGGGGATTGAGGATGGCATCGGTCGGCGCGAGCCAGGTGCGGGTCCCCGGCTGCACGCGGAGGCTCGCCTCGCGCGGCGGCGGATAGCCGCTGTTGCTCAGGACGATCCAGCTCGCGTCATCCCCGGCCGTGCCGACCGGGTACGCGCCGGCCAACGCGGCGATGGCCCGCATCCGCAGGTCGTCGCCCGGACCGGTCGTGATCAGGTGTCCGTTGAGGACGACCGCGTTGCCACCGACCCCCAGGCCTCCCGCCACCGGACCCGACCACGGGTACGGAAGGTCGATGGCCGCCACGCCCTCGCGCGTGAAGTCCAGGATGGCGGCGAGCGGCGAGGCCACCGTCTGGTTGCCGGTCAGCGGCCGAAGGTCTGCGTCCAGCAACCGCGCCCGCGCACCCCATTCGTCATTGGGATCGGAGCCCACCGAGAGGAGGCGCGAGCCGTCGCTGCCGAGACCGGCAAGCCAGCCCCCGGCCGAGTTCGCGACGCTGCCAGCGACGCTCACCGATCCATGGCGCGGCCACCGGACCGCCATGGTCTCCGAGACGTCATTGCCGAAGATGCGGCCGGCGCTCACGACGGACGGAAAGAACGATCGGTCTGCCCCGGCGAGGACCGCGGTCGATGCGTGCTCGACGAGCATCCGTCCCCCCGCGTCGGTCCCGACCCGGAGCATCGCCCGGGCGCCATCGGCAATGGTGACAACCTCGTCGCCGGGAACGCCATCGGACTCGCCGACCACCCCGCCCCAGTTCGCCTCCGGAAGCCTGACGTCCGGCCCGGCCCGGTCCCACCGGTCGCCACGCTGTCGCAGGAGGGACAGGGTCGTCAGCGTGCCGGCCTGGTCGACCTCGAACGTGGCGAGCTCGTCGACGCCGTCGGCATCGGTGTCGAGCAGGTACGCCTGCTGGAACGCGTCGGGCAGGCCGAAGGCGGGCACGAGGTGCGGACCGCCCGCGCCGCGCTCGTCGTACCACCAGCCGCTGGTGCAGCACTGCCGACCGTCCGACGCGACGAACGAGGCGACGAGGAGGGGGCGCACCCCGCGGCGATCCCTGACGGCGAGCAGCGCCATTGGATCACGTCGCGGTTCGACGGGGACGAGCACGCCGTCGAGTGCCCGCCGGAAGATCGGGAGCGAGCCGGCGATTCGCCACGTGCCACCGGCCAGCCGCCAGGTCTCGAGCTGCGAGCCGGACACGGCATCGCGGATGCGGACGATCTCCGCGCTGCCGCCGCCGTCCAGATCCACCACGATCGCCGCGTACGTCTCGCCCGGCAGCGTCACGATCGGCGTCGGCGTCGCCGCGCGCACGGCCGGGCCGGGGATCGCCAGCAGCGCGAAGGCGAGGAGCAGCGGCCCCAGGATAACGCGACCGCGCAACGCTCGGGGCATCGGTCCTACATCGCGCGGACGCCGAGCAGGTTGCGGGCGATGACCATGCGCTGGATCTGGCTCGTCCCCTCGCCGATCTCGGTCAGCTTCGCGTCGCGCAGGTAGCGCTCCACGTGGTACTCGGTCACGTAGCCGTAGCCGCCATGCACCTGGATCGCGTCGTTCGTCACGTCGCGTGCCGCCTCGCTGGCGAAGAGCTTCGCCATCGCCGCCTCGGTCGTGTAGGGCTTGCCGCAGTCCTTCAGCCATGCCGCACGGTACGTGAGCAGCCGCGCGGCGTCGATCTTCACGGCCATGTCCGCGATCATGAAGGCGACGCCCTGGAACTCGGCGATCGCCCTGCCGAACTGGCGGCGCTCCTTCGCGTAGGCCGATGCCGCCTCGTAGGCCGCCTGCGCCAGCCCGAGCGCCATCGCCGCGATCCCGATCCGGCCACCGTCGAGCGTCTTGAGGAAGAGCTTGTCGCCCTCGCCCTCCGGCCCGAGCATGTTCTCGCCCGGCACGCGGCAGTCGGTGAAGATCAGCTCGCCGGTATTGCTGGCGTGGAGTCCCATCTTCTCCTCCATGCGGCCGATCGAGAAGCCGGGGGTCTCGGCCTCGACGATGAAGGCGCTGATCTTGCCGCTCTCCTCCTCGCGGTCGGTGACGGCGGTGACGATGTACGTGCCCGCCACCCCGGCGTTCGTGATGAAGCGCTTGCCGCCGTTCAGGATCCAGTCGTCACCGTCACGGTGCGCGCGCGTGCGGGTGCCGCGCGAGTCGCTTCCCGCGCCCGGCTCGGTCAGCCCGTAGGCGCCGATCACGGCGCCGGAGGCCATCGGGCGGAGGAAGCGCTCCTTCTGCTCGTCGGTGCCGGCCAGCCAGATCGGGTTGCAGCCGAGCGAGGTGTGGGCGCTGACGATGATCCCCACGCTGCCGCTCACGCGGCTGAGCTCCTCGACCGTGATCGCGTACGCAAGGCTGTCGAGCCCGGTCCCGCCGATCTCCTCCGGATACGGCACGCCGAGCAGACCGAGCCCGGCCGCCTCGCGAATGATCTCCATCGGGAAATCGCCCTTGCGCTCGAGCTCATCCGCCACCGGACGGATCCGCCGCTCGGCGAAGTCACGCACGGTGCTCCGAATCGCTTCATGCTGGGAAGAGAGGGTAAAGTCCATCGGGTTCGCGACGCCTCGGCTGCGGATTCGGTGATGCCTCGGGATGAGGGTGAGTCTACCCGTCCGCCATGCAGAACGGCGGCCCCACAGCCGGGCCGCCGTTCGTGTCATCCGCGCCTGCGCGCTACCCCTTGCCCCGTCGCCAGCGCTCCAGCTCGCGCCGCACACGCTGCTCCTCGCCGCGCACGGCGGCGGAGCGATGCCGGCGCACGGGCGCCGGTCGGGGTCGGGTTCGCTTCGCGTGGTTCGGCTTCGCCATCGGTACAGAAGATGACGCGCCGGCCACCGATTCCGTTGCATCCGGGACGCCGGAATCGCGTTGACACCCGGAGCGGGCGGGCGGATACTCCGGCGACGCTCGAACCCTGTCGCAAGGCGGCAAGGTTGCGCCTCCCGACACGAGGGCTCGCATAGGTGCCACAGCCGGACGTTCGGCTCGATCGGGTCACCAAGCAGTTCGGCAGCGAGGTCGTCGCGGTCGACGGCCTCACGCTCGAGATCGAGCGCGGCGAGTTCTTCAGCATGCTCGGTCCGTCCGGCTGCGGGAAGACCACGACGCTGCGCATGATCGGCGGTTTCGAGGAGGCGACGGCGGGGACGATCTACCTGGGCGACGCGGACGTCACGAACCTGCCGCCGTTCAAGCGCGACGTGAACACCGTGTTCCAGAACTACGCCCTCTTCCCGCACCTGTCGATCTATGAGAACGTGGCGTTCGGCCTCCGTCGCCGCAGCATCCCGGACGGCGAGATCCGCAGCCAGGTGGCGAGCATGCTGGAGCTCGTCGAGCTTCCGGGCTACGAGCGCCGCAAGCCGAACCAGCTGTCCGGCGGCCAACAGCAGCGCGTGGCGCTCGCCCGCGCCCTCATCAACCATCCAAGGGTCCTCCTCCTCGACGAGCCGCTCGGCGCGCTCGACCTCAAGCTGCGCAAGCAGATGCAGATCGAGCTGAAGCGGATCCAGACCGAGGTGGGGATCACGTTCATCTACGTGACCCACGACCAGGACGAGGCGATGACGATGTCCAACCGCATCGCCGTCATGCGCGCCGGCAGGATCGAGCAGCTCGGACCGCCTGAGGAGCTCTATGAGCGCCCGAAGACCGATTTCGTGGCCGGCTTCCTCGGCGTGAGCAACCTCCTCGACGGCGAGGTCACCGAGCGCGGCGACCGGTTGGCGGCCATTCGGCTGCCCGACGGGACGACGCTCCGCGCACCGTCCGCGTCGGTGAACGGCAGCCGGGCCGTCCGCGTCGGCGTCCGGCCAGAGAAGCTGCACGTCCTTGCCGTCGGCGATGACGCGGTGGCGGCCGACGACGGCCTCAACACGCTCGATGGCACGATCCTCGACGCCAGCTACATCGGCGTCAGCACCCAGTACCTCGTCGAGACCGCGACCGGCCAGAAGCTTACGGTCTACGCCCAGAACATCGAGACGAGCGGCGCCGCCGAGGCGCTCGCAGATGGCCAACGGGTGCGCCTCAGCTGGCGCCCCGAGCACACCTTCGTCATCGGTCCAGGTCCGATCGACGATCAGCAGCAAGGAGATTCAGATGCCTGACCCGCGGGACGACCAGTCGGAGCTCGAGCGCGCGATCGCCCGTGCCCTGGCCCAGGGGAGGATCAGCCGTCGACGCTTCCTGCGGCAGGCGGGCAGGGGTGGCCTCATCACCGCATCGGCGCTCTCGCTGCCGGCGATCCTCGCCGCGTGCGGCATTAAGCCCTCGTCGAGCGTGGGCGCGAGCGGCAGCAGCGGCAGCACCGCCGTCACCCCGATGGCGCTGCCGTCCTCGCCGGCCGGCACGCTGAACTGGGCGAACTGGCCCGCGTATATCGACATCGATGACACGACCGGCGACTACCCGACGATCAAGAAGTTCGAGTCCGAGACGAACATCACCGTCACCTACAACGAGGACATCAACGACAACGAGGAGTTCTTTGGGAAGATCCAGCCGGACCTGTCGGCGGGCAACCCGACCCAGTACGACCTCATCGTCCTGACCGACTGGATGATCGAGCGCATGATCCGCCTCGGTTACCTGGAGCCGCTCGACAAGACCCGCATCCCGAGCTTCGACGCGAACGCCCAGGACCTGTACAAGGACCCGTGGTACGACCCGGGCAACGTGTACAGCATGGCGTGGCAGTCGGGGATCACCGGCATCGGCTGGAACAAGAAACTCGTCGCCCAGCTCCGCCCGGCGAAGCCGGAGATCACGAGCTTCGACGACCTCCTCGACCCGGTCTTCAAGGGCCAGGTCGGCATGTTCAGCGAGATGCGCGACACGATGAGCCTCACCCTGCTGAGCCTGGGCGTGAAGCCCGCCGACGCCACGAACGACGACGCGAAGCGTGCGCAGACGAAGCTGCTGGAGGCGGCGAACGGCAAGCAGTTCCAGGGTTTCTACGGCAACGACTACTACGACCTGCTCAGCGGGGAGAACCTCGCCCTCACCATCGCGTGGTCGGGCGACGTGAGCCAGATGAAGCTCTACGACAACGCGGATGTCGAGTTCACCATCCCCAAGGAGG
>JBBQMC010000035.1:0-16434 GCA_038328565.1 Candidatus Limnocylindria bacterium
CCGAGCGCTCGAGCGTGCGAAGGCCGCAGCTGCGGGGCGATGGCAGGTCGGGGCACCACACCCCCGGGTTGGCGCTCGCCACGGTCGAGAGGGCGTTGATCTTGTCCGGGTAGAGCCCGTCGCCGTAGATGGACCGATCCGGCAGCGGCAGGAAGCCGGTGTCGCGCGGGATCGAGATGAGCGCGGCCGTCTGCGCCACCGGGTCGACGCTTACCACGAGGATGGTATCGGCCAGCGCCTCCGTCCGGCCCGGCCCGGAGTCGATGCCGAGCAGGAGGAAGTTCACCCGGTTCGTCCCGTCCCAGTGGAAGTCCGGGTGGTTGATCGGGTGGTCGTTCGCGCCGTCGGGCGTGGTGGTGCCGCCGCCGTTCTGCCCGCCGCCGAAGACATTGCCGAGCGTCTGGTCGAGGCTGCGCAGCACGAGCCCGGCATAGGCATGCATCCCGACCGTTGCCACCAGCAGCAGGGCCACGACCAGCATGTCGCGGCGGCGGTGGCTGCGCGCGATGTCGTGCGCGGCGTAGTGGGTGAGATGGATGTCGTGTCCGCCGAGGCCGGCGTGGGCGATCGCGAACGCCCGCCATCCGAAGAGCGCCACGTCGAGCGCGAGCAGCCCCAGGATGAAGCCGGAGCTGAACACGTCGACCGACAGGCGGTTGGCGAGGACCGTGAAGGCGGAGACGATGAGGAGCAGCACGAGCAGGACGGGCACGGCGAGCAGGAGGGCGATCTGCCACTGGCCGGCGTACGCCTGGCCGAGCCCGGGGAAGAGGAACGACAGGATGGCGGCGAACCAGCGCGGCCGTGGCTGGCGGAGCTCCGTCATTGCAGTCTCGTGCGGGTGTCTCAACGGGGGCCGGGCGGCCCCGCATTGTAGCAGCGCCCGCGCCTCCCTCCCGGGGCAGCGCTTGGCCGCTTGCACGGGTCGAACGCCGGGCTCCCGACAGGCATTCGTGGTGCACCCGCGCGACGCCTGGGCGGTACGGATGGGTTAGTACGTTTGCGCCACCTGTGGGGCAGTACCCATACTGGTCGGGCCAGTGTCAAGCGAACAGATCTTCCTCCTGCTCACCGCCGCCGCTGCCGCGCTCGTGGGCGCTGCAGCACTGATCGCGGTGCTCCGCGAGGGCCGTCGGGCACAGGACGGCGCGCCCTCCTCCGCCCTCGTCTCGAGCGACGCGACGTCGTCCACTGACCAGGCCGGGTGGGCAACCGATGACCGCGGCACCGCCTACAACGGGGTGCTCCGCATCCTCTGGTGGCTGACGATTGCGGTCGTCATGGTGGGCGTCGGCGTGTCGGGCGCGTACGCGAACGTCCAGCCCCAGATCTTCGCCCTCGGCGGCGGCGCGGTCATCGCCGTCATCGCCTTCCATGAGCTCTTCCCGAGTGCGCGGCGGCGGACGTCGGTCGTCATCGCGGAGGCGCTCGTGGCGCTCGGCCTCGTGACCGGGCTGCTCGTCCTCACCGGGTACGGGGCGTCGCCGTTCTTCTTCGCCTACGCGATCGTGGCCGTGGCCGCCGCGCTCGCGCATGGCGGCAGGGTGGCGCTCATCGTCGGTGCGCTCGCGACGCTCGGCTACCTCGGCGTGCTGGCGGTCGATCCGCAGCGCGGCGCCTGGGAGCCGCTCGACGGGCTCCGGTTCGGGCTGAACATCGGCTCGGTCTGGCTGCTCGCGTACCTGGCCGGCGTATTCGCCGCCCAGGAGCGCCGCGTTCGGCGCCGGATGGTCACCCTGACCCGGACCGATCCGCTGACGGGCCTCTTCAACCGTGCCCACCTGCTGCCGACGCTCGAGCAGGAGGTGAGCCGCACGCGGCGCAGCGAGCGCGGCTTCTGCCTGCTCATGGTCGACCTCGACGGGCTGAAGGCGGTGAACGATACGTTCGGCCATCACCGCGGCGACGAGGTGCTGCGCGCAATCGGGCGCATCATCCATCGGTCGATCCGGACCGTCGACGCGGCCTACCGGTATGGCGGCGACGAGTTCCTCATCCTGCTCCCCGAGACCGATATTCCCGGCGCGTTCGTCGTCGCCGAGAAGATCCGCACCGGTGCGGAGGAGGTCGGCCTGGCCCTGACCGGGACCGATGGCACGACGAGCGTGAGCATCGGTCTCGTTTCGCACCCAGAGGACGGCTCGACCGCTGAGGAGCTCATGCTCGCCGCCGACCGCGCGATGTACCAGGCGAAGAGCCTCGGCAAGAACCAGATCAGCGGCAATCCCCGCCCGCGCCGGCTCATCGGTCGGATCCTGCCACCTGCGAACGAGCCGCCGGTCGAGCCGCCATCGGCACCCATCGAGCTGCCGCCGGTGGCGCCGCCCGCCGCCGAGGCGCCTGCCGCGAGACCGGCCACGGTCACGACGACGCCCATCACGGTCGAGGCCGCCGCGCACAACGGCGGGCCGAGCGTCGCCGTCCCCATCGAGGCGGAGACGGAACCGGTGCCGGTTGCGGTCGGCGGTGGTGACGAGGAGCCCGACGCCGCCGTCGTGCGCGGCCAGATCGCCACTGCGCGCCTCTCGTTCGACCCCGACGACCAGATCCGGCGTGCGATGGACGCCTTCCTCTCCGCCCCTCGCGATCCGAGCCGCGGCCCCGACGCCTGACCCGCCGGCGCGCGCCGGCCCGCTGCTAGACTCGCCCGCATGCCCGGTTTCGCCACGCGCGCGATTCGCGCTGCCAGCCGCACGCCCAAGGTCCCGCAGTCACCGATCAACGTGCCGATCTACGCGTCGAGCACCTTCGAGGTCGGCTCGGCGACGGAGCTCGCCGAGCTCCTCGAGTTCGCCCGCCCCGGCCACAGCTACACCCGCTACTCGAACCCGACCCACGCCGCCCTCGAGGACGCCCTGGCGGAGCTCGAGGGCGCGGAGGCCTGCCTCGTCACCGCGTCGGGCATGGCGGCGGCGCACGCCGTCGTGCTGTCGACGGTGCGCAGCGGCGAGGAGCTGCTCCTGCCGCAGGCCGTCTACGGCGGCATGGTGGGCCTCGGCAGCACGGTGCTCGATCGATCGGGGATCGGCCACCGCGCCGTCGACACGACGGACGTCGATGCGGTCGCGGCCGCCATCGGTCCTGCCACCCGCCTCGTCTGGCTCGAGACGATCACGAACCCCACCACCGACATGGCGGACGTCCGCGCGATCGCCGAGATCGCCCACGCCCATGGGGCGCTCGTGGCCGTCGACAACACGTTCGCCTCGCCGTACCTCGCCAACCCGATCGCCCGCGGCGCCGACCTGGTCATCCACTCCACCACGAAGTACATCGGTGGCCACTCGGATATCGTCGGCGGCGCCATCCTCGGCTCGGCCGAGCTGGTGGCGGCGGCGCGCCACATCCTCATCAACGCCGGCGGCAATGCGAGCCCGTGGGAGGCGTTCCTCGCCCTGCGCGGCCTGAAGACGCTGGCGCTGCGAATGGAGCGCCACTCCTCGAACGCGCTGGCCGTGGCGACCGCGCTCGGGGGTGCCCCCGGCGTGGAGCGGGTGCGCTACCCGGGGCTCGCGTCCCACCCCCAGCACGCCCTGTCGGTCGACGTGCTGCGCGATGGGATGGCGGGCGGGATGATGGCGGTCGAGGTGGCCGGTGGACGAGCCGGCGGCGAGCACTTCCTCGACGCGCTCCGCGTTGCGGTCCATGCCACGAGCCTCGGCACCATCGAAACCCTCTGCAGCCATCCGGCGTCCTCCTCCCACCGCCAGCTGACCGATGGGGAACTTGCCCGCGCCGGGCTCTCGCCCGGGATGGTGCGCGTCTCGATCGGCATCGAGGACGCGGACGACATCATCGAGGACCTGCTCGGAGCCGCCCGCGCCGCTGCCGGCTGACCGATTCCGCCGACCGCTCGAGGCGCCATGGACCGATCCGCCACCCTCGCTCCCCCGGCCCGCCTCGCGCGCGGCGCGGACCGCGTCCTTCGCCTCGCCGGCGACGTCCGGCTCGCGATGGTGCTGCTCGTCATCGCGGCGGTCGCGAACGCGGTGGCGGCGGCCGTCCCGGGAGGCGCCGCGATCCTCGCATCGCCGCCCTACGTCGTGCTGCTCGGCGCGATCCTGCTTTCCGGCGTTGCCGGCGTCGCAGTGCGCGCGCCGGTCGCATGGCGGGAGTGGCGCGCACCCGGCCCGGTGCCGGAGGGCCGCGAGACCCTCGTTGCGACCGCCGACATTGCCGCCGCGCCCACCGAGCTGGCGGCTCGGTTGCGCACCGCGGGGTACCGCGTCGTCGCGATCGACGGGCCGCGCTGGTCGCTCCACGGCACGCGCCGCGGCTGGTCGCGCTTCGCCGGCCTCGGGGCGCATCTCGCGCTCGTCGTCACCGTCATCGGTGCGGCGCTCGGGACAGCCTTTGCGCACGAGACGACGTTCTCGCTCCTCCCCGGGGAGGAGTCCTTCCTCGAGGCCGGAGCGCCCGCCGTGACCGATGCCCTCCGTTTCGAGGCGCTCGACGCCGCCTTCGGCACCGATGGACGGCCGACGCGCCTCGACACGACGGTCACGTTCCTCCGCGATGGGGCCGCCGTGCGACGCGAGCTGCTCCAGGTGAACGCGCCCGGGTCGTTCGGTCCGTACCTCGTCCACGCCTGGACGTACGGACCCGCTGCACGGCTGCGGGTGACGTCGCTCGGCGGCAGCGTCCTCCACGACGGTCCGCTTGCCCTCGGTGCATCCCGGGACGGGCAACCGGCCGCGCTCCTCGACCTCCCGAGCCGGGGCGAGTCGGTGGCCGTCGTGCTGGCCGACGCGGCGGCCAACACGGTCGCCGTCTCCGCCGGCACCGGCAGCGCCACGTCGGACGCGACCATCCTTCATCCGGGCGAGGAGGCGCGTGTCGGCGACCTGCGGGTCCGGCTCGACGGCTTCACGTCCTGGGTCACGTTCCTCGCTCGGCGCGACCCCGGCATGGGCCTCCTCTTCGCCGGTGCCGGCCTGCTCGTCGCCTGCCTCGTCGTCACGTTCTGGCTGCCGCGCTGGCGGCTGTCGGTGCGCCCCGCTGGAGCGGTCGTGCGGATCACGCTCCGTGGCGAGCGGTTCGACCTCCCGGCCGCGGAGATGGCGCGCGTCCGTGCGATCCTCGCCCGGTGACGACGCTCGTCGACCTCTGGCGCGCGACCGACCCGCAGGCGTGGCTCGTGGCGACGCCGGCGACCGGCCTCACGGTCGCGGTGCGCGGGGTTGCCCGCACCCGGGCCGTGCCGCCGCATCTGCCGGCACGTGCCGAGGCGCAGCTCCTGCTCGTCGACGCGACGCTCGTGCCGATCGGACCGCTCGACGCGCTCGTCGCCGCCATCGGCGAGGCGGGCCTCGGCCCTGCCGCCGTCCTGGTTGCGGGCGTGACGGCGCGACCACCCGCGCTCCGCGACAGCGCACCGATGCCCATCCTGGCCAGCGAGCGATCCGCGGCCGCCCTCGCCGCTCTCCTCGGTGCGTATCTCGATGACGAGTCCACGGTCCTCGACGGCATCGCGACCGAGATGCGCCTCGCATGCGCCGAGGCGGCGCTCGCCGATCCAGCTCCGTCCGCGCCGGCAGGGATCGTCGCCGCGCGGCTCCGCCGCGGCGTGGCGGTCGCGGTCGATGGCGCGCTGGTTGCCCTCCATGCCCGGCCGGCCGGCCAGGCGCTGGCCGCCACGTTCGTCGCCACCCACACGCGAACCCTCGCCGGTGGGTTGCGTCGCGGGGGCACGCGGCACACCCGCGACGGCCTCTGGGTCCATGAGTCACCCGTGCGGCCGGGCGCATCGGTCTGGCTCTTCGACGACATCCCGCTTGCCCGCGTCGACGAGGTCGCGGCCGCTGCCCTGACCGCCACCATCCGGGCCCTTCTGCGGCGACCCATTGGGCCACCCCGGCAGCGCGACGCCCGGACCCGGCAGCCGCCGGCGACCGGCGATCCGGTCACCGATACGCTCCTCGCCGTCGCACGCGCCAACGGCCGGGTGGCCACCGCGGCGCGCGCGCTCGGGGTGCACCGCAACACCGTCCTGTATCGGCTGAAGCGGGCGCAGGCGGAGCTCGGCCTCGACCCCCGTCGCGCGGAGGACGCATTGCGCATCCTGCGCGCCGAGGAGGACCGCCACCGGACGTAGCATTCGATGTGCAGACTGCACAACGATCCGGGTCGGCGGACGCGCGTCCGTCGCCGCCGGCGGTGACCGCCGGGGCGAAGATCCATCGGTCCACATCCATTCCGTCGCGGCCGCCCGGCTGCATGCACAGGAGTCACCGATGGCCACCAAGCAGCTGACCGCCGCGCTGAAGCTCGCCGAGGAGCGCAACCTCCGGTTCGTGAGCCTCCAGTTCACCGACATCGTCGGGCACGTGAAGAGCGTCCAGGTCCCGATGCACCAGCTGGAGCCGGCGGTCGACGGCGGGAAGTGGTTCGACGGGTCGAGCATCGAGGGCTTCGCCCGCATCGCCGAGTCGGACATGTTCCTCGTGCCGGACCTGTCGACGTTCGCCGCCATCCCCTGGGAGCCGGGCCTCGACGCGGATGGGAAGGCACTGCCCACCGGCAGCGCGCGGGTGATCTGCGACGTTTTCACCCCGAACGGCGACCCGTTTCCCGGGGATCCGCGCTGGGTCCTGCGCCGCCAGCTCGACAAGGCAACGGAGCGTGGCTACGTCCTGAACACCGGCCCCGAGCTCGAGTTCTTCCTGCTCCGCCGCTCCGCCGAGGAGGTCGAGACGCTGCCGCACGACGCGGCCGGCTACTTCGACCTCTCCGAGGATCTCGGCACTGAGGTGCGCAAGGAGATGATGAACGGGCTCGAGGATCTCGGGATCAAGGTCGAGACCGCGCATCACGAGGTCGCCACCGGCCAGCACGAGATCGACTTCGAGTACGCCGATGCGCTCCGCACCGCTGACAACGCGGTGACGTTCAAGACGACGCTGAAGGCGGTCGCCGCCAGCCACGGCCTCTACGCCACGTTCATGCCCAAGCCGTTCTTCGGCATCAACGGCTCGGGGATGCACACCCACCAGTCGCTGTGGGACATCAAGAAGGGTCGCAATGCGTTCGCGGACGGCAAGGACGCGTATGGCCTGTCGGAGACCGCGCGCCAGTACATCGCCGGCACGCTGGCCCATGCGCGGGGCATGATCGGCATCCTGGCGCCGCTGGTGAACAGCTACAAGCGGCTCGTGCCCGGCTACGAGGCGCCGGTCTACATCGGCTGGGCGCGGATCAACCGCTCGGCCCTGATCCGCATCCCGCAGATCAGCAAGGGCAGCCTGAACAGCACCCGCATCGAGCTGCGCTGTCCGGACCCGTCGTCGAACCCGTACCTCGCCTTCGCCTGCATGCTGGCCGCGGGCCTCGACGGGGTCGACAAGAAGATGTCGCCGCCCGAGCCGGTGGAGGAGAACCTCTACCACTTCGACGCCGCCAAGCTCGAGAGCCGCAAGATCAAGCAGCTGCCCGGCACGCTGCACGAGGCCCTCGACGAGCTGCGGAACGACGAGGTCATCGCCGACGCGCTCGGCGAGCACGTCTTCGAGCGCTTCGTGGAGGCCAAGACCGAGGAGTGGGACGACTATCGGATGCAGGTCAGCAGCTGGGAGCTCGATCGCTACCTGGAGGCGTTCTGAGCGTTCGCCCGCTCCGGACCGATCCATCCGCGCACGCGACGCCCGGGCGGCCTTCGCCCGGGCGCCGATCGTCCCGGCCTCGCGGAGTCGCCCGGTCCGACGCTCGTTGCGGTTTCGCAACACATGATCGAGCCGCGACCCCACAGGACTTCAGCGAAGCGCTCACCGGGCAAGCCCATGAGTACTGGCGGGTCGTGAACGACTGGGCTACCCTCGAGACTCACCCAGGTCACAACTTCAGTAGGGGACCATGGTCTTGACTGCTCGCTTCGCTGCCCCCGGCACCGTGCGCCTCACGGCTGCCATCACGTCCGCCCTCATCCTCTTCGCCCTCCTCACCATCTCGGTTGGCCAGGTTCGCGCCGATGCGACGAACATCACGGCCACGAAGTCGTCGAACGCCACGAACCCGCAACCGCTGAACAGTTCGTATGCCTACACGATCAACGGCACGGTCGGCGCACTTGCGGTGACCGGGCTCCAGGTCAAGGACTCGTCGATCGATGACCCGCAGGTCACCGCGACGAGCGCCACCTGGGCGCTGAACGGCGGCGCGACGTCCGCCTGCACCATCGGCGCCGGGTCGAACGTGACCTGCTCCATCGGTGCGGCCGCGGCGGCCGACACGTTCCAGGTCATCATCAATGTCAGCGTCCCGAGCGTTGCGAACACCGCCTGCGCGAACCCGAACGGGAGCGGCACGCTCGACACGACGGTCATCAACCGTGCCAGCGTCGTCTGGAGCGACGCGGACGGTGGTCCCTTCACATTCCTGACCCCGAACCACACCGTTCATCTCGACTGCAGCACCGCGACCCTGCCGCACCGCGCCGTCTCGCGCCTCTTCGGCGCGAATCGCTACGACACCGCGGCCAAGCTCTCGCAGCAGCTGACCCCGACCCCGGGTGCCGGCGTGGCGGTCGTCTATGTCGCCACCGGCCAGCAGTTCCCCGATGCACTCGCCGGCGCGCCTGCTGCCCACGGCGAGAGCACCTCCATCCTCCTCGTCCAGCAGACGCTCATCCCGAATGAGACGAAGGCGGAGCTGACGCGCCTCAACCCGACCAAGATCTACGTCCTCGGTGGACCGGCCGTCATCTCTGACGCGGTCGTCTCCGGACTCGGCGCCTATGCCGGTTCGGGCGGCGTGTCGCGTCTCTCCGGTGCGAACCGCTACGCGACCGCGGGCGCCATCGTGCTCCACGCGTTCCCGACCACGGCAACCTCCGTGATCATCGCCAACGGCACCAACTTCCCTGACGCGCTCGCGGGCGGGGCGGCGGCCGCGGCGAACAACATGCCCATCCTGCTCACGCAGCCGGGCACCCTGCCGGCCGAGACGACCGCGCAGCTGAATCGGCTCAACCCCTCGACGATCTATGTGCTCGGTGGCACCGTGTCGGTGTCGACCGCGGTCGAGAACGCGCTGAAGGCGCGCAGCAACTCGCCGACCGTCACCCGGCTTGCCGGTGACGATCGCTACGAGACAGCCATCGCGATCTCGCAGCACTTCTTCATCACCCCGCCGTACGCCCACATCTTCGTCGCCACCGGCGTAATCTTCCCTGACGCGCTGGCGGCCGGCCCGCATGGCGAGCCACTGCTGCTCACGCGGCAGGATGCCCTGCCGACGGGGGCGGCGCCCGCGCCGTTCCTGGCGGTCGGCACGGAGGTGACGCGCCTCAATCCTCCCAGCATCTCGGTGCTCGGTGGTCCGACCATCGTCTCGGACAACGTGATCACCCAGCTGCAGGGGACCTGACCCAGGTCACCAGAGGGGATCGACCGATGCGTTCGGCTCGTGAACGAGCCGGTGCGGTCATGGGCTCGATGCTGGCGCTCGTCGCCAGCATCGGGCTCATCGGCCACGGCGTGGTGGCGGCCGCCACGCCCGTGGCCTACGCCGCGTTCGTCGAACGCATCCCCGCCGTCCAGGTCGGGATCGGCCGGCCGCTCGGCATCACCTACGCCGCCGACCGGGGCGAGCTCGTCGTGGTCGACTCGGCGCCCGGCCGCGCCAACCGGCTGCGCTATCTGACGCGCTACGGCGAGCCGGGTGGCATCGCCGCGCTTCCTGTCACCGCCACTGGATCCGTCTTCGCGTTCGACGCCACCCACCACGCCCTGCTGCTCGGGGATGGTCGCGGGTCGCTCGGATCGGTGGCCACCGGGCCGAAGGCCGCCGGGAGCGGCTCCGCTCCCACCGCGGCGCCGCCTGCGATCGATGGCATGGCCCTCGACCCGCGGGATGGCAGCTTCGTCCTCCTCGCCGGCTCCCAGCTGCGCCGCGCCGATACCGCAGGGGGGAGCGTGACGACGGGGGCCGCCCTCGCCACGATTCCGGCCACGGCCGGCGATCGGCTCGTGGGGCCAACCGTGGATGCGCGCGGCAGCGTCTTCGTCCTCGACGTGGATGCGTCGCGGCTCTTCGAGCTCGGTCCGCTGGGCGACCTTCGCTCCACCCGTGACCTGACCGACGCCAATCTCGTCGATCCGCGCGGCATCGCGGTAGCGCCGAGCGGTGACCAGACCGATGCGCCATCGACGATGAGCCTCTACGTCGCCGATACCGGCACCGCGACCGGCAACGGTGCCGGCGTGGTCGAGGTCGCGCTCACCGCGCCGGTGACCTCCCCCCAGGCGGCGGCCGTTGCCAGCGTGCCGGCGACGCTCGTCCAGACGGTCGACACCTCGAACAACGGCCCATGGGCGGTCTCGAGCACCGACCCGTCCGGTATCGGCTGGGCGAGCTGGAACTCGCGCCTCGTGATGACCGATGGCGAGATCGAGGAGCCGAGCCCGGCGACGGCGCCGTTTTGGAACGGGGCGAACGGCTTCGTGCTGGGCACCGACGGCGGCCAGCTGAGCACGTTCGACGTGAATCAGTACGGGCAGAACGAGCCCGCCGGCGTCGCGCTCGATCCGGCGACCCACCTCCTGTACAGCTCGCACGACTCCGCGCGCCGCGTGTTCGTCATCAGCCCCGGGGCGGATGGCGCATTCAACGACGCCGGCGACAGCCTGGTCCGGCAGTTCTCGGTCGCGGAGGTGTGCGACCCGGACGGCGTGACCTGCGTCGACGACCCGGAGGGGCTCGCATTCCAGGCCGGGCACCTCTACATCGGTGACGCGCACGGCAAGGAGGTCTGGGACGTGGCGCCGGGGCCGAACGGCATCTTCGACGGCGTGGTGGCCGCCGGTGGTGACGACGTCCTGCTCAGCCACTTCGACACCCTGTCGATCGGCCAGCAGAACCCCGAGGGCTTGGACTTCAGCACCGTCAGCAACTCGTTCTGGATGGTCAGCAACGTCTCGAACAACCGCATGCTCAGCGAGGTGAGCCTCAGCGGCGCCCTGATCCAGGAGATCGCCCTCGACGGGATCCCCGGCGTCGAGTCTCCGTCCGGGATTGCGATCGCGCCGCGCTCGACCGATTCGTCGAAGTGGAGCGCCTACATCGCTGATCGCGGCATCGACAACGGCGTCGACCCCAACGAGAACGACGGGAACATCTTCGAGGTCGCGGTCACATTCGGCGGAACGCCGCCGCCGCCGCGCACCGTCGTCCGGCTCGCCGGGGCGAATCGCTACGAGACGGCGGCAAAGGTGTCGCAGCAGTCGCATCCCAGCCCCGGCGCCGGGCTCGCGGCCGCCTACGTGGCGAGTGGCGAGAACTTCCCGGATGCCCTCGCCGGTGCGCCGGCCGCCGATCAGCGCGGCGCGCCGATCCTCCTCGTCCAGGCGGGGAGCATCCCGACCGCGACGAGCGCCGAGCTGACGCGGCTCAAGCCGAACATCATCTACCTGCTCGGCGGCACGGCGGTCGTGTCGACGAGCGTCCAATCCCAGCTGGCGGCCTTCTCGCGGAGCGGGACCGTCGTGCGCGTGGCCGGCGCTGATCGGTATGCGACCGCGGTCGCCGCGGTCACGAATGCGTTCCCGTCGACGGTGTCCGACGTCATGGTGGCCACCGGGGCGGGCTTCGCCGACGCCCTCGCGGGCGGCGGCGCCGCGAGCCGTGCGAACATGCCGATCCTCCTCGTCCAGGGCAATGCCATCCCCGCCGCAACCGCCACGAAGCTTGGCCAGCTCTCGCCGAGCCGCATCTGGGTGCTGGGCGGAACCGGCTCGATCTCCGCCGCAGTCGAGACACAGCTCCGCGCATACGCCGGCACCGTCACCCGCCTGGCCGGCGACGATCGCTACGAGACGGGGGTGTGCATCTCCCGCCAGTTCTTCACGGCTGCCACCGGCGACCACCTCTGGGTCGCCACCGGGGCGCTGTTCCCCGACGCCCTCACCGCGGGTGCCAGCGGCGACCCCGTGCTCCTCACCCTGAAGACGCAGCTGCCTGCCGGGGCGGCGCCGGCGCCGTTCGACGCGGTCGACACCGAGATCGGTCGCCTCGATCCCAGCCTGACGAACGTGCTCGGCGGCACCGCTGTCGTCGCTGATTCGGTGCTCACCCAGATTCGCGCCATCCCCTGATCCTGCGCGGGCGGACGGTATACTCGCCCGCGACCGTGGCCTCGCGCCGCCGCCGCACCGAGGATCCGCCCGTGCTCTCCTTCGAACCGCCGCTGATGGTCGTTGCCGCGCGCGCCGGCCAGCGGGCTCGCTGAGCACCGGTGTCGGAGCTGGTCGCGGTCACCGGTGCCGAAGGGTTCATCGGTTCGCATCTCGTGGAGGCGCTCGTCGCCTCCGGCCACCGGGTGCGGGCGATGGTGCTCTACAACTCGTTCGGGTCGCGTGGGTGGCTCGCGTCGCTGCCGCCAGAGGTCCTCGGCGAGGTGGAGGTCGTCCTCGGGGACGTCCGCGACCCGCACGCCCTTCGTGGCTTCGTCGAAGGCGCGGAGACGATCTATCACCTCGCCGCGCTCATCGCGATCCCGTACTCCTACACCGCCCCGCACTCGTACCTCGAGACGAACGCCGGCGGCACCCTGAACGTCCTCGAGGCGGCCAGGCTGGCCGAGACGCCGCGGATCGTCTGCACCTCGACCAGCGAGGTCTACGGCACGGCCCGCCAGGTGCCGATCGACGAGACGCATCCGCTCCAGGCGCAGTCGCCGTACGCCGCCTCGAAGATCGCCGCCGATAAGCTGGCCGAGAGCTACCACCTGAGCTTCGGGCTGCCTGTCGTCACGCTGCGTCCGTTCAACACCTACGGCCCGCGCCAATCGACCCGCGCCGTCATCCCGACGATCGTGTCGCAGCTCGCCGCGGGCAGCGACGCGCTCGAGCTCGGGGCGTTGACGCCGACCCGCGACCTGCTCTACGTGGCGGATACCGCCCAGGCCTTCATCGCCGCCGCGACCGCGCCGCTCGACGCGGTGGCCGGCACGGTGCTCAACGCCGGCACCGGGCGCGAGATTTCGATCGGGGCGCTGGCCGAGCTCATTGCCGGCCTGATGGGGCGTCAGCTGCGCGCGGTGACCGAGGCGCCCGAGCGCATGCGGCCGTCGACATCCGAGGTGATGCGCCTGGTGGCCGATGCGAGCCGACTGCACGAGCTCACCGGCTGGCAGCCGGCGCGGACGCTCGAGGAGGGGCTGGCCGAGACGATCGCCTGGTTCACCGACGATGCCCGCTTGGCGGCCGGCGAGCGGCCCGCGACGTTCAGCCTGTGAGCGCGCCGCACGCCGTCATCCTCGCCGGCGGGAAGGGAACGCGGCTGCGCCCGTTCACGATCACGCTGCCGAAGCCGCTCGTGCCGATCGGTGACGAGAGCTCGGTGCTCGAGATCGTGCTGCGCCAGCTGGCGCTCCAGGGCTTCGGGTCCGCCACCCTGGCCATCGGTCACTTCGGGGAGCTCATCGAGGCATACGTGGGCGACGGCTCGCAGTTCGGCCTCACGATCGACTATGCGCGCGAGGAGGAGCCGCTCGGCACGATGGGTCCCGTCGTCCAGGTCGCCGAGCGCCTGCCGGAGCACTTCCTCGTCCTCAATGGCGACACCCTGACCGATATCGACTACGTCGCGCTGCTCGACGCGCATGCCGCGTCCGGTGCACCGATCACCGTCGCCACCGCCCGGCGCGAGGCGCGGATCGAGTTCGGCGTGCTCGAGGTCGAGGACGGGCGGGTGACCGGCTTCCGCGAGAAGCCGGCGATTCCGTACTGGGTCGCGATCGGCGCCTATGCGCTCTCGCGCGAGGCGCTCCGCCGCTATCCGGTGGGCGCGCCGCTCGGCTTCGACGAGCTGATGCACGATCTCATCGCGCGGCGCACGTTCCCCGCCGCATACGCGTTCGACGGCTACTGGCTGGACATCGGCCGGCCGGAGGACTACGACCGCGCGAACGTCGAGTTCGCCGAGCTGCGCGAGCGGCTCCTGCCCGGGACCGCGTCGGGCGACGATCAGGGGCGCGCGAGCCGCAGGTAGAGCTCCTCCATGCGGAGCATGTGCGTCTCGCGGTCGGCGGTGGCGACCACGTGCGCGCGGAGTGAATCGCCGAGGGCGCGCCGCTCGTCGTCGCCGAGGGCGAGCGCGGACTCCAGCGCGCTGGCCACCGGCTCGGGATCGGCGGTCGGCACGAGCGAGCGCGGGACGAGCTCGCCGAGCTCCGCGCGGATGGGAGGAAGATCACCGGCCACGATGGGTGTGCCGGTCGACATCGCCTCCAGCAGGGTGATCGGGAAGCTGTCGCTCGTCGGGATCGAGACGACGACGCCGGCCGCGCGGAACAGCGACACCATGTCGTCATCGGAGACGTCGCGCACGAACCGGACGCGGTCGCCGAGCCCACCCGCCGCGGCCCGCGCGCGCAGGGCGGAGAGGTGATCGGTCCCGGCGCGCCCGGCAAGGAAGACGAGCTGTCGTGCACCGGCGAGGTGCGCGACCGCGTCGACCACCGTCTCGTGGTTGTAGAGCGGGGTGAGAGCGCGGGGCGAGAAGACGAAGCCGGGTCCGCTGATGCCGGCGCGCGCGAGGAGCGGGGTGTCGATCGGCCCGGGCGTGAATCGCTGCGTGTCGACCCCGAAGTGGATCAGCTCCACCCGGTCCGGGCGCGCGCCGGATTGGATCGCCGCCTCGCGCATGTACGGCGAGACCGCGGTCACCAGGTCGGCCCGCGACAGCGTGCGGCGCTGCCAGAACCGAGCTCGCCTGCCCGGCGGCGCGAGCAGCACGTCCGAGCCCCAGGTCGAGATGACGTACGGGTGCACGCCGGCCAGGGTCGCCTGCCACCCGTAGGGCCGCACGGTGTGGGCGTGAACGATGTCGGGACGGAGGTCAGAAAAGATGCGTCGCAGCTCGCGCCGCGCGCGGAGCACCGCGGCGAGCGGCAACCGGACCTTCCCGCGCGCGTCGTAGCGGACGAGGCGGATCGACGGCTCGAGGCGCGCGTCGGCGCCGTTGCCGAAGCCCTCCAGGACGGCCACCTCGTGGTCGCGGGCGGCGAAGAACTCGGCCCAGCGGCGGACGTGGGGGCTCGCCGGATTCCCGATGAACGCAAGGCGCAATGTCCGTCGGGCGCTCACGGCGCGGCCATCCGCTCCGCGAGCATGTCGGCCAGGGTCTGCTCGAGGCCGATGCGCGGCGCCCAGCCGGTTGCCGCGGTCAGCGCGGTGGCATCGCCCACGATGCGCGGCGGGTCGGTGGCGCGCACGAGCGACGAGTCGGTCACGACCGCCGGGGCAACGCCGGCCATGCGGCACAGCTCCTCGACGATCCAGCGCAGCCGGGTCCCGTGGCCCGTCGCGATATTGAACACGGGCTCCGTCCCGCCGAGCCGTCCCTCCGCGACCGCCTCGAGGACGAGCCGGTACGCGACGACGACGTCACGCACGTCACCGATGTCGCGTTCGGCGTCGAGGTTCCCCACCACGAGCCGATCCGACTCGCCCCGGGCGATGGCAGCGATGCGGGCCACGAACGACGGCACCGCCGCGTCCGTGCGCTGACGCGGCCCGACGTGGTTGAAGGGGCGGACGAGCGCCAGCCGGATGGCGTGACGTGCCGCCGCCTGGCGCGCGATCGCCTCCTGGGCCGCCTTGAGCATCCCGTACGCCGTGCGCGGGGCGATGGGCCATGCCTCTGTCAGCGCGCCCGCCGATTCCCCGGGAGCCCCGTACACCTCCGCCGACGAGACGACGAGCAGCGCCGGAGGAGGATGGAGCGCGACGAGCGCATCGACCACGGCGATCGTCCCCCCGACCGTCGCGCGCACGGCGGCCCCCGGGTCGTCGACCGTGGCCGGGTTCGAGGCCGCCGCGGCGAGGTGCGCGACGGCATCGGGCCGATGCGTGGCCACGAGGCCGTGAACCGCCTCGCGGTCCGCGATGTCGAGCTCGGCCGAGGACGGCGCCGCGATCACGTCGTGGCCGGCCGCGCGAAGCTCATCGGTCAGCCATCCACCCGCGAAGCCGGTGGCGCCGGTGACGAGGACCCTCATGCGCGCCGCCGTCGCATGACCGCGGCCAGCGAGGCGATCTCCGCCGGCCGGATGATCCGGAGGGCAACCACCGCAATGGGGTACACGGCGATACACGCCAGCCGCCACCACACGATGTCCGGCCCGAGCAGCGCGGCCGCTGCGAGCCCGCCGCCGATGAGGAGCGTGGCCAGCACGCGTGGGATATCCCACGGCACGCGGTAGTAGCGCTGTCCGATCCAGCCCGAGGTGAGGGCCAGCTGGGTGTAGCTGATCAGCGACGCGACGGCCGCGCCGATGTAGCCCACGCGCGGCACGAGCAGCAGGTTGAGCGCCACGTTGCCGATTGCCGCCGCCGCCATCGTCAACGGCAGCCACCGGGTCTGGGATCGGATGTTCAGGCCGGTGGCGAGGATGGAGTACGCGCCGTAGATGACCGATGAGAAGGCGCTGAAGGGGAC
>JBBQMC010000036.1:0-16394 GCA_038328565.1 Candidatus Limnocylindria bacterium
GATCGGCTACGGCTCGGCGGCCGATGCCTTCCACATGGCGGCACCGGCCGACCATGGCGAGGGAAACCAGCGCGCCATGCGCGCGGCGCTCGCGCGCGCCGCGATCGGTCCGGAGGCGGTCGACTACATCAACCCGCACGGCACCGCCACGCCAGTGGGCGACAAGTGGGAGACGGTCGCCATCCGGAGCGTGTTCGGCGAGCACGCCGATCGGATCGCGGTGAGCAGCTCGAAGTCGATGACCGGCCATGCCATGGGGGCGGCCGGCGCGATCGAGGCGTTCGTCTGCGCCAAGGTCATCGCCACCGGCTGCATCCCACCCACGATCAACCTCCGGCACCCGGACCCGGAGCTGACGCTCGACTATGTGCCCAACGAGGCCCGCTCGGCCGACGTGCGCGTCGCGCTCTCGAACTCGATGGGCCTCGGCGGCCACAACTCGACCCTCATCCTGCGTCGCGTCGAGGACTGACCCGACCGATGACTCGCACCCCGCCTCCGCGCGACACCGCGCGCCGGGCCGTCGTCACCGGCATGGGCGCCATCACGCCGATCGGGAACGACGTCGAGTCCTTCTGGGCGGCGCTCACCGCCGGGATGAGCGGTGTCGGGCGCATCACCGCGTACGATCCGTCGGCCGAGGAGGTGCAGATAGCGGCCGAGGTGAAGGGCTTCGAGCCGAAGGACTGGATCGACTTCAAGGCCGCGCGTCGCATGAGCCGCTTCAGCCAGCTCGCCGTCGCGGCCGCGCGCCAGGCGATCGACGCCTCCGGCCTCGAGATCAGCGACGCGAACCGCGACGACATCGCGGTGGTGGTGAATACCGGCGGCGGCGGGATCGGCGATGTGGCACTCGGGGAGCAGACGTTCCTCGAGCAGGGCGGGAAGCGCGTCAGTCCGTTCATGGTGCCGATGCTCTCCCCCTCCATGGCGGCCTGCCAGATCAGCATCCAGAACGGCACCCGCGGCCCGGTGGTCACGAGCGTCGCGGCCTGTGCATCCGGCGTGCAGGCCTTTGTCGAGGCGCAGCGCATGATCGAGCACGGGGACGTCGACGTCGTCATCGCCGGCGGGACCGAGTCGGCGATCCTGCCGGTCGCGTTCGCCGCGCTCGCGAACATGGGCGCCCTCTCGAAGCGCAACGACGACCCGCCGCGTGCCTCGCGCCCGTTCGAGGCGGATCGCGATGGCTTCGTCTTCGGCGAGGCCGCCGGCATCTTCGTGGTCGAGGCGCTCGAGCACGCGGAGGCACGCGGCGCCATGATCCTGGCCGAGGTCGCCGGCGGCGCCCTCACCGGCGACGCGTTCCACATCAGCGCGCCCGACCCGTCGGGGTACGGGGCAACGCTCGCCATGCAGCGCGCCCTCCGCGACGCGCACATGGAGATGGAGCAGGTCGACTACATCGTCGCCCACGGCACCTCGACGCCGCTGAACGACGCGACCGAGACGAAGGCGATCCGCGCCGCGTTCGGCGACCACGCCGATCGCCTGGCGGTGAGCAGCAACAAGAGCATGGTCGGCCACACCCTCGGCGCGGCCGGGGCGATGTCGGCGCTCGCGGCGGTGCTCGCCATCCGCGACGGGGTCATCCCGCCCACGATCAACTACGCAACCCCGGACCCGGCCTGCGACCTCGACTACGTGCCGAACGAGGCGCGCCGCGCCCCGGTCGAGGTGGCGATCATCAATGGCTTCGGCTTCGGCGGCCAGAACGCGGTCGCGGTCTTCCGCCGCCCGAGCTGAAGCGGAACGTGCGGCCGCGAGTACGCGGCGCGGGGTGACCATCGGTCCGCTGCGATTCGGGGCACCGCAGCCTACGGTGGAACCGATGACCGAGGTGAACGGGCTCCGGCTCGCGTATCGGGGATTCGTGACCGGGCTGGCCGCCGCCTACGTCTGGCTGGCGGTGGCGATGCTCGTGGCCGCGCTGGTCACCGGTGACGCGCTGACCCCGCTGACCCCGATCGCCATCACGCTGCGCGACGCCGCCGAGATGAACCCGCCGCTCGCCTTCGTCCTGGGCCTCGCGCTCGTGCAGGCGGCGGGCGCGCTGACCGGGATGTGCTTTGCCTACTTCTTCGGCCGCTTCTTCACCGTGCGGGCCACCCTCGCCGCTGCCGCTCCTCCCTTCGCGCTCATCGCCTGGGCGCTCCTCGCGGCGGGCGTGGGTGCCCTCATCGGCTCCGACTCGCTCGCGCTCCAGCTGGCACCGATCCTCGCCACCCTCGCCTACGGCGCGGTCCTGGCCGCCGGACTGCCACTGCGCGGCGAGGTCATCCGCCGCACCGAGTGACGCTGTGGCGCTGGCTCGGGCGCTCCTCGCGGCCGGAGGTATCGCGCCGCCGGCCGCAGGCTACGAGTCCAGCCGCAGGGTGTCGACGAGGAGCGAGGCGTTCTCGCCGGCGGGCTGGCCGGCGACATGGAGGCAGGCCATGCCCGGCGCGGAGCTCGATGCGGGCACCCCGTCGGGCGGTTGCGGCTCGAGCAAGTCCGGCTCGGCGCCGTCGATCGCCAGCTCGACGCCATCCTCGGTCCAGCCGAGCGTGATGGTGTGCCACTTCGCGGCCGCCAGGCGCTGAAGGGACAACGCGGGAATCTGGGCCGCCACCGGGCCGTCCGGCTCGCCAATGGCGACGTCCATCAGCCCGGCTGACGCGGGCTGGCGAAGGAAGACGGTGAACGACAGCCGCGCGCCGAGACCGACCGTCCCGCCCGGATCCACGCACACCGTCGCCGGCTGTGGACCGATGAGCTCCAGGCTGCGGTCGACCGCGGTCGGGAACGCGGCCACCTGGGGCTCGCCGGCGAGCACGACCAACGCCCCGCTGCTCATCCCCGGCCCCATCCGCAGCTGGTCGAAATCGACGAGCGTCGAGCGCGAGATCGCCGGCGCGGAGGCCGTGATATCCGCCGACGACGACGTCACGGGACCCGCCGACCCGCCGGGGAGGACCGCGATGGGCGTGCCGCGGCCTGCTCGATCGATCGCCATCGCCCCCGCGACCGAGGCGATCACGAGCACGCCGGCGAGAGCTGCCACGCCGAGCAGCCGCGCCCGGCGCCGGCCGGGCGACCGATCGTCGGCCGCCTCCGGGACAGGCAGTGGCGGCGCTGGCCCCGCGGCCGCCGGACCGAGCGCCCTCGGCATGGGCGGCGGCGCGCTCCGAGCGGCCGCTGGCGGGGCCGGCTCGGCGGCGGCCGATGACGTGGCCGGGGAGGGTGGCGGCGTGGGTCGCGCCGGGTGAGGACCGCCGACGGAGATGCCGACCAGGCCGCCGCTCGTGGCACCGAACGCGGAGCGCAGCTCGGCCACCGCGGCGGCGCGGCGGGCGAGGTGCGCGTCGAGCTCGGTCGAGAGCTGCATGAGGATGGTGGGCGAGGACCACGCCCCGTAGCGCAGCCGCTTGGCGGTGCGGTCGCGGCAGCTGTCGACGCCGACCAGCAGGCTCCCTGCCTCGAGCCACGCATCCTCGAGCGCCTCGACCGCACCGCCGTCACTCGGCATCGCCGCCACGCGGCGCACGATCTCCTCCAGCTGGTCGAGCATGCCGGGGATCTGGTCCGCTGCCGCGCGCGCGACCGCGGCGTCGGGGCCGTCGGACTCCCCGACCGGCACCGGCTTCGACGCGCAGTCGACACAGGCCACCGCCTCCGGCTCCCAGCAGCAGCTGCGCCCGACGTAGCGATGGCACGCGGCGCAGTAGCGGAAGCGGCTGACGATCGCGCCCATCGCCCACGTGCCGGCTGGCGGGATCTCAACCACGTAGACCTGTCCGCAGCGCTGGCAGCTGCCGGCCGCCTGCCGCGGGACGTCGACGGCCGATGCGGTCACTTGGCCGCCTCCGCCGGTGCGTCGCCCTCGACGTAGAGCTCCGGCTCGAAGCGCGGGCCGCGTCCCGGCAGGGTGGCGATCCAGTCGCGCAGCGCCGACTCGGTGGTGCTGAAGGCCAGCTCGTGCCACGGGATCTCGTCCGGCCCGAAGGCACGGACCTCGCTCGTCTCCGCGGCTGCCACCGCCCGCCCGCCAACGACGTTCGCCTCGTAGATGATCGTCACCACTCCGGCGGGCGGCCGCGAGTACACGCCGACCAGGCGTCCGACCTCGATCCGCAGCTCCGTCTCCTCCTCGGTTTCGCGCCGGGCCCCCTCCTGCGCCGCCTCGCCGAGCTCGAGGAATCCGCCGGGGTAGCTCCACCGCCCGGCGCCCGGCTCGATGGCGCGGCGCGCCAGCACCACCCGCCCTGCCTGGACCGGGAGCGTGCCGACGATGATCCGCGGGTTGCGCCAGGTGACGTGGCCCTCCGCGCAGACGAGGCGTGGCCGGTCGTCGCCGGCGAGCTCGCGCACGCTCAACGCACCGCCGCAGCCGGGGCAGAAGCGCGGCTCGTCGCCGATCGTCAGCGCGAACGCAGGCGCGAGGTCGCGAGGTGGCATCGGTCGAGGATGGTCTGGCCGGCGAGCAGGGCGGCGACGGCCAGCAGGATCGCAGCGGCACCGTCGAGCGGGGAGGGATCCATCGGTCCAGCGGTCGACGCGTCCGGGAAACGCTGCGGGAACTGGTCGGCGATGGCGCCGGCCAGCCCGGCGGCTAGCATCGCAGTATGGTCGTACGCCTCGCGCAGCGTCTCGTATGCCGCCCGGTAGTTGCCCGCCGCGTAGACGTCGACCTGGTCGACGAGCTGCTTCGTGTGGATGGCCAGCAGGCCCTGGAGCGTCTTCGCGTCGAGGAACGGGTTCGCGCCAGCGAGGAACGAGGAGAAATCCGACCGATACGTCGCCAGCCCGGCGAGTGCGGTCTGGGCCGCCGCGGAGTCGTGGCTCGCCACCGCGTCGACGTAGTCGAGGTAGTAACCGGTGTGCGCGCGCCACAGCCTGCCGAACGCGGCCCCGGCATCGGCGCCGTAGATCGTGCCGATGCTGTCCGACAGCTCGGCCGAATTCGACTCCAACGCCCCGACCGCGGCCTGGAGGTCGCTCGCGTTCTTCAACCGTGCCCGCATGGCGATGGCGGCGAGGTACGTGTGCTCGCCGAGGAGCCGATGCAGCGCGATTCGGAGGTCGGTGGCCGGGCTGAATGCTTCCGAGCGGCCGGTGAACTTGTCGCCGAAGCGATCGACGATGCCGGTCGTGAGGCCGTCGCCGATCATGAACATGTGGGCGTACGTCTCGCGGATGGTTGGATACGCCTTGCCGAAGTCCTGCTCGGCAAGACTGCCGATCTGCTTCAGTTGCGCGACGTGCTCGGCCACCAGGCCCTTGACGACGTCCGGCGGCAGGCCCGGGTTGGCGGCCGCCAGGAGGGCGCCGAAGTCGGCGACGTACGTCAGGAGCTGCGCCGTCGCCAGCTGGCTGGTGTCGGTGTCGCCATGGGCCTGGGCGCGGGTGTAGTCGACGAGGTAGGCGATGTGATTACGCCACTGCTGGCCGAACGCGACGGCAGCACCCGCGCCGTAGGCGGCCTTCACCAGGTCGACCAGCTGGACCGTGTTCTCCTCGAGCACGGCCGCCGCGACGGCGAACTCGGGGTCCTCGTCGATGCCGGTGCGCATCGCCTGGATGACGAGGAACGCGTGCTCGGCAAGGGTGCGGTCGAGGGCGATCCGGACCTGCGTCGCCGGCGCGTCGGGCGGGGCGGCGGACGCCGGCGGTGGCGCGCCGAGCGCCAGCGGAGCGGTGAGGAGGCCCGCAACGGCGAGCAGTCGAGCCATGCGGCCACGGATCATCGGGAACGTCCTCTTGGGGGCACCATTGGGACGGCGTGTGGGCCCACGCGAGACGCAGCATACGCAAGTGGCGGCGATGCGTCCAGACGCGGCAGGCTCGCAAACCGGGCGCGATCGGTACAATCCGATGCCCGGCCGCACCAGCCGGGCCGTCCGGAGCCGTCATGCCCGCCCCGATCCAGCTCTACAACTCGCTGAGCCGGCGCCTCGAGCCGCTCGAGCCGCACGTGCCCGGCACGGTCGGCATCTACACCTGCGGGCCGACCGTCTATCGCTACGCCCACATCGGTAACGTGCGCAGCTTCCTCTTCCCGGATGTCCTGCGCCGCACGCTCGAGTACCTCGGCTACGAGGTGCGGCACGTGAAGAACATCACCGACGTCGGACACATGCGCGACGACACCGACCACGACCGCATGGAGCTCGCGGCGGAGACCGAGGGCAAGAGCCCGTTCGAGATCGCGCACTTCTACACCGATGCCTGGCTGACCGATGAGGCCGCCCTGAACATCCTGCCGGTTCACATGTACCCGAAGGCGACCGAGCACATCGGTCCGATGATCGAGATGACGCAGGTCCTCCTCGACAAGGGCCTCGCGTACGAGTCGAACGGCAACGTGTACTTCGACGTCGGCGCCTTTCCCGGCTACGGCAAGCTGTCCGGGCAGCGGGTGGACGCCATGCAGGCCGGGCACCGGGTCGAGATCGAGCCGGACAAGCGGGCGCAGGCCGACTTCGCGCTCTGGAAGGCTGCCGGCGAGCATCGGCTCATGCGCTGGGACTCTCCATGGGGTCCCGGCTTCCCCGGATGGCACATCGAGTGCTCCGCGATGAGCCTCATCCACCTCGGCGAGCGGGTCGACATCCACACCGGAGGGATCGACAACAAGTTCCCCCACCACGAGGACGAGATTGCGCAGTCGGAGGGGGCGCTCGGCCACCGGGTCGTCAACGTCTGGATGCACGGCGAGTTCCTGACCCTCCGCGACGAGAAGATGGCCAAGTCGACGGGCAACATCATCCGCGTCACTGACCTGCCGGCGAAGGGCTTCGAGCCGCTCGCCTTTCGCTACCTGGCGCTCACCGCGCACTACCGAAGCAAGCTCGACTTCACCGAGGACGCGATGCACGCGGCAACCGCTGGCCTGGCGCGCCTGCGCCGCGCGGCGTCCACCGCCTCCGAGACCGATGCCGCGGCGGTCGACCTCGCCGCCGAACCGGCTGCCGGGTACCGAGCGCGCTTCGCGGCCGCCATGGCCGACGATCTCGCCACGCCGCGCGCGCTGGCGGTCGCGCACGAGATCGCGTCGGCGGCCGATCTGGGACCCGGCGAGAAGCGGGCTCTGCTCGTCGACCTCGACCGCGTCCTCGGGGTGGACGTCACCGCGACCGATGCCTCGGTCCGTGCCGAGCTCCCGCCCGGCGCGGCCGAGCTGCTCGAGCGCCGCGCGGCGGCGAGGGCCGCGCGCGATTTCGTCGCGTCAGACGCGCTGCGGGACGAGTTGGCGGGGCTGGGCGTCGAGGTGCGCGACACCCCCGCCGGCCAGGAGACGACGATCCGCCGCTGAACCGCGGCGGACGCGGGTCAGGGGTTCTGCATCAGGTGCTGGATCACCGGCAACGCCCCGATGGCCAGGACCAGGAGCGTGAGGACCCCGATCAGCCTGCGGCGAACGTTGCGGCTGCGAGCGGCCAGCGGTGAGATGGGCGGCGCTGGCAGGGTGTCGATCGCCCCACGGGCGGCATCCCGCGCGGCGCGGAAGCGCCCCGACGACGCCGCCACCTCGTCGGCCCGGCCTCGGCTGCGCGGTGGGAGCCCGACCGCGGCGAAGGCACCCGAGCGGTCGGCCGCCTCACCCTTCGCCTCCAGGAGCATGAAGTCGCTCTCGAGGGCGTTGGTGAACTGCGCTCGATACTCCTCGGTCGTGGTGAGCCATTGCCGATCCGTGCCCTCGGCGATCCGGCGCGCGAGCCCATCCGCCTCGCGGGCCGCGTCATCGAGCAGCGCCGCGGATCGCCGCGCCAGGGCCACGACCCCCCGACGACTGCGAATGGATGACCGCGTGCACGCGGAGCACACGACCGGATCGTCGCCGCGGCAGATGTCGCACAGGGTCAGGCCACAGGCCACGCAATAGCGGACCTGGGCGGCATCACGCCAGCATGCCTGGCACCTGACCACCGGCGCGACCATCGTTCCCGAGCTCCCTGCATGGACCGTGTGCAGTGGAGCGTACCGCGAATCAGCCGACTATCACGTGGGGGGCATCCGCAGGGTGACCCCGATCGGAAGGTTCTCCGGGTCGCCGATTCGATCTCGATTCGCGTCGAGGATGGCCGTCCAGCGCGCCTCGTCCCCGAGCACGCGATGGGCGATCGCCCGCAATGTGTCGCCCGGACGCACCACGTACCCGGTCGGAGGGCGGGCGGACGGCACCACGGACGCGCTGGGAGCGGTGGTCCCACCACCGGATCCCGATGCCTGGCGGGACTCGACAATGACGCCGTGGTCGCGCGATCCCATGCCCATCGCCCAGCCGGCGGCCATGAGCCCCACGGCGAGCATGGCAGCCACCGCGATCCGGAATGGAAGGTCCGTCACCGCGGCCCGCAGCACGACGGTCACCGAGCGTGGCGCCGCCGGCAGCCTGACCCTGGGAACGCGGAGCCACGCGCGCGCTCGGGCGCGGGGCTGGATGCCAACCTCTACCGCCGCCGGCGGCCTGAGCATCGGCGCGCGCCCGATCGTATTGGCAGCCGCGACCCGGGTGACGCCGCTGTTCCTCGTCACGCCGCCAACGGCGAAGGCGCAGCTGCTGCACGTCCCACGCGAAGGGATCCAGCACGCGTCACAGACGAAGAGCTGGCAGCCCGGGCAGAAGACGTACCGGCTGCCATCGGCCGTCGCAGGGCGACGGCCGCAGCGGTCGCAGGTCAGGAGGGATGCGGAGGCCGGCACTGCACTCGGAGAGCGGAGTCGCCGAGTATGGCACCCCCGGTCGCGGCCGACAATGCGCGAGTCTGCCGGCCCGGGGCGGTCAGTCGCCGGCGGACGGCGGGCCGAGCTGCTCCGCAGCCGCGTTCACGGCCTCGATGACGGTGGCGGCATCCTCGTCGCTGACGGCCGGGTGGACGGGCACGGACAGGATCTCATCGGTCAGCCGCTCGGTCACGGGCAGCAGCGTGCCGTCCGTGTGCAGCGCGGCGAACGGCCGCTGGCGATGCACGGGCAGCGGGTAGTAGACGTTCGAGCCGACTCCCCGCGACGTCAGCGCCTCGACGAAGGCGTCGCGCTGCCCGACCCGCAGCGTGTACTGGTGATACACGTGGACAGCGCCGGGGCGCACGCTCGGCGTGATGACGCCGCGCATCTCCGCGGTGTAGCGCGCGGCGATCTCCTGGCGGCGCCGGTTCGCAGCGGGGAGCTTGTCGAGCTGCGGCAGGCCGATGCTCGCGTGGACATCGGTCATGCGGAAGTTGTAGCCGAGGATCTCGGGGCGGTACCGCTCGCGGATCCCGTGCTCGCGCAGGAGCCGCGTTCGCTCCGCCAGCCCGGGGTCGTGCGTCGTGATGATGCCGCCCTCGCCGCTCGTCATGTTCTTCGTCGGATAGAAGCTGAACACGCCGATGCCCCAGGCACCGCTCGATCGGCCGTCGAGCGAGGCGCCGTGCGCCTGGCAGGCGTCCTCGATGACCGGGATGCCGGCGCGCTCCGCGATCGCCAGGATCTCCGGCATCGGGGCGGGCTGGCCGTAGAGGGCGACCGGGATGATCGCCTTCGTGCGCGGCGTAATCGCTGCCTCGAGGCCGGCCGGGTCCATCGTGAACGTGTCGGGATCGACGTCGACGAACACCGGGCGCGCGCCGACGTGCAGGATCGGGCTGGCGGTGGCGGTGAACGTGAACGAGACGGTGACGACCTCGTCGCCGGGACCGATGCCGAGGCCGAGCAGCGCCAGGTGGAGCGCCGTCGTGCCGGAGCTGGTCGCGACGCCGTACGGCGCGCCGACGAAGGCGGCGAAGCGCTCCTCGAACTCCTTGACCTTGGCGCCCTGCGCGAGCTGGCCCGATGCAAGGGCGGACCAGACGGAGTCGCGCTCCTCGGCCCCCATCTCGGGACGTGCGATCGGAATCATGCTCGGGATCGTCTCCAGGTGCGTCATCGATGGTGGGCAGGGCGCCCAATGGCGAGATGCCGCCGACAAGGGTAGCGCCTTCCGGCGCGACGTGGCACCGGCCCGAGGCTCAGCCGTGGCGCGCGCGCACCAACCCCTCGACGAGCTCCACGTAGCGTGCCGCTTCGTCCGGCCAGCGGTGGTCCGTGCTGAACGACTGCGCTCGGCGCGCGAGCGCCTCGCGCCGGGCTGGGTCGTCGGCGAGGGCGATGATCGCGTCCGCCAGGCCGGTCGGGTCCTCCGGCTCGACGAAGCAGACCATCTCGTCGGTGAAATAGGCCTCCACCGCGCTCGTGCGGGTGACGATGGCCGGGATCCCGAGCGCGGCGTATTCCATGAGCTTGGTCGGCAGGATGCCGTCGGTGAAGACGTCGCGGCGGTTCGGGACGATTCCGATGTCGGCGCGACCGACGATGCCGGGCAGCTCGCCGGTCGGCACGAGCGCTGTGCTCAGCTCGACCGCGTCACCGAGCCCGAGCTCGGCGATCCGCGCCTCGACCGCCGGGAGGTACTCGCCGCGCCCGTGGAGGATCAGGTGAACCGGGCGCTGCGCGCGGACGCGGGCCAGCGCGTCGAGCAGGACGTCGATGCCATACCGATGCGTGATCGTGCCGTGGTACACCAGCGTGAGCGGGTCGGGGTGCTCGCGGACCTGGGGGGCCCGTGGTGCGAACAGCTCGGGGTCGGGCAGGTTCATCACCACGTCGACGCGGTTCGCAGGCTGGCCACGCTCGATGAGGGTGCGCCGCCACAGCTCGGTGACGGTCAGGAGGTGGGTCGCGAAGGCCGCGCTCAGGCGCTCCTGCCACGTGACGAGCCGGACCGGCAGGCTGGTCATGCGCCCCCCGAAGCGGCTGGCGAAGAACTCGGGCATCAGGTCGTGCAGGTCGAGCAGGATGGGCGTGCCACCCAGCTTCGGCACGATGGCGCTGAAGACGAGGAAGTCGGGGACGTTGTGGACTTGGACGACGTCGTAGCGGTGACGGAGATGGCGTCGCGTGACCATCGCGGTGGCCCACGCCAGGAAGGCGACGTACTCGAGCAGCTGGACCCGGACGCCCATCCCGCGGCGACGGCGCACGGGGAGGCGGTAGACGGTGATGCCCTCCGAGCGCTCGACCGCCGGCTCGCCCTCGTTGCGCAGGCAGATGACGTCGACGGCGTGGCCGTGGCGGACGAGGGCGCGCGCCTCGCGCTCAACCCGGATGTCCGGGTAGTAGTTGTCCACCACCATGCAATGGCGCCGTCCGGTCGTGCGCTGGGCCACGTCATCTCCCTGCGGGGTTCGCCGCACCCGCGGTCGGCGGGAGGCGGATCTCGCTCGGGCCTGTGACGGCCGAGCATCGGTCAATCTCGGTATTCTGTACCCAGATGCCGCCCACTGCACGCCGTGCCACCGGCGTTCGCCCTCTGTTCGCGTGGATCGCCGTCATCGTCTGGATGGGCGTGATCTTCGGGTTCTCGAGCCTGCCGGGCCTCGACACCGGGCTCGGCCACATCAACTTCGGCATCGCCAAGCTCGGCCACGTGGCCGTGTTCAGCATGCTCGGCCTCCTCAGCGCCATCGCGATGGATGTCTCCGGTGTCCTGCACCGCGTCTGGTGGAGCGTGGTGCTGGTGGCGATGTACGCGATCTTCGATGAGCTCCACCAGTCCTTCGTCCCCGGCCGCGACCCGATGCTGACCGATGTCGCGATCGACACAATCAGCGGCTGGATTGCGGCCATGGCCTGGGGCCGGTTTGCGCGGCCATTCCTCGCGAAGCGGCGGTGGCGAACCCGTCGCCCGTTCGCAGAGCGACGCTCGGCCCATGCGGAACGCCATGAGGTTGCTGCGCCAGCCGTCCGCGGCGGAGGCGAGCCGGGCGTGGGCCACGCACCCGGAGACGAGGTCATACGGTGAGACGGCGCGTGGTCGTCATTGGCCGCACCCGGCTCGCGGTCGCTGCGCTCGACACGCTCGTGCGCGCCGGCGACGAGGTGGCGGGGGTCATCGTGGATCACGACGACGACGGCACCGATGGGTGGCAGCCCTCCCTCCGGGCGGCCGCTGAACGCCTCGGGCTGCCGGTGCTCGACCCCCCGAGCGTCAACGACCCGGGCTTCGTCGATCAGGTGGCCGCGCTGGCCGCCGACCATCTCCTCTCGTTCCAGGCCGGACCGATCCTCCGCGCTCCGCTCATCGCCACCGCGCGGATCGCGGCGCTCAACCTGCACTACGGCCCGCTCCCCCGCTACCGCGGGGTGGCGCCAATCGGCTGGGCCATCCTCAACGGCGAGGCCGCCCACGGGGTGACGCTCCATCACATCGATCCGGGCGTCGACAGCGGCCCGCTCGTGCGCTCGCTGTCGGTGCCGATCGAGCCGACGGACACCGGGCGCAGCCTCTACGACCGCTGCGTGGCCGCCGGCATCGAGCTCTTCGCGATGGCGTGGCCGGAGCTCCGCCTTCTCGACGTCGTTCCCGGCACGCCGCAGGAGGCCGCCACCGCCCTCTACTACAACCGCTGGGCGATCGACTTCCGGGAGCGCCGGGTTCGTTGGGACGACGACTGCGAGCGAATCGCGAACCGGATGCGCGCCTTCATCTTCCCGCCCTTCCAGTACCCCGAGGTGGTGCTCCGGGACCACGTGTTCGAGGTCAGCGCGATCGCGTGGGATCGCGAGCCGCATCGGGGTCATCCGGGGGAGATCCTCTCGCTCGACGACGGCCATCCCGTGGTCGGCGCTCCCGGTGGTCGCATCACGTTCCGCGAGGTGCGCCTCGACGGCGAGCCTGTCACCGACCACCCCGACCTCGTCCCGGGCGCGCGCCTCGCCTGAGCGGCGCGGCCCGCGTCAGCGGATGAGCAGCAGGCCGAGCGGGCAGAGGAAGAGGAGCGCCACGAACGCGGCGAGGCGCAGCGGCGTCGCCATCACCGCGCCCTGGATGGCGAACACGGCGCGGCGCAGCGGGCGGTAGACCAGCGCCAGGATAACGACGCTCACGAGCGTCACGGCGAGCGCCACCGCGAGCACCACGCGCGGCGCGTCGGCATTGCCGGTCAGGATCCCGACGAAGAGCGTGTCGACGAGGGTCGTGATGTTCGCGCCCGCGATGTACGGCAGGGTCTGCTCGCGGCGCAGGTAGCCGCGCGCGACCGCCGGCACGAGGATCGAGAGCGCCACCGCCACCGACAGCGTGGCGAACGCGACCGCCAGCCCGATCCCGAACATCGTCCACGGACCCACGTACCAGCGCGCGCGCTCGTTGACGCCGGCGCGTTCGAGCGACGGCAGCAGCTCGTCGACGAGGCGGAAGGCGACCAGCAGGAGCCCGACACCGAGCACGAAGATCACGGCCGCGGTCAAGAGCTGCCCGGGATCGAGGAGCCGTTCGATGACCTCGACCGCCGGCTTCGTGACCGCCCGGGTGCCGTCGAAGAAGATCGGCGGCGGCGTCAGCGTCACCCCGTCGAGCCAGCCGGAGCGGAGGATGCCGAGACCGATGACGCCGCCGGGCACGTAGACGATCGCCGTCATCACGAGCGCGAGCACGCCGATCGACAGCGGTGCACGACGGCCGGTCGAGCGACCGCGCCAGGCGTAGATCGCGCCCACCACGAGGACCACGAACGCCGCACCCAGACGCGAGCCGACGATCATGCCGTACGTCTCGTCGACCGAGATGGCGCCGGCGTCGAGCAGCGCGAGCGAGGTGGCGGCCACCGGCGAGCCGGACAGCACGAGGAGCGCGCCGAGCCAGCCGAGGCCGACCGCGTTCATCGTCGAGGTGACCGCTGCGCCGAGTGCGGGAGCAAGGCCACGTGCGCCATCGCGCATGAGCGCCAGCGCAACCAAGAAGATCCAGAAGGCAACGACCCCGATCACGATCCGGCGCGCGATGGGGATCCAGGCGCGACCGGATGCCGCGATGGGCGGGGCCGCTCGCCGTCGACGAGCCATGATCCGGGCGAACGGCGCCGGGTCCAGGTCGCCCCAGATCGCGATCTGCTCGAGGTCGTCGAGGTCGCTCCGCTCCGCCTCGATCGGCTCAGGAAGTGGGCTCGTCATCGTCCCCGGACGTGGTCGCCTGCGAGCCGCGACGCGGGTCGGGCAGGCACGAGCGGTGATGATAGTCGGCCGGTATGATCTCCGGCAGCGCCACGCAGACGATTCGCGGCGGCGTGGCCGGTCACCGGCGCACCACCGTACCGCCGCAGGAGGGTCCATTCCGCCGTGCAGATCACCGTGGTCGGTCTCGGCTACGTCGGGCTCGTCACCGCCACCTGCCTGGCACGCATGGGCCAGCAGATCACTGGGCTGGAGTCCGACCCGGCCAAGCTCGCGTCCCTCGAGCGCGGCGAGGCGCCCTACTACGAACCGCACCTCCAGAGCGAGCTCGGCCTGCTCCTGGGCGAGGGAAGGCTGGCGTTCACGTCCGACCCTGCCGTCGCCCTGCGCGACCCGGACGTCGTCCTCATCTGCGTCGGCACGCCCTCCCGCCCGACCGGGGATGCCGACCTCGGCGCGGTTGAGAGCGTCATCGCCGCGATCGCCGACAACCTCACGGCGCGGACCGTCGTGGCGCTGCGCAGCACGGTGCCGGTCGGTACCACGCGCCGCGTGGAGGCACAGCTCAACGCGCGGCTCCGGGAGCGTGGCGGACCGGCCGACGTCGCGGTGATCGCGAACCCCGAGTTCCTTCGCACCGGGCGCGCCCTCGAGGACTTCCTGCACCCGAGCCGCGTCGTCCTCGGCCGGACCGATGTCGCGACCGATGCCGACGTCGATCGGCTCGAGGTCCTCTACCGCCCGCTCGAGGCGCCGATCTTCGTGCTCGACGCGGAGAGCGCCGAGCTCGTGAAGAACGCGGCCAACACGTACCTCGCGACGCGGATCAGCTTCGTCAACGAGTTGTCATGGCTATGCGAGGCGACCGGCGCCGCCATCGACGAGGTCATCGAGGCGGTGGCCGCCGACCCACGGATCGGCTCCGACTACTTCCGCCCCGGGATCGGCTACGGCGGCTCGTGCCTGCCGAAGGACGTGCGCTCGATGATCGCCATGGGCGGCGCCCACGGCGTCGACATGACGCTCGCCCGCGCGGTCGACGCGGTGAACCGCGAGCAGCCGCGGCGCGCGGTGGCACGGCTCGAGCACGCCATCCCCGACGGGGTCCGCGGGGCGCGGATCGCGCTGCTTGGCCTCGCGTTCAAGGCGGGCACCGACGACACCCGGGATTCGCCGGCCCTCGCGCTCGCCGCCGTCTTGCGCGACGCGGGAGCGAACGTGGTGGCCTGCGACCCACAGGCCGCGGAGGCGGTTGGTGCCCGCGAGCCATGGATCGAGATCGCGGCCGACCCACTCGCCGCCGCCGCCGGCGCCGACGCCGTCGTGCTCGCCACCGAATGGCCCGAGTACGTCACCGCCGACCTTGCGCCCATCGCGGCCGCCATGCGCGGACGGGTCCTGCTCGACGCGCGGGACGCCCTCGAGCGGGCGCGGGTCGAGGCTGCCGGCCTGCTGCTCATCGCGATCGGTCAGCCCGACCAGGTGCCCGCGACACGCTGACCCGTCAGGCGGGCTGGCGTCCCTCCGCGGCGAGCTCGGCGGTCAACCAGGCGCAGAATCGCTCGATCCCAGCCGCGAACGACGTCGTGGGCTGCCACCCGAGGCGCTCGCGCGCCCGGCTCACGTCCGCGTGCGTGCCGGGCACGTCACCCGGCTGGGCGGGGAGCATGACGTGCTCGGTGGTGGTGCCGAGCGCCCGCTCGAGCTCGGCGACCATCTGGCTGACGGTCACGGGATGATCGCTCCCGAGGTTGACGACGAGGTACTCGTCCGCGACGCCGGCCATCCGCACGAGCGCATCGACGAGGTCATCGACGTAGGTGTAGTCGCGCAGGGGACGTCCCTCGTCGAACAGCTCGATCGGCTCGCCGGCAACGATGCGGCGCGCGAAGGCGTGGATCGCAAGGTCGGGGCGCTGGCGCGGGCCGAAGACCGTGAACAGGCGTGCGACGCCAACGGGCAGCCCGGTCACCGCGTGGTGCGCATGGCACAGTGCCTCGCCCGCCACCTTCGTCGCCCCGTACGGCGAGATCGGGCGGCCGCGCGCCTGGTCCTCGCGGAACGGCAGGCGGTCGTCGACGCCGTAGATCGAGCTCGACGAGGCGAAGACGAGGCGCGCGCCGTGGCGGGCAACGTTGTTGATCGTGTGCTGGAGGCCCACGACGTTCGCGGCCACGTAGCCGTCCGGGTCGGCGATCGAGGGACGCACCCCGGCCCGCGCGGCCAGGTCGAAGACGACATCGGGTCGCGCGCGGTCGAAGGCGGCACGCAGGGCATCGGCGTCGGTGGTGGCCGCCTCAATGAGCTCGAAGCGGGGCTGCCCCTGCGCCGTGGCAAGGTTGCGCATCTTGCGGGCACGAGCATAGAAGTCGTCGAACGAATCGATTGCGACGACATCCCAGCCGTCGGCCAGCAGCCGCTCGACAAGCGTGCTGCCGATG
>JBBQMC010000037.1:0-16235 GCA_038328565.1 Candidatus Limnocylindria bacterium
GTCGGGCTTCGTCCGGGCCGTCTCCTCGATCTCGACCCCGCCCTCCGCGCTGGCGATGATCGTGATCGCCTTCGATGCGCGGTCGAGGATGAGGCCGAGGTAGTACTCCTTCGCGATCTCGGCCGCCGGCGCGACGAGGACCGTCCGCACCGTGATGCCCTTGATGTCCATGCCGAGGATGTCGCGCGCGCGCGCCTCGGCCTCGTCCGGCGTGGATGCCAGCTTCACGCCCCCGGCCTTGCCGCGCCCGCCGACGAGAACCTGTGCCTTCACCACCACCGGCCCGCCAAGCCGCGCGGCGGCATCACGCGCCTCGCCGGGCGTCGTCGCCGTCTCGCCGGCAAGCAGCGGGACACCGTAGCGGGCAAGGATCTCCTTGCTCCGGTACTCCTGAAGCTTCACTCGCTTCTCCTGCAGTGAGTCGGAATCGACCGCGCGGCGCGCGCACGTCGGGAGGGCAGCAGCCGCACGGGATGGACCGATTCTACCGGGCCGGCCGGCATCGGGGCGGCGCGCCGCCTACACTTCGGCCCCGAACGCCGACGCGTTGATCGGCGGCACACGAGGACGACGACAGCAGTGACCTACGCCGTCACGCTCATTCCGGGCGACGGGATCGGGCCGGAGCTCGCCGACGCCACGCGCGGCGTGCTGGAGGCCACCGGCATCGGCTTCGCCTGGGACGTCCAGCAGGCCGGGGAGGCAACGATCGCCGGTGAGGGCACGCCGCTTCCCGAACGGGTCATCGCGTCGATCCGCGCCAACGGGGTCGCGATCAAGGGACCCATCACGACGCCGGTCGGGTCCGGGTTCCGCTCCGTCAACGTCGGCCTGCGGCAGGCGCTCGAGCTCTATGCCAACGTCCGCCCGGCGCGGAGCATGAAGGGCGTCCAGACGCGCTACGAGGGGATCGACCTCCTCATCGTGCGCGAGAACACCGAGGATCTCTACGCCGGCATCGAGCACCGCGTCGGCCCCGACGCCGCCGAGAGCATCAAGATCATCACCCGCGCCGCCAGCCAGCGGATCGCGCGCTACGCGTTCGAGTACGCCGTCCGGAATGGCCGCCGCAAGGTGACGGCGGTCCACAAGGCGAACATCATGAAGCTCTCCGACGGCCTCTTCCTGGAGAGCTGCGGCCAGGTGGCGGCGGACTATGCGGGCCGGGTCGAGTTCGAGGACCGCATCGTCGACAACATGTGCATGCAGCTTGTCCAGAAGCCGGAGCTCTACGACGTGCTCGTGTTGCCGAACCTGTACGGCGACATCGTGAGCGACCTGGCGGCGGGGCTGGTCGGCGGCCTCGGCGTCGCGCCGGGCGCGAACATCGGCGAGAAGGCGGCGGTGTTCGAGCAGGTCCACGGCTCGGCGCCGAAGTACGCCGGCCAGAACAAGGCGAATCCCACCGCCCTCATCCTCTCCGGCGCGCTGATGCTCCGCCATCTCGGCGAGACCGATGCGGCCAGCGCGGTCGAGACCGCGGTGCGCGACGTGATCGCCGAGGGGACGACGGTGACATACGACCTCGGCGGCACGGCCGGGACGCGCGAGTTCGCGGCGGCGGTCGCGGGCCGCGTTCGCGGCTAGACGCTCGACAACACGGCCTCACCGCCCCGATGCAGGACCTCCCGCACCCCGAGTTCGGCGCGATCGCCGGGTAGTCCGCGCTAGAATCGGGCCGCCCGTCACGTTCAGCGACCCGCCGCCCGGCGGTGTCCATCGGTCCAGCAGGAGGCAGCAAGCAGGAGCCCCGATGATCCGGCTGTTCGGCTACCAGGTCAGCTGGTCGCAGCTCGCGTGGTTCGGGCATCGCGCCTCCGGGCTGGGCGTGCTCCTCTACCTGTTCATGCACGTCGTCGAGACCTCGACCGTGCTCTTCGGCCCCGACGTCTACAACGTTGCGGTCGGCCTGTTCCGCAACCTGCCGGCGCGGCTCGGCGAGATCCTGCTCATGGCCGCCCTCGTGTACCACGCGCTCAACGGGCTGCGGGTCATCGCCATGGACTTCTGGCCGCGGCTCACGGTCTACTACCGGCCGCTTACGTACGGCGTCGTCGTCGCCACCGTGGCGGCGATGATCCCGCTGGGCATCATCATGATCACGCCCTACGCCCCGTGGCACTCGGTGTGAGCGCCCCCGCCACCGCCGGCCGACCGGCCCGCACGATCTACCGCCGCAACCCATCGCGGGCTGCCCGGCCGCGGCCGGAGGAGCCGGGCCGCGACCGGTTCTGGTGGTACTTCATGCGGATCAGCGGCCTGATCCTCGTGCTCATGGCGCTCGGCCATATGCTGATCATGCACGTGCTCGTCGCACTGCGCGGGCAGGAGATCGACTTCGCCTTCGTCACGAGCCGCTGGGGGACGCCGTTCTGGCGGATCTACGACGCGCTCCTGCTCGTGCTGGCGATGGTCCACGGCGTGAACGGCGCGCGCATCGTCATCGGTGACTACGTCGCCAACCGCACCGCCCGTGGCCTGCTCGTCATCCTGCTCGGCGCGGTCGCGGTCGTGTGGATCCTGCTCGGGCTGCTCGTGGTCATCTTCTTCAACCCGGACACCGCACCGCCGGTGGGACCCTTCTCGTGACCGGACCGATGGTCCCCGCCACCTCAACCCGCCTGGCGCGGACGCCCGGCGTCCGCGTCCACGAGCTCGACGGCCTCGTGGTCGGGGCGGGCGGCGCGGGCCTCTACGCGGCGCTCGAGCTGAAGAAGGACCTCGGGCCGGAGGCGCGCATCGGGGTCATCAGCAAGCTCTACCCATCCCGCTCCCACACCGGCGCCGCCCAGGGCGGCGTGTGTGCCGCGCTCGGCAACACGGAGGAAGACCACTGGGAGTGGCACTGGTTCGACACCGTGAAGGGCGGCGACTACCTCGTCGACCAGGACGCCGCGCGGGTGATGTGCCATGACGCCGTCGAGACGATCATCAACCTCGAGCACCTCGGCCTGCCGTTCAACCGCACCCCGGAGGGGCTCATCGACCAGCGCCGCTTCGGCGGCCACACCCGAAACCGGGGGGAGGCCCCGGTGCGCCGCAGCTGCTTCGCTGCCGACCGCACCGGTCACGCCATCCTCCAGACCCTCTACCAGCCGTGCATCAAGCACGAGGTCACGTTCTTCGACGAGTTCCAGGTCGTCGACATGGCGCTCGCCGGCGGGCCGGCCGGGCCGATCGGCGGGGTCATCGCGATCGAGCTCGCGTCGAGCGAGCTCCACTCGTTCCGCGCCCGCGCCGTCCTGTTCGCGACCGGTGGCTTCGGAAAGATGTTCAAGGTCACGAGCAACGCGCACACGCTCACCGGCGACGGGGTGGCGATCGCGTATCGGCGCGGCATCCCGCTCGAGGACATGGAGATGTTCCAGTTCCACCCGACCGGGATGTACAAGCTCGGCTTCCTGCTCTCCGAGGCCATGCGCGGCGAGGGCGGTTTCCTCGTCAACGACAAGGGCGAGCGCTTCATGGAGCGCTACGCGCCGACGATGAAGGACCTCGCCAGCCGCGACGTCGTGTCGCGCAGCATCTATCTCGAGGTCGCAGAGGGGCGCGGCATCGGCGGCAGCGACTACGTCTATCTCGATGTCCGCCACCTCGGCTCGGAGGTGCTCGACAAGAAGCTGCCCGACATGAGCGGCTTCATCCGCACCTATTTCGGCCTCGACCCGCTCACCGACCTCGTCCCGATCCAGCCGACCGCGCACTACGCGATGGGCGGCATCCCGACCGATGTCGACGGCCGCGTCCTCGGCGACGGCAAGGCCGGCGTCACGCCCGGCTTCTACGCGGCCGGCGAGTGCGCCTGCGTCAGCGTCCACGGCGCGAATCGCCTGGGGACGAACTCCCTGCTCGACATCCTCGTCTTCGGTCGCCGCGCCGGCGTCGACATGGCGCGCTACCTGCGCGATGCGCCGCCACCGGTCCCCGACCTCGAGGCCGAGGCTGCGGCCCAGGCGACGGTCGCCGGTCTGCTGGCCGCGACGGACGGTGAGCGGCCGGCGACCATCCGGCGCGATCTCCAGGAGGTGATGTTCACGAAGTGCGGCGTCTTCCGCACCGAACGCCTCCTCGCCGAATGCCGTGACGAGGTCGCCGCGCTTCGCGAGCGGGCCGCCCACCTCCTCGTCGACGACAAGGGGTGCCGCTACAACACCGACCTCGGCGAGGCGCTCGAGCTGGGCTACCTCATCGACTGCGCCGAGGCGACGGTGAGCTCCGCCCTGGCTCGCCACGAGAGCCGCGGCGCCCATGCGCGCGAGGACTTCCCGGACCGCGACGACGTCGACTGGATGCGGCACTCGCTCGCGTTCCGCGGCGCCAACGGCGCCACGCCGCGGCTCGACTACAAGCCGGTCACGCTCGGCGAGTTCGAGCCCAAGCCGCGCGTGTACTAGGGTTGGTCGCGATGGACGTCCAGCTGCGGATCCGCCGCTTCAACCCGGAGACCGACCCGGAGCCTCACTGGGAGGAGTACACGGTGGCGGCCGAGCCATCGGACCGCGTTCTCGACCTGCTGCACGAGGTGAAGTGGTACCAGGACGGCACCCTCACGTTCCGCCGCTCCTGCGCGCACGGGGTCTGCGGCTCCGACGCGATGCTCATCAACGGCCGCAACCGGCTCGCCTGCGAGCTCCTCGTCAAGGACGCCGGCACGACGATCACGGTCGAGGCACTGCGCGGCATGCCGGTGGTGAAGGACCTGCTCGTCGACATGGAGCCGTTCTGGGAAAAGCACCGATCGGTGATGCCGTTCCTCGTCAACGACGAGATCCCCGCCGACGGGAAGGAACGGCGCCAGTCGCCAGCCGACCGCGACCTGTACGAGGACACGAGCCGGTGCATCCTGTGCGCCGCGTGCACGACCGGGTGCCCGGTCTTCTGGTCGAACCCCGACTACGTCGGGCCGGCGGCGATCGTGAACGCGCATCGGTTCATCAGGGACTCGCGCGACCACGCCCACGAGGAGCGGCTGCAGATCATGGCTGACGCGGATGGCGTGTGGCGCTGCCGGACGGTGTTCAACTGCGTCGAGGCCTGCCCGCGCGGCATCAACATCACGCGCGCGATCATGGAGGTCGTGGGCGACATCCAGAAGGCCGGGATCACCTGACCGGACCGATGCGTCTGCTCATCCATACCGACGGCGCCGCCCGCGGCAACCCTGGCCCCGCCGGCGCCGGCGCGATCCTCGTCGACGCCGATGACGGCCACGTCGTGGCGGAGATCGCCGAGCCGTTGGGCCGGGCCACGAACAACGTCGCCGAGTGGACGGCGGTCGAGCTGGCGCTCCAGCGCGCGCTCGAGGTCGGCGCCACGCACGTCGACCTGCGGATGGACTCGCAGCTCGTCGCGCGCCAGATCATCGGCATGTACCGCGTCAAGCATCCGGACCTCCAGCCGATCCATCGGCGCGTCATGGCGCAGCTCGGGCGCCTGGCGGGCTACACCGTCGGCCACGTCCCGCGCGAGCGGAACAAGGACGCGGATCGGCTGAGCAACATCGCGATCGACGGCTGGCCGGCCTGATGTGTGTCTTCCGCCCGCCCGCGAGCACCGACCAAAGGGCGGCGATGTCCCGCGGGTACAATCACCATCCCTGGAGGCGGCCGGACGACCGCGGACACGATCGTCGAGAGGCGGTGTTCGAGGAAAGTCCGAGCTCCACAGAGCAGGCTCGCGGGTAACACCCGTCCGCCGTGAGGCGAGGACCAGCGCCACAGTGACGATGCCCGCGCAAGCGGGAGTGAAACGGGCAAGCTCGAGCCGGAGCAAGACCGAATAGGAGGGCGCAACCGCGGCCGCGAGGCTGCGAGGATGCTGCTCGCTCAGCCCTCGGGTAGGTCGCGCGGAGGTGTCGGGCAACCGGCATCCGAGATGGATGGTCGTCGCCATCGACCGATGCGAATCGGGCGGTGGCACAGAACTCGGCTTACAGGCCGCACTCCAGGGATCTCTTCGCGGGTGGTCAGTCCTCGTCGGCGCGCCACACCGAACGCGCTGTGCAGGCGTTGCAGATCGGCCGCGCCTCGTCCATCGTCCCGAGGGGGAGCGGATGCTCGGCGCCCCCGAGCAGGCAGGTCACCTGGACGCTCGCATCGCTCCCCGGTCGCACCGGGAGGATGGCGACGTAGCGCACGGAGCAGCGCCGGATCCGTCCCCGGCGGGGGACGGGGGTCCGCCCTCCATCGTCGATCGGTTCGAGCGCCACGGTGGTACTGGGTCCCTCGCTGGTCGTGCGCGATCGCGGTGCGCGGCCGCGCTGCTCCAGCAGCGTAGGAGTGCGCGGAGCAGGACCTCAATGGGGCATTCGTACCCCCGCCGCGGGGGATTCAGGGGCCGGTGGGCGCAGGGTAGACTGCCGGCGTGTTCGGGCGACGCAGGAAGCAGGAAGAGGCCGCCGCGGAGGCGGTGCGCGAGGCGGATCGCCGCGCCCTCTTTGCCCAGCTCGCCAGCCGCCCGGAGAACGTCTGCCCGTTTCTCGGGCTCGCGAACGACCGCGTCGGCTACGAGGACCAGCCTGCCGAGGCCCATCGGTGCTACGCGTTCGGCGATCCGGCACCCCTCTCGACGGAGCAGCAGTCGAAGGTCTGCCTCGACCGCGGCTATGGCACGTGTCCGCGGTACCTGCGTGGCGTACTCGTCATCCCAACCGACGAGCTCGAGGCGCTCCGCCGCCCCGCGCCCCGCATCGAGCCGGTCGTGGCGGCGGCTCGGGCTCCAAGCCGCCGGCGTCGCAGCCCGGCCTGGCTCATCCTTGGCCTCGTGGTGCTGCTCGTCGGCGCGGCCGGGGCGGTGGCGTGGGCAACGGGTCGCCTGCCCATCGCCTTCGTGACCCCGTCGGGGTCGGCCACGCCATCCTCGACCGCTACCTCGACGGCCACCGCGACTTCCGTTCCGACCGGCCCGACGCCGACCCCGGAGCTCACGCCCGCGCCGGAGGACGTCTTTCTGCGCTACGAGGTCTCGGTCGCACCCGGTACCTACACGCTCTTCCGGATCGACGGTTCGGGCTCGGTGACCGAGTCGCTCGAGGGTCGCTTCGACCAGCAGTCGTACGCCGGCGTCGACCGGGTCGAGAGCGGCGGGCACCTGTCATGGATGACGACCGGCGGTGGCTACACCGGGCTGTCGTACATCCGTGACCGATCGGGACCGTTCATCATCCGCGGCGTCTACCGCGGGGCTGACGGGACCCTGCGCTACAAGCGGCTGACGTCCGCGGAGACCTGATCGGGCCGATTCTCAGGATTTCGCAAGAATCGCCACGTAGCGTCATGTCGACGGTGGCCTCGCCCGAGGCCCGCCCACCTCTGAAGGGACCGACATGAGATCGATCAAGAACCTCGCTTTGGCGGGCGGACTCGTTGCCGCCGCCCTCGTCGGCGGCACGTTGATGAGCGCCGTCCTTGCGGCACCTCCGACATCGACGTCGCCTTCGACAACCACAACGACGCCGGCCACGGCTGGCCTGGCCTCCATGGGCACGTATTGCCAGACATTCCTCGACACGTTCGCCGGCCAGCTGGGTACGACGACGGACAAGGTGACCGCCGCCGCCAAGGCCGCGGCAACAGCGGCGATCGACGCCGCTGCCAAGGCCGGCGACCTGACGGCCGCGCAGGCCACCCAGATGAAGGCACGCATCGACGCCGCCACCGGCGACGGATGCGGCCTGCTCGGCCACATCGGTCCGTTCGGCGGCCATGCGGGCGGACCCGGGCGTGGGGTCGCGTTCGGCGGGCTCGTCGACGCGGCCGCGACGGCCGTCAAGCTGACGCCGGCCGAGCTGACCGCAAGGCTGCGCAGCGGTGACTCACTGAAGGAGGTCGCCACGGCGAAGGGCGTCGACTACGCGACGGTCTCCGCGGCCGTCACGACCGCGCTCGACGACGCGCTCGCCGCCGCCGTGTCGGCGGGCGATCTGACCCAGGCCCGTGCGGACGAGCTGCGCACGCACATCGTCGGCGAGATCACCGACGGCACCTGGCCCGATCACCTCGGCGGTCGCGGTCCGTGGGGTGCGCCCGGCGGCTGAGCCGCCTGAGGGACATCTACGTCCGCCCGCTCAGAAGGCCGCCCCTCCACGGGGGCGGCCTTCGTCGTTGTGCCTCGATGACGAGGGTACCGGCCCCAAATCAGGCGATCGCGCGAAAAACGTCTTGACGGGGAGGCTTGGCACGGTATAGTGGCGCTCTGTGGTGACAGATGGGGGAAAGTGGGGGAGAGTGGGAAACCGGAATGCAGGGCGGCATGCAGCATGGAACGCGCGACCTTTCTGACGGGCGAGTTCCGTCACGCGCTCGACGACCGGGGACGGGTGGCCGTCCCGGTGCGCTTCCGCCCGCGCCTGGCCGAGGGGGCGACGCTCGCCAGATGGCTGGACGGGTGTCTCGCCATCTTTCCGGGTCCCGAGTGGGACGAGCTGGCGTCGAAGCTCCGCGCCCTGCCCGTGACGAACGCGCGAGCGCGGGAATTCGCCCGCTTCATGTCATCTGGCGCGGTCGACGTGGAGCTCGACCGCCAGGGCCGCGTGCTCGTGCCGTCGTACCTGCGCGAGTACGCGTCGATCGAGAGCGGCGAGGTCGTCGTGGTGGGTGCCCTCAATCGGCTCGAGCTCTGGTCGCCGGCGCGGTGGCAGCCGTACCGCAGCCAGATCGAGGAGCAGCCGGAGGCACTCGCCGAACACCTCGCCGACCTCGGGATCTAGGGGGAGCGGCGGCATGACGGTCGTCGCCTCCCCGCCATTCATGCGCCTTCGGGCCGATCGGCCCGCCATCCGACCAGGTATGTGGAGCAGCCAATGGGAGAAGGGCACCTGCCGGTGCTGGTCGACGAGGTTCTTGCCTCGTTCGACCTCGCTGCCGGCGGCTCCATGGCTGACTGCACGGTCGGTGGCGGAGGGCACGCCGAGCGGCTTCTGGAGGCCACGTCTCCGGATGGCCGCCTGCTCGGCCTCGATGCCGATCGGGCGGCCATCTCGGAGGCAACTCGCGTCCTCGCGCGCTTCGGCGATCGCGTCGTGCTGCGACAGGCGAACTTCGAGTCGCTGCTCGCGGTCGCGACCGGTGCCGGCTTCGTGCCGCTCGACGCGGTCCTCTTCGACCTCGGCCTCTCGAGCTACCAGCTCGCGGATCTCGACCGGGGCTTCTCCTTCGCGGCCGACGCGCCGCCCGACATGAGATTCGATGAAGAACACGGTGTATCGGCCCTCGAGCTCATCGACCGCACATCGGACCGAGAGCTCGCCGGAATCCTCGCGGCGTTTGGTGAAGAGCGCCGTGCAGGCCGCATCGCGAAGGCGATCGTGGCGGCGCGTGCGGAGGGTCGGCTGATGACCGCCGCCGACCTGGCACGAGTCGTCAGCGCGGCCGCTGGCGGCGGCGGAGCCGCGGCGGGTCGCATCCATCCCGCCACCCGCACGTTCCAGGCCCTCCGCATCGCCGTCAACCGCGAGATGGAGGTCCTCTCCACCGGACTCGCCGGGGCGCTCGCCGCCCTCCGGCCGGGCGGCCGGATGGCCGTCATCAGCTACCACTCCGGCGAGGACCGGATCGTCAAGCGCTTCATCGCGCGCGAGTCGCGGGACTGCGTCGAGGAGCCGTTGCCGCCGGTCTGCACCTGCGGCCACCGGGCGCAGCTGCGCCCGTTCACGAAGGGGGTCATCACCCCGACTGCCGCCGAGGTGCGTCGGAACCGTCGCGCCCGCAGTGCGAAGCTGCGGGTCGCCGAGAAGCTCGCCGTGGCGAGCGCCTGAGGAGGATCGGATCGATGAGTCGAGGTCACGCACGTCACCAGTCGAGCCGGCGGCGCATGTACAGCGCGCGCCAGCGTGAGCTGCGCGAGCGGCGCACGCACGCAGCCAACGAGGAGTCCTACTGGCTCTCCGACCGCGTCGCCGCGATCGAGATCGAGGAGGGGCTCGACTTCGAGTCGCCGACCTCGTGGGGCGTCCGCGTTCCCGACCGCGCCAGCGCGGCCTAGCAGCCATGGCGGTCATCGGAGCGCGCCCGGCGACGGGCATCGGGATCTTCGGCCGGCGCAGCCGGACGCGCGCCCGGCCCATGCCGCGCGGCGGCGTGCGACGGATCGGTGCCGGGCGGAGCCGTGCGCCGCGCGTCGTCAACGTGCCGGGTATCGCGCTCGCGATCGTTGCCGCCGCGTGCCTTGCCTTCTTTTATCTGTCGCAATCGACCGGCGTCGCGGCCACTGGCTACGAGATCGACGCGGTCCAGGCACAGATCGCTCACGTGCGCCAGGAGCAGCAGCAGCTGATCCTCGCCATCGGCCAGGCGCGTGCCCCGGCACGCATCGAGGCGCGCGCGACGAAGGAGCTCGCCCTCCAGCCCATCCCGGACGCCGCCGTCCAGTTCGCCCGGACGACGGCCTCGACCAGGTAGCCCGATAGCAGATCGGTCGCCCCGCTGGGTGGCCCCGGAGACATCGCATGCTCGCTAGGACCGACAGCCGTGCCCGCGCCCTGGTCCTCCTCCTCGTCATCAGCCTGCTGACCACCGGCATCGGTGCTCGGCTCGTCTGGTGGCACGTCCTCGACACCGGCGACCTTGTCGCCATGGCCCAGAGCCAGTTCATGAACAGGCAGGCGATCATCGCGGCGCGCGGCGAGATCGTCGATCGCTCCGGCATGCTGCTCGCGACGAGCGTGGAGCTCCAATCGGTCTTCGCGCTGCCGCCGGTGGTCCAGAAGCACGACCCCGCGAAGGCGGCGGCGCTGCTCGCGGCGGTCCTCGACCTCGACCGCGCCGACGTGTACGGCAAGCTGACGAGCGGGCTCCAGTGGACGTGGCTGCGGCGGCGGGTCGACCCCGCGATGGCGGCGCGGCTCAACGCGCTGCATCTCGACGGGGTCGGGACCCTGCCGGAGCCGAAGCGGGTGTATCCGGTTGAGGGCGCGGCACCTGGGACGACGATGGCGGCGCAGGTCATCGGGTTCGTCGATGTCGATGGGGTCGGCCAGGCAGGCGTCGAGCAGGCCAGCGACCCGTCACTCGCGGGCGTGCGGGGCCTCATGACGGTCGACCAGGACGTCGCCGGCAGGCCGATCGGCGACTCGCTGCGCGAGATCAAGGCGCCGGTGAACGGTGCGAACCTGAAGCTCACGATCGACGCCGGCCTCCAGCACATCCTCGAAGCGCGGATGTGGGACACGTTCGAGAAGAACCATGCGAAGGGCGCGGTCGGGCTCGTGATGGACGTCCACACCGGGGCGATCCTGGCCCTCGCCACCTTCCCGTCCTACGACGCCAACGCCTACGCGGCGACCGATGCGAGCCTCTACACCAACCCGGCCGTGAGCCGCCAGTACGAGCCCGGCTCGGTGATGAAGGCGTTCACCATCGCGGCCGCCCTCGACGCGGGCGCGATCACGACCAGCACGAAGGTCGTCGACGACAACAACCTCCGCATCGGGAAGGTGCGGATCCAGAATGCCGACCGCTACAGCTTCCCCTACGGGCACGGCGAGATCAGCGCTGCCGATGTGCTGAAGCTCTCGAACAACATCGGCGCCGCGAAGATCGGCCTCACCCTGGGAGGGCGCGGGATCTACGAGGCGTTCAAGCGCTACGGCTTCGGCAGCCCCACCGGCGTCGATATCGCCGGCGAGGCGCCCGGCGTGGTATGGGATCCCGACGGCCCGCATGGCTCCGGCGACCTGACGACGGCCCAGAACTCCTTCGGCCAGGGCCTGTCGCTGACCGCCGTGCAGCTGGCCGCCGGTTATGCGGCGATCGGCAACGGCGGGACGCTCGTGACCCCGCACGTCGTCGCGGGCTGGACCGATGCCGACGGTACCTACCACGACGCGACGCCGCAGGGCGCCGGCCGCGTCATGCGCGAGGAGACCGCGCACACGGTGCTCGGCCTGCTGACCGGTGCGATCGACGACGGCATCGCGAAGGCGGCCCAGGTCCCCGGCTACTCGATCGCCGGCAAGACGGGCACCGCCCAGATCGCCGGGCCACGAGAGCACACGATCGTCGACGGCTACGACGCGCAGGGCAAGCCGATCTACAGGAAGGTGACGCGCTACGAGTACATCGACGGCTGGATCGACAGCTCGTTCATCGGCGTCTATCCGGCGAGCAACCCGCAGCTCGTCACGCTGATCCTCCTCAACCGGCCGGCGACGTGGGGCCGCTATGTCATTGCCGAGCGGCCGGACCAGGTCTTCGCCGACTTGGGGCCGCAGATTCTCGACTACCTCGCCATCCCGCCCGACCGGAGCGGGGGATCGGTGGCCTCCAGATGAGGCTGCTAGACTCGCCCCGAACCAGCACAGGGCCGTGCGTGCATCCGTCGATCCGCCTCGATGACCTGCTGGCCGCCACCGGTGGCCGCCTCATCGCCCCCACCGCCGTCTCGGCGATCCGGGGGGCCGCGGTCGACTCCCGTTCCGTGACACCGGACTGCTGCTTCGTCGCTCTCCGCGGCGAGCGCGACGACGGCCATCGCCATGTGGCGGAGGCTGTGCGCGCTGGTGCCGCCGCCGCCCTCGTCGACCGCCCCGTCGAGCTTCCCGCCGGTCGCGACGCCGCCCTCATCCAGGTCACGGAGCCGCTCGTCGCGCTCGGCGACCTCGCCGCCTGGTGGCGCGGCCGTCACGCGGTGCGCGTGGTCGGGATCACCGGCTCCACGGGCAAGACGCTCGCCAAGGAGATCGTCGCCGACGTGCTGTCGCGGACCGAGCCGGTGCTGCGCAACGAGGGCAACCTGAACTCGGAGACCGGTCTGCCGCTGACCCTCCTGCGCCTCACCGATGCGCACCGCGTCGCGGTCCTCGAGATGAGCATGTACACCGAGGGCGAGATCGCGCGCCTCGCCGAGATCGCACGCCCCGAGGTCGGGATCGTGCTCAACGTGCAGCCGATGCACCTGATGCGGGCCGGCAGCATCGAGGCGATCGCGCGCGCGAAGGGCGAGCTGCCCGCCGCGCTGCCGTCCGACGGCCTCGCGGTCCTCAATGCCGACGACTCGCGCGTCGCTGCCATGGCCGGTGCCACCGCCGCGGCGGTGACGACCTTCGGCCTCGGCGCGGCTGCCGACGTGCGTGCCACCGAGGTGACCGGCCACGGGCTCGCCGGCACCTCGTTCACCATCACTGCCCCGTGGGGCACGCGGCGCCTCCGGCTCGCGATGCCCGGCCGTCACCTCGTCCCGCATGCGCTCGCGGCGGCCGTCGTGGCCGACCGATTCGGCACCCCCCTGGAGGATGTCGAGGCGGCACTCGCGGCCGGCAGCCACGCCCCGCACCGCATGGCTCCCCGTGAGGCGGCCGGCGGGGCGACGCTCATCGATGACACGTATAACGCGGCTCCGTGGAGCGTGGCGGCGGCGCTCGAGCTCCTCGCCGAGACGCCGCTCGCCACCGGGCGACGGCGCTATGCGGTCCTCGGCGACATGCTCGAGCTCGGCCCCGAGGAGGAGCGGCAGCACCGCGAGATTGGGCGCCTGGCGGCGGGCATCGTCGACGGGCTGGTAACGGTGGGGGAGCGCGGTCGCTGGATCGCCGAGGCGGCGCTCGCCGCCGGGCTCGGCCACGTCATGAGCGTCGACGACGCCGATGCGGCGGTCGATGAGATCGAGCGCCAGCTGGCGCCGACGATCGGTGACGTCGTGCTCCTCAAGGCGTCGCGTGGCATCGGTCTGGATCGTGCGGTCGACGCGCTCGCGGCACCGCCCGCCGGGATGCGCCCGTGACCGGCAAGCTGCCGATCGTGCTCGGCCTGCTGCTGGCCTTCCTCGGGGTGGTCGTTCTCGGCCCGATCTACATCGGCCTCCTCCAGCGCCTCGGCTTCGGCAAGGCCATCAGGGCGGAGGGGCCGGTCGGGCACCAGGTGAAGGCCGGCACACCGACGATGGGCGGCATGCTCCTCGTCCTCGTCGTCATGTTCCTCGCCATGGTGATGCGGCTCGAGGACGTGTCCACCCTGACCCCGATGCTCACCCTCGTCGGGGTCGGCATCCTCGGCGCAATCGACGACTACGTGAATTCGCAGACGGGGATCGGCATCCGCGGCCGCTACAAGCTCGTCTGGCAGACCGGCGTCGCCCTGCTCGCCGCGTTCTACATCGTTCGTCACTTTCACCTCACGAGCATCAACATTCCCCTCGTCGGGCAGGTCGGGCTCGAGTTCATCGTGCTCGTCCTGTTCGTCGCCTTCGTCATCGTTGGCTCGAGCAATGCCGTCAACCTCACCGACGGCCTCGACGGCCTCGCCGGCGGGACGCTGATCTTCAGCTTCGTCGCCTACCTGCTCATCGCGCTCGTCGACGTGCCCGGCCTGAAGCTCGGACATCCGAACCTCGCGATCTTCTGCGCCCTCGTCATCGGTGCGCTCATGGGCTTCCTGTGGTTCAACGTCCATCCGGCGCAGCTGTTCATGGGTGACTCGGGCGCGCTCGGGTTGGGGGCGACGCTGGCCGTCGTTGCCACGATCAGCGGCCAGCTGCCGCTGCTGGCGGTCATCGGCGTCGTGTTCGTGGCGGTGACGATGAGCGTGATCATCCAGGTCGCCTCGTTCCGTCTTCGCGGGCGGCGCGTGTTCCGCATGACCCCGATCCAGCATCACTTCGAGCTCATCGGCTGGGCCGAGGAGAAGATCACGATTCGCTTCTGGATCGTCGCCGCCCTCGCCGCGCTCCTCGGCTTCAGCCTCTTCCTGGGCGGCGTGGGCGAGTTCTAGAGCGCATGCCCATGACCGCTGCCGCCGGACCGATTCGCCGCACCGCCGACCTTGCCGGGCGCCGCGCGCTCGTCCTCGGCCTCGCCCGATCCGGCATCGCTGCCGCCCGCTTCCTCGCCGATGCGGCGGCGCAGGTGACCGCCTATGACCGGCGCCCGGCCGCGGAGCTCGGCGATGCGATCGCCGCCCTCGACGGCCGCCCGATCGCGCTGCTCCTCGGCGTCGACCCGCCGGTGCTCGCCGCGGAGATGGACGCGGCCGACCTGCTCGTCACCTCGCCGTCCGTCTCGGCCCGCTTCCCGACCACCGAGCCGTGGCTCCGCGACCTGCTCGCCGAGGCGGACCGGCGCGGTGTGGAGCTGCTCAGCGAGGTCGAGCTATTCCTGCGCCTGACGCGGGCGCGAATCGTGGCCGTCACCGGGACGAAGGGCAAGACCACCACCGCGTCGCTCCTCGCCGTCATCCTCGAGGCGGCCGGCATCCCGAGCGTGCTCGGCGGGAACATCGGCACGCCGCTCGTCGAGCGGGCCGACGAGTTGACCGACGCGACCTGGGCAGTGCTCGAGCTGTCGGAGCTCCAGCTGCCGACGATCTCGCGGGGGGCGGACATCGCGATTTACACGAACATCGGCGCCGACCACATCGACCGCCACGGCTCGGTCGCCGCCTACCGGGCGGTGAAGGCGAGGCTGGCCGAGCTGTCGCCGCAGGGCACGATCGTCCTCAACGCCGACGATCCCGGCTGCCGCGAGCTGGGCGCCACGCTGACCGGCGACCTGCGCTGGTACGCCGCCGAGGATCCATCGGCCGATGCCACCGCCGCCGCCGGCGAGATCCGCGTCGGCGACGAGGCGCTGCTGCCGGTCGCGGACGTGCGGCTGCCGGGACTCCCGATGCTCCACAACGTCCTCGCCGCCGCGCTCGGGGCGCGCCTCGCCGGTGCGCCGGCACGTGACATCGCGGCCGCGATCCGCGCGTTCACCGGCGTCGCGCACCGACTCGAGACGATCGGCACCTGGGGCGGAGTCACGTTCGTCAACGACTCGATGGCCACCATCCCGGCCGCCACCGAGGCCGCCCTCGCCGCCTTCGGTGGCCGTCCCGTCATCCTCATTGCCGGCGGCCAGGGAAAGGGCCTCCCCCTCGACGGCCTGGCCGAGGTCATCGTCGATCGGTGCCGCGCGCTCGTCCTGATCGGCGAGATCGGGGACGAGCTCGAAGGGGTCGTCGGCGGCCGCGTGCCGACGCTGCGCGGCGCGACGATGGACGAGGCCGTGCGGCATGCCGCCGACATGGCGCGGAGCGGCGATGTCGTCCTCCTGGCGCCGGCCGCCACGAGCTTCGACATGTTCACCGACTACGCCGCGCGCGGCGACGCGTTCACCGCGGCGGCGCGCGCCATCGGTCCATCGCTGGAGACCGGCCGATGAGCGTCCTGGCCGCCGCCGCCCCGGGGCGCGCGCGATCGCGCGCGGGCGTGCGCCGCGATCGCGGGCCGGTCGCCTACCCGCTCATGCTCGCCGTGCTCGCCCT